>NZ_SPKN01000037.1:0-204530 GCF_023127765.1 Pseudomonas sp. W15Feb34
AAAACGTTACGCAATGAGTTTGCAAGGTGTCTAAAGAATCCGGGGCGATTCATACTTTCAGCGTCAGGCAAAGCCGTCGAATGAAATAGTCGCCCGCTTGCTGCTTGATAAAGGCGTACTTCAGCCGCACGCCTTGGCAAAGTACGCGGCGGCCTTTTTTAAAATGTCTCGCTCGTCAGTGACGCGTTTGAGTTCGGCTTGCAGACGACGCAGTTCAGCGTGCTGATCGTCGTCTTGCTGCCGTTCTGCTTGAGGTTTGCTATAGCGCTTTATCCAGGCATAGAGGCTATGCGTCGACACGCCGAGACGGGCCGCCACATCAGCGACAGGCAGCTTCTTTTCGGTCACTTGATTGACCGCTTGGATTTTGAATTCTTCGGGATAACGCGGGTTGCTCATGGCACCTACTAATTGGCCTCAGTTCAAGTCAAAGAGGCGTCTAGGAAACCAGGGGTGATTCACACTGGAAAGAAATTTCCACCTCAAAAAGGTGAAATTTCTACAATTTTTTTTCTTAGTCGTTAGGTAGTCTTTTTGAACTTGCCCGTTTTATCCCGCAAGTGCAGATTCATTTTGATTTCCCAAGTGTTAAAGCACTACTACCTATTCAGGAGCTAAAAACATGCGCATTAACTCTTCTGTACAGACTTTTGTGGTGGCGTCTTTACTGATGTCCAGTATTGGCGTTATGGCGGCCCCAACTCTATCAAACGGTGGGGCCGTGCATTTTAAAGGTGAAATAGTTAACGCTGCCTGCTCGGTCAGCGCCGACTCAGCGGACCAGACAGTAACATTGGGGCAGTACCGATCTGCGAAGTTTAAAGCGGTAGGCGACAAAACTGGATTGGTTCCTTTCACTATCAAGTTGCAGGATTGTGACAGTACTGTTTCTTCCAAGGCTTCTGTGGCCTTCACTGGTGCTGCTGATGCTGCTGACCCTAGCGTGCTTACTGTCAGCAATATCGGTGGCGGTTCGTCCGGTGCAGCTAGCGGTGTGGGCATTGAAATATCCGATAGTCATGGGACAGTGTTAGTGCCCAATAGCGGGAACTTCTCTGCGTCTCACCAGCTGAAAGATGGCGACAACGTGTTGGCTCTCACTGCGCGTTATAAGTCAACGCTTGCGGCTGTGACGCCGGGTGCGGCAGACGCAGACGCAACCTTTACCATGAAATACGAGTAAGGCTTCTGTAGCACACGAATACTAAGGACGACAGTGCTGCCAGGGAAGGTGGCAGGGCCAATCGCATCTGGGGGGTATTTTTGAGTGCTAAACACCGCTATGCGCGGCTCTGTTCTGTCGTTCTGCGATGTTGTTTCGTTTACCGCTCGTGAGATGAACGGTGGTAACGCGAATACCTGTACCTGGTTTGCTGTTTCGTACCAAAGATCGCTACCGGGCAGGCGGTGTACTTGTTAATTTGAAGGGGGGTTTGTGTTGATAAAGTACGCTTTACGCTTTCGCAATGTAACAGCTGGCTTAATTGTTGTATTTAGCTCCTTTTACACCTTGACGGCACAGGCGGGTGGTGTTGCGCTGGGCGCAACGCGAGTTATTTATCCGGCCGGCGCCAAACAAGTATCGCTGGCGGTGAACAACAGCGACAAAAAAAATCGTTTCCTGATTCAATCGTGGGTTGATGACGTTGCTGAGAAGAAGTCGTCAGACTTTGTGGTGACACCACCGTTGTTTGTCAGCAAACCAAAAAGTGAGAATACCTTGCGCATCATGTATGTCGGCGCTGATTTGCCGAAAGATCGCGAAAGTGTATTTTGGCTAAACAGTAAGGCCATTCCTGCTGTTGAGCGTGACGATGTACAGGATAAGAACGTACTGCAGATTGCTATCTTGTCGCGGGTCAAGTTGTTTGTGCGGCCTGCCAATTTGCCTTCAACGGCTGCTGACGCACCTGGGCAGTTGAAGTTCTCGCGTCAGGGCGAAGTGCTGAAGATTGAGAACCCATCGCCTTATTATGTTTCGCTCGTCAGTCTGGCGATCGGTACAGGTAACTTGCCAAATACTATGGTTTCGCCGATGAGCAGCAGTCGTGTGCCGATTCCAGACAGTGCCTCAGGCGCTGTCAGTTATCAAACAGTAAATGATTATGGCGCCATCACGCCTGTCACGACGGTGCCATTGAAGTAATAAGATCGAATTACATCGTCGCTTAATATTCTCACATGCTCAAGTAAATGATTTTCCATCGCTGCATGTGAACGTTTGAGAAGCGTTATGTTGCGCTGTGCTTTCAGGTGCTGGTAGGGGCTTATGCTAACGATTAATCTTAATAAGTCTAAGTCTGCTGGCAGTGTTTTTTTTACTGTCAGCTTTTGCATGGCTTGCGTTGTCAGCACCGCCACGAAGGCAGAGGAGTTCTTTAACCCGGCCTTTCTGTCTGGTGACCCAAATGCTGTCGCCGACCTTTCGCGTTTCGAGAAAGGTGAAGGGCAGGCTCCGGGCAACTACCGCGTTGAAATCTATTTGAATGATGAATATATGTCCACCCAGAACCTGGCGTTTGGAGCGCGCCATCGTGCATCAGAAGGGGAAGCGCAGTTGGATGACTCCGGGTTGAGTGCCTGCATTACCCGTGAGCATTTGGAGCGTGTGGGTGTGAAAGTTGAATCATCGACCCTGTTGCAAGGCGCTCTGCCGGATCAGTGCATCGATCTGGCGACAGCCATACCCCAGGCTGGGGCGCGGTTCGACTTTGACGGTCAGCGTCTGTACATCAGCATCCCACAGGCTGCTCTAAAAAGTAATGCACGGGGCTACGTTTCACCCGATGAGTGGGATCATGGCATTAACGCATTGTTGCTGAACTACAATTTTACCGGCAGCAACACCCATAACAGTATGGGGGGGGGCAGCGCCAACTACGGTTTTTTGGGGCTGGACAGCGGTGTTAACTTGGGTGCCTGGCGTTTGCGTAACACGTCCAGCTTGATCTACAGCAACGGCTATGGACGCAGCACTAACGAATGGCAGAACATCAGTACCTATGCGCAACGCACGATTGCACCCTTGAAGTCAGAACTGACGTTAGGTGATAGCTCTACCCCGAGTGACGTTTTCAACAGTTTGGGGTTTCGCGGCGCGCAATTGGCTTCAGATGACAACATGCTGGCGGACAGTTTGCGCGGGTTTGCACCTACCGTGAGAGGGATTGCCAACAGTAATGCCAAAATCACCATCAAACAAAATGGCTATGTCATTTATCAAACCTACGTCGCGCCAGGACCTTTTGAAATTAGTGATCTTTACCCTACCTCCAGCAGCGGGGACTTGAAAGTTACGGTGACCGAAGCTGATAGCTCGGAAAATACTTTCACTGTGGCCTACTCGGGAGTGCCAGTGCTGCAACGTGAAGGGCGGGTAAAGTATGCGCTGACGGTGGGGCAGTATCGCAGTAACACGATGGAACAGGGTAAACCAGGTTTTGGCCAAGGTACTGTTATCTGGGGCGGCCCGCATGGCATCACGCTTTATGGTGGCTCGCAACTCGCCAACCATTACACTGCCTTCGCCGTTGGGGCGGGGGTTAACCTGGGGACATGGGGCGCAGTGTCGGCAGATTTGACCCAGGCCAATAGCGTGCTCGCCGATGACAGCCGGCATCAGGGGCAATCATTGCGCTTCTTGTATGCCAAATCGCTAAACCAGTTGGGTACTAACTTTCAGTTGCTGGGCTATCGCTTTTCAACCCAAGGTTTTTATACGCTGGATGATACCAGTTACCGCCAAATGAGCGGGTACAAGGTGGATGCTCAAGATGGACCGGTGGAGGTAAAACCGACCTACCAGGATTACTTCAACCTCAATCACACCCGCAAAGGCCATACGCAAGTGAGCATCACCCAGCAATTGGGGAATAAAGGTTCGATATTCCTGAGCGGCAGCCGTCAGTCCTACTGGAACAGCGACAAAACCGATGATCTATGGCAGTTGGGATATAGCGGCTTTTGGCGCGATATCAATTACAACGTGACGTATAGCTACAATAAAAGCGCGAACATGGGCGGTTCGGATAACCAGTTATTGTTGAACTTGTCTTTTCCGTTGGGTGACTGGCTGGCCAAGGGCGGCAAGAGCACCGACATTACCAGCTCCCGAAACACGATGTACGGCACTTATTCGGCTAATACCGATACGCACGGTCAGATGACCCAGCGTGCAGGTGTAAGTGGTACCGCCACGGCGGATAACAACCTGAATTACAGCGTACAACAAGGTTACGGTGACCAGGGGGGCGCAAGCGGAAGCGCGAATCTGCGCTATCAGGGCGGCTACGGCAACGGTTCTGCCGGTTACAGCTACAACCGAAACTACCAGCAAGTCACCGTTGGGCTGAGCGGCGGTTTAGTGGGCCACGCCAACGGCGTGACCTTCAGCCAGCCATTGGGGGATACCAACGTGTTGATCAAGGCGCCAGGCGCCACTGGAGTCAAGATTGAAAACGCGACCGGCGTCAGGACCGACTGGCGCGGCTATGCGGTGATGCCTTATGCAACCACCTATCACACCAATCGAATCGCACTGGACACCACCTCGCTCAAAGACAATGCCGATCTGGACGAACCCGTCATGAACGTAGTGCCTTCCCGCGGTGCACTGGTAAGGGCTGAGTTCATCACGCGCGTCGGTGTAAGAGCACTGGTGACTCTGGTGCAAACCAGCGGCCAACCTGTGCCGTTTGGTTCTACCGTTGAACGGCAGGACGGCAAAGGCGGCAGCATCGTCGGTGAAAACGGTCAGGTTTATCTGGCGGGCTTGCCGCTCACGGGAGACTTGTCTGTGAGCTGGGGGCCGGGAACACGTCAGGCGTGTCACGCCCGCTATCAGTTACCCAAAAGCAGCGAAGGCAACGTCGTCAGTTACGCCAAAGTAGAGTGCCTGTGATGGTGGAGAGTAGGGTGGTAATCATGTTAAGCAGAGCGATTGGGCTGTTGCTAATAATCAGTAGCGTCCCGGCAATGGCCGATTGTATTGGCTGCAATCAAGTAGTCAATTTGACGCTGACTGAAACATTGGACAGCCATGCGAATATGCCAGGGAGAACGATGGCCTCGTCAAGTTTTACCGTGAATGAGCTTGATAGTGGCTTGGGGGTGGGGGTAAAGAGCAACTCATTCACAGGTTTGGATGGTTCTATACCGTCTTACGGCACCCGTTATACTGACTGGCATTATCAGCGCGTGGATGATTATCTATCCGTTGCTGTTCGAACCCGTCACAACTCTTGCGGAAATTATGCGTATGTTCCATTCAGTGGGCCAACGGGTCTATCGGGTACCTGTAAGCCTGGCGAATCAGGCTCAGGAATTGTGTCTACGACTTGGGATAGCTCAATTAAAATTACGAAAAAGATGGTAGGAGGCGTATACCAAAATAACCTGTTGCTAGGTACTTGGGGAGCATGTAATGGGTGGCGGTGCAATACTCACGAAGTTGTTTTTGCAAAGGTATATTTGAACTATAGCATTACCGTCCCTGAAAATTGCGTGCTCGATACGACTGACCTCGTGACAGTGGATTTTCCCAACAGCATCTCCACTGGAGCGTTCAAAACGGCCGGTGCCAAGGCAGAGGGGGTGAGTCCCGAGGTTCGATCCATTGCCCTGCAGTGCAGCAATATCAAGCAGCAGGCCAGCCTGACGATGCGTGTTCAAGCTGATAAGGTCAGCGGCGATGCCATTGTCTCGACTAATCCGGACGTCGGCTTCGTGGTCACCGACAAGAGCGAAAAGCACCTGAGACCGAACTCGTTCAACAGCTTGATTCCATTTAATCTGGACAACAACGGTAGCGCTAACGTCACCATCAAAGTCTTTCCGGTCAGTGTTACCGGGAAACCACCTGCGGAGGGGCCTGTTACCTCGCGGGCGTATCTTCGGGTGGACTATCAATAACAGGAGGCTGCTATGCGAACATTAAATCGGCAGCTGGGCTTGTGGCTTCTATTGTTGTCCGGCTTTTCAAGCGTGACACAAGCAGAGTTGGCCAGGATTAACTTACTTATAACCGCAACGTTAGTGGCGGCGAGCTGTGAGGTGAGTGTCGGTTCAGACTATCAGGATGTCTATATGGGCACTTGGGCGGTGCGGCAATCCAGCAGTACATTGCCGACAATGCCTGCGGCACGCTTTGTGATTAACCTGGAAAATTGCAACGGTCTGAAGAAGGGTATCTCAGTCACCTTTAGTGGCGCCGCAAACCCGACTGACCCGAGGCTGCTGGCTCTGAGCGGGAACGGCTCGGCGAAAAATGTCGCGATTGCCCTTTTGGATCAGAACCGCACACTCCTGCCACTCGAGCAAACCATCTTAGCGGCGGCTGCGCCTGTAAACAGGAGCCGCACTGCCGCGCTGGTATTCTTTAGTCAGTATCGCGCAACCGGCCCGGTGACGCCGGGGAAGGGAGATGCCGACGCAACCTTTAAATTGAGTTATGAGTAGTCGCGGTCGCATACAGGGGGCATGTTGCCGCTGACCGAAAACTGACCCAGGTGTTCAACTGCTTCTGCTGATTTTCCTAACAGGAGAACACAGGGTGATCAGCATGGAAATGTTGGGAAAAATCCGGCGGATGTACTTCCGCGACAAGCTCTCGCTGCACCAGATAGCCAAGCGTACCGGGCTGTCGAGAAACACCTTCCGAAAATGGGTTAGAGCGCCCGAAGCCACTCAGCCGGCGTACCAGCGGTACGCGACCTTCAACAAACTCAGCCCATTCCACGACACGCTGGAACAGGTGCTCAAAGCCGATTCGTTCCGGGCAAAGCACAACCGCAGAAGCGCCAAAGCACTTTTCGAGCAGATCAAGGCCGAGGGTAATGATGCCGATGCCGACGGCCTTTGATGGCTACGTCGAGCGCACCGTACGGGTCTCTGGCACCTGCCTGATCAGCGTGGTGCGAAATCGCTATTCGGTGCCTTGTGAGCGAGTCGGCCAGTGAGTCAGCAGCCGTCTTTACCCATCCTCGTGGTCATCACCACCAACCTCAGCTTCTCGCAATGGTCGAGTGTGTTTGCGATGCCAAGATGACCACAGCGTTGCTGGATCGGCTGACACACCACTGCCATATCGTCGAAACGGGCAACGAGTCCTACCGCCTGCAACACAGCACCTTGGCCGCCCAGACAAAAATCAAATCGCGAAAACGAAAGCGCAAGGACGAAGATGGTATAGAGGACGATGAGCTGTTTTGATCCGCACCACAATTGCGGGGGCAAAAATCAGCAATCCGCCCTGGAGCAATTTTCAATCGGCAGGGTGGAGGTGCGATTCATTTTTTCAGAATCATCTGATATGGAGGTTGCGGTAAAGACCAGATGATTACTGCTGAAAAAGTAGGAGGTTTTCTTGTTCTGAATATTAAGAGCTTAACAATGGTAACTGTTCGATGCTACCAACGGCAACGTCAGTAAATTAGGTAGTTCCAACCTCGTTGCTACCACGAGTCGTATCAACGCTTGACTGCCGTACGTCACTCAGGGCACGTAGTATGCTCGGGTCAAGGAAGCCACGCGGCAATTGCAAATACGCTGGGGATAATCAGTTCTAGCAGCAGAGTGTATTGACGTTTCCGGGATTTAAAGACAGTGAGTGTACAACCTCATCTCGTCGCAGATCGCTAACATGGTCAAGATGAGTGATGCGGTTGGTAGCGGGGTGATTTCGGGTAATTTTTTCCGGCCTACGAGTAATGTGTTGTTCAGCTGGAGTCAGTGATCCCTATTTTCGATTAGTTTTCAGCGGCAGCATCCGTGTGGTATCGCGCACCAGCCAAACTCCGAATGTCGAGTCGGCACGGATGAGCTACACCGATGGTACATCCACGAATGATGCGTTCTTATCCGTTTAAATCTTTCAATACCTATAGCTAACTAAATGTCGTAGGAGCACGGATGTATACAGTCTTGGTGGTAGATGATCACCCGTTTATACGCGCGGCCGTGGTGATGGTGTTGTCGCAAGAGCGGTTTGATACGGTGGCGGAAACGAACAATGGTGCAGACGCCGTGCAACTGGCTCGCCAGCATCAACCGGATTTAATCGTGTTGGACATTGGCCTTCCAAAACTCGACGGCCTGGAAGTTATCCGCCGTGTTAAAGCGTTGAAATTGCCCAGTAAAATCCTGGTGCTCACTTCCCAACAGCCGGAGTTTTATGCGTCACGCTGCCGAAGCATGGGGGCTGACGGTTATATCTGTAAAGTGGATGAGCCGCAAAAATTCCGTAAAGCACTGACGACCGTCATGTCCGGTTATACGGTATTCCCCAGTCAGGAAACGGATTCGGTTCGTCGCGGTGAACTGGACGCCTCCGATCAGCAGCTGATCAGTACATTGTCAAACCGTGAATTGGCGGTCCTGCGGCAACTGGCCAGGGGCATGAGCAATCTGCAAATCAGTGAGATCATGCTGTTGAGCAATAAGAATATCAGCGCCCACAAAAAACGTTTGTTAAGCAAGCTCAAACTAACCTCGCAAGTAGGCTTGGCTGACTTCGCCAAACGAAATGCGCTTATCTGAATGAACGCATCTGTTCGTATGGGCATCTTTTTCGGCTGCTTACTGATCTCCTGCCTTTGCTGCTGTCGGGTTAACAAAAGCTGCCTGAATGACTTGCAACTGGTCCCATTACCGAACCATGAGCTTGGCTCAGCGGAGTTAATGGAGGAAAGGGAGTTAACCAAGGGAGCAGTAAACAGTCGTGCAAGTGCTCAACGCCATATCGATAGAAATACAGACTGCTCGAGTTCGGTGGATATTGGACGTGTTTATTCGTGCGTTCTTTGACACCATTGATCACGAGTGGATGATGTGCTTCCTGTAATACCGAATTGCGGATAGACGAGTGTTAGCACTGATCGCCTCGCCCTGACTTTCAAGATTTAGGGCAACGCTTGGGCATATTCAGGGCCGCTACAGGCCGCAGTGCGCCACAGGCAGAGCGTGAAAACATAATATTTGATGGGCCGGTGCGGTCCTCAGTAATGCATGAAGGGGCGAGTCCCTATCTCTCCACCATTACATAGAATAAGCCCCGTAACTGAATAAGCTGCGGGGCTTTTTCGTTTCGGTTGTTTTTATCTCGGTACGGTCAGCCCGGCTGCGCCACCAAGCTATTACTCACATTGCGGCCCAGTATCAGTACCGTTACAAATCCACATCCCACCAGCGCCGTGGCCAGGCTCAACAGCACCGCGCTGCCCATCTGGTCGACGATCCGGCCGCCGAAGAACGAGCCTAACGCAATGATCACCTGAAACAGCGCCACAAACAGTGGCATGCCGCGTTCTACATCCTTGGGCGCCACCACAAACATCCAGATGCTGGCGCAGGCCGGGAACGCGCCGAAGGCGAAGCCCCAGAGGGCGATCAGCATCGCCGCGCCGGTCATACCGGTGGCGAAGTAGGGGAACAGTGCAGTGCTGGTACCGATCATCAGCGCGACCAGCAGCAGGGTGTTGCGTACGCTGCGGTTGGCGGCAAAGCCAGCGAAGATATTGCCCAGCACGCCTGCCACGCCATACAGCAACAACAGTGAGCCGATTGTTGGGCCGTCAAAGCCGGAACTGTGTTTGAAAAACGGTGCGACATAGGTATATGCGGCAAAGTGCGCCAGGCCGATCAGCAGCACGGCGATCAACCCGACCCGTGCTTGTGGGTTGATAAACAAAGCCGGCAGGTCACGGATCTCAATGGCCTTTTCCGGGGTCAGTCGCGGTAGCAGGAAGATCTGCGCCAGCAGCACCGGAATGCCCACCAACGCAGTAACCAGGAAGGTCATGCGCCAGCCCATCAGGCCGCTGAGCCAGGTACCCACAGGCACGCCCAGAACGGTGGCCAGGGTCACGCCCATCATGATGATCGAGGTGGCTTTCGCAACTCCCACGCCTTTGGGCGCCAGCCGCCCGCTGAGGGCAATGGCCGTGGCCCAGAAGCCGCCGATGCTGATGCCGAGCAATACACGGCCGAACAGCAGCAGGCTGAAATCGGTGGCGAAGGCCACCACCGAGTTGGCGATGATCATCACCAGTGTCAGGCCAATCAGCAGATAGCGACGGTCCATGGCGCCAATGCTGACCGACAGAAACGGCGCGGCGAGGGCGGCCATGATGCCGGGCAATGTGACCATCAATCCGGCGTGACCGGCACTGATGCCCAGGTCGCTGGCAACGTCGTTGAGTACGCCCACCGGCAGGAATTCACTGGTCACCAGGGCGAAGGCACCCACGGCGACTGAAAGAATCGCCAGCCACTGCTGTTTGACGCTTTGTTGATTATGTTCGGGAAGCCCGCTAGGGGCCTGGCTCGCGCTTGGCATGGGATTGGGTTCCGGGAGGATGTCGCCTGAAGCCAGGCGGGGAGGGAATTTGGAGCGATTATAGGAATCAGTGGCGGCAATCGTTCAGGCGCTCGTTTCGATAGTAATCATCAGTGGTATCGATGTGAGATTTTAAAGAGCCTTAAATCTGCCGTACAAACGAAAAAGCCCGTCGCTGAGTCAGCTCCGAGCTTTTCCGGTTATGACGATGTTTAAGGCGCAGCAGTGGAGTCTTATTTTAGCTAGCCAACGCATTCAGTACATGGACTGGGTCATTATGGATAGCTTTCAACAATGCCTTTGCTGGTCCGGTAGGTTCACGACGACCCTGCTCCCAGTTACGTAATGTGCCAAGTTGCACATCAATCAGCGCTGCGAATTTAGCCTGGGTCAGCCCTGTCGCCTTACGGATCTCTTTGACTCGCATTGAATCAACATGGAATTCACGAGAAGGTTCGCGTTCTCCGCGCAGGATCTCGTTCATCTCTTGAACGCTTTCCATCAATTCATCAAAAAATCTGCTCATAGCTATCTCCAGTGCTCAATCGCAGCCTTCAGTGACTTGCGCTCGTCGGCAGTCAAGTCCTGCTGTTCATTTTTGGGATAGATCATCAGTAGAACAATCTGTGATGCCGAGACGAAGTGGTAATAGATCACCCGCGCCCCGCCTCGTTTGCCATGGCCCTTGGCTGCTACTCGTATCTTGCGAACTCCACCCGTACCCTCGATTACATCGCCAGCAGAAGGGTTGACTACCAACACGTTCTGAAGAGCCGTGTAGGCATCCTCGTCGATCAATTCTTTAACGCGACGGGTGAAGACTGACGGCTCTATGAAAATCATCGCTAATGTACGCCATTGGCTTAGTTGACTGCAATCCTAGCCGTGCGTGCTTCGACGTGCATCCAGTGAGTTGTAACTGCTTTTTGACACGCAGGATGTGGCCAATTATACGTCGGCCAACCGCCCCATAAGACACTCAATAAACACCCCCTCCGCCCGACTCATCTTCTGCTCGCGATTCCACAACACGTGAATATCCACATCCGCAATCCCCTCATCCGGCGGCAACCGCCACAGCAGCCCGTTTTTCACATCGTCCGCCACCACATGAGTCGGTAAGCAACCCAAACCAAACCCGGCAATCACCAAACGCCGCACTTCTTCCAGGCTGGAGGATGACGCCACGATCCGCCCACCGAAGCCTTGCTGATCACGGAAAATCGTCAGCGGCGAGAGCATCCCGCCAATCTGGTCGCTGGTAAAACTCACGAAGTTTTCCGACTGCAAGTCCCCCTCGGCCAGGTTTGTGCGCCCGAACAATGGGTGATGTTTTCCGCAAAAGAACGCGTAGCGCTGACGCAGAAACAGGTGCTGTTCCAGGCGCGGCTGAGGCCGACGATTGAGGCTCAACCCCAGGGTCGCGGTTTTTTCCAGCAGGGCGGCGACGATGTCGGAGCTGCGCATCACTTCGACTTCCAGATCGACCCGCGGATGTTCGCGATGAAAGCTGGCGAGAAAGTCATCGAAAGTGTCGGAATTAATCCGACTGATCATCAGCAAGCGCACTTTGCCGATCACTTCATCGCCGGGCTTTTGCAGGGCGTTGCTCATTTGCGAAACCTGGCCGTACATCTCGCCGGCAATCGCGAAAATCTGTTCACCTGCCTCGGTGAGCACGAAGCGCGGGCCACGGCGCAGGATGAGCTGGCAATCCAGCTGTTCCTCCAGGCGCTTGAGCGCCTGGCTGATGGCCGGCTGCGTCAGGTGCAGGCGGGCGGCAGCGCGGCTGATGCTCAGTTCCTGGCCGATCACGCGGAAGGTGCGCAGCAGGTTCCAGTCCAGGCGGTCGTTGAGCAGGGGGTGAATATCGCGGCGGGATTCGGCCATGGTGTCGCTCGATAATAAGCAGTATTTATAATCAAGATAATAAATAGAAAATTGACTAATCATAGCCCCGGGCCGAAAAATCGGGCTCAACAAGCGCCATCAGAGCGCACCGGTTCGACCTTCTCCTGCCAAAAAAATAACCAAAGGAGCCAGCCCCATGAAGCCTTCCGCTTCGCCGCAGCCTCGCCGTGCCGCGGCCGCCGCTTTTATCGGCACCATGATCGAGTGGTACGACTTTTACATCTATGCCACCGCTGCGGCGCTGGTGTTCGGTCAGCTGTTTTTCCCCTCCGACGATAAATTGTTCAGCACCATGGCTGCGTTCGGCACCTTCGCCGTGGGCTTCTTTGCGCGGCCGTTGGGCGGCATCGTGTTTGGCCATATCGGCGACCGCATCGGCCGCAAGAAATCCCTGGTGATTACCCTCGTCATGATGGGCGTGGTCACGGTGTGCATCGGCCTGTTGCCGACCTATGCACAGATCGGCGCCGCGGCACCGGTGCTGCTGATACTGCTGCGAGTGGTGCAAGGCATTGCGGTCGGCGGTGAGTGGGGCGGGGCGGTGTTGATGGCCGGGGAACATGCGCCAAAGGGGCGCCGTAACTTCTTTGCATCCTTCGCGCAGTTGGGCAGCCCGGCCGGTTTGATTCTTTCCCTGCTGGCGTTCAGTGCGGTGACCCGCTTACCGGAAGAAGACCTGCTCAGTTGGGGCTGGCGCCTGCCGTTCCTGGCCAGTGCCTTGCTGTTGGTCGTCGGCCTGGCGATTCGCCTGGGTGTAAATGAGTCGCCGGAGTTCCTCGAAGACAAGGCCCAGGCGGAAAAAGCGCGGGCGATCAAGAAGGACCAAGCCCCCGTGCTGGAAGTGCTGAAGACCGCATGGCGTCCACTGTTGTTGTGCATTGGCGCCAACACATTGGGGATCGCCGGCGTGTATTTCACCAACACCTTCATGATTGCCTACAGCACTCAGCAACTGAACCTGCCGCGCTCGCTGATTCTGGAATGCCTGTTCTTCGTCGCCATTATCCAGTTCTGCGTTCAGCCACTGGCCGCCTGGGTGGCAGAGAAGGTCGGCGCTACACGGTTCCTGTGCGCCATGTGCGTACTGGCAATGGCGTCGCCGTACCCCATGTTTGTGCTGGTCAGCAGCGGCCAGGCGCCCTTGATCATCCTCGGCATTGCCCTGGCGGTGGTGTGCATGGCGTCGTTCTATGCCGTCATCGCAGGCTTTGTCAGCGGCCTGTTTGAAACCCGTGTGCGCTACACCGCGATCTCTCTGGCTTACCAGGTATGCGGCGCATTGGCCGGCGGCCTGACACCGTTGATCGGCACCTGGCTGGCCCATCAATACCTGGGCCAATGGTGGCCGATGGCAGTGTTTTACAGCGTGATCGCGGCGGTCTCGTTGGTGTGCGTCCTGGCCTTGTCCCGCCGCCACGCCACGGCTCACCGCCTGGAAATGGCACACAGTTGAGGAAGTCAGCAATGTTGAAGATCAATGGCGAGCGCCTGTGGCATAGCTTGATGGCCATGGCCGAGATCGGCGCGACTGCACGCGGTGGCAGCTGCCGCCTGGCGTTGAGCGCCGAAGACAAGGCCGGTCGCGAGCTGTTCAGCCACTGGTGTACAGCGGCTGGCCTGACGTTGAGCGTGGATGTCATCGGCAACCTGTTCGCCCGTCGTGCGGGTACCGACAATGAGGCCGCGCCGGTGATGATCGGCAGCCATCTCGATACCCAGCCCGAAGGCGGGCGCTTCGATGGCGTGTACGGTGTATTGGCTGGCCTGGAAGTGATCCGCAGCCTCGATGACCACGGTATCCAGACGCGCAAGCCCCTGGAAATCGCAGTGTGGACCAACGAAGAAGGCGCGCGTTTCACCCCGGCGATGCTGGGCTCGGCGGTCTTCACCGGCGCCCTCGCGCTGGACAAGGCGCTGGCGACCACCGACGGTGATGGCGTCAGCGTGGACGAGGCGTTGCGCGCCACCGGTTATAACGGCGAGCGTGCATTGGGTGGGGCGGTGGATGCGTATTTCGAAGCGCATATCGAGCAAGGCCCGATCCTGGAAGACAACGCCAAAACCATAGGCGTGGTGACCGGCGGCCAGGCGATTCGCTGGCTCGATGTGCGGGTCGAAGGCATGGCTGCCCATGCGGGCACCACGCCGATGGCACTGCGCAAAGATGCGTTGTACGGCGCTGCAAAAATGATCCAGGCCCTGGAAAACCTCGCTGCCGATTTTGCCCCATATGGCCTGACCACCGTAGGTGAGTTGAGCATCGCCAAGTCGTCGCGCAACACTATTCCCGGTGTGCTCGACTTCACTGTCGATCTGCGCCATCACCGCGACGCCGATATCGACGCCATGGAGCAGCAAGTGCGCGCACGCCTGCAGGCGATTGCCGACAACCGTGGCCTGAGCGTAACTATCACACCGCACTGGATCAGCCCGGCCACGCCGTTCGATGCTGAGTGCGTGGCCTGTGTGCAAGCGTCGGTGGACGCTCTGGGCTACAGCCAGCAGACCATCATCAGCGGTGCCGGCCACGATGCTATCCACCTGGCGCGCTATTGCCCGACTGCGATGATCTTCATCCCCTGTGTCGGTGGCCTGAGCCACAACGAAGCCGAAGATGTCTTGCCTGAAGACGTGCGCCAGGGCACAGATGTATTGCTCAACGCCGTGTTGAAACGCGCCGGCCAGGTTCATTTCTAAAGGCTGACGCCGTGCCCATGTGGGAGCTGGCTTGCCTGCGATAGCGGTGAAGCAGGCAGTACATTGTGCTCTGACCGTGCGCAATCGCAGGCAAGCCAGCTCCCACAGGTTCTGTGTTTATCCAGGAGCATCCTATGAATACGTTTTTCCATCCCGAACAACTGCTGCATCACCCACGCAGCTACTATTCTCGTGGCCAGATGCGCACGCCACAGGAGGTCCCCGAGCGTGCGCGCAACCTGCTGCTGGCTGCGCAAACCCTGGGCTTTGATATCCAGCAACCAAGCGACTACGGTATGGAACCGCTGCTCGCCGTGCATGGCGCGGCCTACCTGGATTTTCTTCAAGAGGCTCACCAGCGCTGGAAGGAAATTCCTGAAGACTGGGGCGACGAAGTCATGTCCAACATCTTCGTGCGCGAGCCCAACGCCCTGCGCGGCATTCTGGCCCAGGCGGCACGTTACCTGGCAGATGGCAGTTGCCCGATCGGTGAACTGACCTGGCGCTCGGCGTATTGGTCAGCCCAAAGCGCCGTTGCCGCTGCCAAGGCGATCCTCGAAGGCGCACCTGCCGCCTACGCCTTGTGCCGACCACCGGGTCATCACGCCCGCTTCGATGCGGCGGGTGGTTTCTGTTACATCAATAATGCGGCGGTGGCTGCGCAAGCGTTACGCCAAGGCTTCCAGCGCGTCGCGGTGCTCGATACCGACATGCACCACGGCCAAGGCATCCAGGAGATTTTCTACCAGCGCGATGACGTGCTCTACACGTCGATCCATGGCGATCCCACCAACTTCTATCCCGGGGTGGCGGGCTTTGCCGAAGAAAGAGGCGATGGTGCAGGCTCAGGGTTCAACCTCAACCTGCCCATGCCCCACGGTGCCAGCGAAGCGCTGTTTTTCGACAAGCTGGAGCTGGCCCTGGCAGCGGTGAAGGATTTCTCGGCGGATGTGCTGGTGTTGTCACTGGGCTTTGATATTTACGAGTTGGACCCGCAAAGCAAAGTCGCGGTGACGCGGGAAGGCTTTGCGCGGTTGGGCGAGTGCATTCGAGGGCTGGGGTTGCCATGCTTGATCGTGCAGGAAGGGGGTTATCACTTGGAGACGCTGGACAGTAACGCGCAGGCGTTTTTCAGTGCGCCAGCGGCGTGGGAGAAATTATCAGTCGATTAAGCGCTAAAAGCCTGCCGATCAGTTTTCAGCAGGCTTTTCGTCAATCAATGAGCAGTCGTTCCCCTCACCCTGGAACAGCGCCGCGTAGTTTTGCCCGCCATAAAATACCCCCACTATCGACACCGTTTCGCAATCAGGCCTCACCCTGAACGCGATGATGGTGCTGCGACGATAGTGCGTGATGCGCAAGCCTGTAAGCAGGTCGTCACGGCGCGTGCCACGCAAGGGGAACAGGGCGAGGTTTTCACAGTAGCTGACGAGATTGTCGATAAAGCGCGTCGCTACCAAGGGGGAGCCGGCATCGCAGATGTAATCCTCAAGGGCATTGAGTTGCGTCAGGACTTCAGGCGAAAAAACCACCGAGTAGCTCACGCGTTCCCGATGCCTTTGCGTTGACGCCTGGCTGCCATATGCTCGCGAACCTGTTCTGCAGATAACCCGAGCTCAGGCTGTGCCTCAAGAGCGGTCGCTGCCGGGATGACTTCGTCCCTCAGCCAATCTTCCATGGCACGGTCACGTGCCAGCAGCACCCGCAATCCGTCGCGAATCACTTCGCTTTCGCTGGCATATTCGCCTGCAGCCACCTTGGCTTTGACCAGGGCCGCCATTTCAAGGGGCAAGGTGATGCTCATTTGCTGGGTTGAGCGCATTGGGATGTCCGCCAGAAGTGAGTAGGATTCAATCCTACTTGACCATTGGCGCGATGCAAGAAGCAACTGATCAATGCCGATATCCGGCGTCTCGTCGTCCATCCAGAAGGGGTAGGTTTGCATGGGGTGTCGCGTCTCCAGTTGTGTAGGTCAGGCCGCAAGTATTGACCCGTTTTGGCGATCGCGTGGCCGTAGATGGCCGATAAGCTGCTGAAATGTATGACTTGATATCTGTAACAGGATTATCTCGATAAAGCCGCCCCGGCTCGCATGGCATCCCATCGGCTCCCATACGATAATGCTCGTCACCCCGACCACTTTGGCCCGCCTCCCGTGATCATCAATTTCGACCTCAACGACCTCCAAGCCTTCCGCGCCGTGGTAGACAAGGGCAGTTTCCGTGGCGCCGCCGAGGCCATCCGTATCTCGCAGCCGGCCCTCAGCCGACGCATCGAGAAGCTTGAATCCGCCCTGGATGTAAAGCTGTTCGAACGCACCACACGGCGGGTCAGTCTGACCATGGTCGGTCGTGCCTTCTTGCCCCAGGTGGAGCGAATGCTCGACGATCTCGACATCGCCTTGATGGGCATCAGCAACGTCGCGTCCACACGCATGGGCAACGTCACCATCGCCTGTGTGCCGTCTACCGCGTATTACTTCATGCCCCACGTGATCTCCGAATTCCACAAGCTGTATCCGAAGATTCGCCTGCGGGTGCTCGATGCCAGTGCTGGTGAGGTGAGCAATGCGGTGGCAAGCGGTGAAGCGGATTTCGGCGTGAGCTTCAGCGGTAGCCTGGCCGACGAGGTCGAGTTCGAGCTGTTGTTGCAGGAACGCTATGTGCTTGCCTGTCGGCGTGACCATCCGTTGGCCACGCGTGAGAGCGTGACCTGGACAGAAGCCTATGAACACGACTACATCAGCGTGGACAAAACCTCGGGCAACCGCTTCCTGCTCGACCAGGCGCTGCGTGGCGTGCGGGTGAAAAAGCCGAGTATCTGCGAGACCCACCACGTGACCACGATGATCGGGCTGGTGGAGGCGGGGCTGGGCGTGGCGATGGTGCCGTCGATTGCGATGCCGGCGTGCGAGCACCCGATTCTGGTGAGTGTGCCGCTGGTAGAGCCGCAGGTGATGCGCAATGTGGGCTTGATCAAGCGCCGCGGGCGGACATTGCCGCCCGCGGCGCTGGAGTTGGAACGATTGGTGCGGGAGATGCCGTTTCGGTCAGCGTGACACCGAGTCCAGGCCGGTGGATTGCACCGCCGGTTGAGCTTCGGGCGAGGCCATGAACTCCAGCAGCGCCTTGGCTTCGTCCGGGTGTTCGGCGTTGACCGGAATGCCCGCCGCAAAGCGTGTCACCGATTGCACGTTTTCCGGGATCTTGCCGACAAACGTCACACCCTTGACCGGCAACAATTCAGCCACCTGCTGCAAGCCGACTTCGTAGTCGCCCTTGGCCACCTGCTCGCCCACCGGCACGCGTTCGATCATAGTGCCTTTGGCCGGCATACCGAGTTTCTTGAACAACTCTTTCTCGACGTACACACCGCTGGCGCTGTCCGAGTACGCCACGGATTTGGCTTTGCTCAGCACGGCCTTGAGTTCGGCGTCGGTATTGATCGCAGGTTTTTGCGCGCCTTCCTTCACCACCAGGCCAATGCGCGAATCGGCCAGTTCCACGCGGGACGCGGGGTCGACCTTGCCTTGCTTGATCAGCTCATCCAGGGCGTAGCCGACCATGATCACCACGTCGGCGTGCTCGCCGCGGGCCAGGCGGTTGGGAATCGCTTCCGGCGCCTTGCCCATGGACGGGCCGAGAATGGTGTCGAGGGTGTCACCGCTTTGCTTGGCGTATTGCGGGCCAAGCAGTTTATAGGCGGCGGTGAAACCACCGGAGGTCATCACCTTGAGCTCTTCGGCCTGGGCCGTCAGCGCCAGGGCGCCGAGGACGACGGCAGTGAGGGATTTGAACAAAGGCTTCATTGCACCGCCTCCTGCATGACTTGGCCACGGGTATTGGCGTGGCGATACAACGCCAGGGTTGAACACAGCGCACACAGTGCGGCGAACATCATCCAATAGGCGGGAGATGCCTTGTCTTCAGTGATGTGGATGAACCAGGTGGAAATCGCCGGCGTGAAGCCACCGAAGACTGCAGTCGCCAGGCTGTAAGCCAGGGAGAAACCCGCCACGCGCACTTCCATCGGCATGATTTCGGTCAGCGCCGGGATCATTGCGCCGTTGTACAGGCCGTAGAGGAAGGAGAACCACAACAGGGTTTCCAGCATGTGCGCAAAGCTTGGCGCGTTGACCACGTAGGACAGCGCTGGATAAGCAGTAAGAACAGTCAGCACGGTCATGGCGATCAGCACCGGTTTGCGGCCAAAGCGATCACTGAGGATGCCGCCGATCGGCAGCCAGAAAAAGTTCGACACCGCCACCAGCAAGGTCACCAGCAGGGCATCGGAAGTGCTCAGTTGCAGCACGGTCTTGCCGAAGGTCGGTGCGTACACGGTGATCAGGTAGAACGCGGTGGTGGTCATGGCCACCATCAACATGCCGCCGATCACCACGGTCCAGTTCTTCACCAGGGTCGCCATCACTTCACGCATGGTCGGGCGATGCTTGCGGTTGGCGAACTCTTCGGTTTCCTGCAGGTTGCGACGCAGCACAAAGATAAACGGAATGATCACGCAACCTACGGCAAACGGAATACGCCAGCCCCAATCGGCGACCACCGACGGTTCCATCCACACGTTCAAGCCATAACCCAGCGCGGCGGCGACCACGATGGAGATCTGCTGGCTGCCCGACTGCCAGCTGGTGTAGAACCCTTTGCGGCCCGGCGTAGCCATTTCAGACAGGTAAACCGAGACGCCGCCCAATTCCGCACCGGCCGAGAAGCCTTGCAGCAGGCGGCCCAGCAGCACCAGCAGCGGCGCCCATAGGCCAATGGTGTGATAACTGGGCACCAGCACGATCAACAGCGTGCCGCTGGCCATGATCGACAAGGTCACGATCAAACCTTTGCGACGGCCCACGTCATCGATATAGGCACCCAGAATGATTGCACCCAGTGGTCGCATCAGGAAGCCCGCGCCGAACACGGCGAAGGTCATCATTAATGACGCAAACTCATTAGCGGCGGGGAAGAACGCGGCGGCGATATAGGTCGCGTAGAACCCGAACAGAAAGAAGTCGAACTGTTCGAGGAAGTTGCCCGAAGTAACGCGCAGTACAGCGCCTACTTTCGAGCTGGCAGGGGCGGGCCGGGAAGGGCTAGTCATGATTTTGTGTCTCCAGCGTTCTTTTTAAAGTGCTTGTTTCGCTTAAGACTGGGGATAGTGGCTGACACATTTAGAAATGATAAGTGACAAATATGGATGCATTGATGTGTTTTGGCTATCAGTCAAAACGGCCATCCGATTTTTCAGACCTGTTCTATGCTTGAGCTTGTGTCCAATTCTTACGGATGGGAGGTGGCTATGGGCAACGAACACCAGCAGCACAGTGAGCCAGAACGTGAACATCCTCGGCGGCGGCCAGAGGAAGAAAAGCCGCAAACCTGGAAGCACCCAGACGACGGCACGGAGCTTTCCGAACGGGACCAGGAGCGCCCGCTGAAACCCTGACTTCAAGGTAAACACAATCTAGCTGTGGGAGTGGGATAGGCCGTTCCCACAGTTGTTCTGTGAGGCTTACATAACCCTCAAGCGCTGATTTATAGTCCCCAAACCGCCTGATGAGCAGTGCGCACATAGACGCAGCCCCGTGGCCTTTCTAAACTGCGGCTTGTCTTGGGGAGAGGGGTGGGCGCCGATGAATCGCAATGAACTACGCAAGGCCGACATCAACCTGATGGTGGTCTTCGAAGCGCTGATGCTTGAGCGCAATGTGACGCGGGTGGCGGAGAAGCTGTTTCTCGGCCAGCCCACCATCAGTTCGGCCCTCAACCGCCTGCGCACCTTGTTCAACGACCCGTTGTTCATTCGTGTCGGCCATCGCATGGAGCCCACGGCCCGTGCCGAGGAAATCATCCAGCACCTGTCGCCGGCCCTGGATTCCTTGTCATCGGCCCTGAGCCTGACCCATGACTTTGATCCGTCCATCAGTACCATGACCTTTCGCATCGGCCTGTCCGATGACGTCGAGTTCGGCCTGCTGCCACCGTTGCTGCGTGCCTTGCGCCAGGAGGCGCCGCAGGTGGTGTTCGTGGTGCAGCACGTGGATTACTGGCGTATTCCCGACTTGCTGGCGTCGGGCGATATCACCGTCGGCATCACCCAGACCCGCGGCCTGCCGGCAAATGCCAAGCGCAAGCTGTTGCGGCATATCCGCCCCTGCCTGCTGCGCGCCGATGCCTCGGACACGCCGCTGACCCTCGATGAATATTGCGCACGGCCCCATGTGCTGGTGTCCCACACTGCCAACGTGGCCGGGTTTGCCGATGAGTGGCTGGCGGAGGTGGGCCGCAAGCGCCATGTGGTGCTGTCGGTGCCGCAATACAGTTCGCTGCCGGCGTTGCTCGCCGGCACCGACATGATCGCCAGCCTGCCGGATTACACTGCCCAAGCCATGGCCGCCGGCGGCAATTTGTACTGCGAGCCGTTTCCCTTCCAGACCCCGACCCTGGATTTGTCGATGGTCTGGCTCAGCCACGTCGACACCGACCCGGCGGAGCGCTGGATGCGTTCGCGGCTGGAGGCGTTCATGAGTGACAAGCTCCCGGCTCCAAGCTAAAAGCAACTGTAGAGACTGCTTGGCGCCTTCAACTTGCCGCTTGCAGCTGTTCCTCACACACCCTCACCACTTGCTCACGAAACCAGCTATTGGCGCTGTCTTGCCCATTGGTTTCCTTCCAATGCATATCCAGGGTGAACCCCGGCAAACCGTTGGGTGCTTCGCACACACCGAACCCCGGTGCCGGCGCCAGCAACTTTTGCACGCGACGCGGCAGGGTGACGATGAAGTCGGTGCCGGTAATCATCTTCAACGCTGCGCTGTAGCTGTTGGCCCGTGCGATCACCTGGCGCTTGCGCGCCTGACGTGCGAGCCAGCCGTCGATCATGTTGGTGTCGGAGGACCATGGCGTGGGGAATATGTGACGCCGCTCGACGAAAGATTGCAGGCTGAAGGCCGGCTCCCTGGGTGCCGAGCGCTGGTCGAACACGCAAACCAGGTCATCCTCCAGCAGCATCTGGGTCTTGAAGTCTTTATGGGTGCGATGAAAGTGCGGGCCGAAGCAGATCACCAGGTCGAGGCGGCCTTCACGCAGGTCATCGACGGGAATGTCGGTTTCCAGCTTCTGCACATTGACGATCACCGGCAGGTCGGCATGGTCGAAGTGCTTCAACAGCCGTGGCAGGATCAGTTGCTCGAAGTATTCCGGGGCGCACACATTGAAGGTCACCGCCTGTTGGGTCGGGTCAAAGGCCTGGCCACCGGCGTGACACAGGTTGATGCTTTCCAGGATCTTCTGCACATGCCCGTACATGGTGGTGGCCTTGTACGTCGGACGCATACCGGCCCGTGTGTTGATAAACAGCTCATCCTCAAAGCTGGTGCGCAACTTCTTCAGGCTGTAGCTCACCGTGGACTGGCTGACGAACAGCGTTTCGGACACATCAGTAACGCTGCTCTGGTCGTAGACGGCGATAAACACCATCAAATCCTGCATATCGAGCTTTCTGAGCGAGTTACTGTTTAGCATCGGTTTCGTCCGTAAACCCTTTGTACCGAACTCAGTACAAGACTGGGCAAAATGTTAACGGAACGCTCGTACCAATAGAAAGCTCTGTAGGACTCGTCAATGTTTCGTGTGGGACAAATACTGTTTGTAATACGACGTCAGCGGATATGTCGTACGTAATGCCGGGGGTTGAAGCGCAGGACCATCAGCAGCATCACCACAGTCACCGCGGTCAGCGACCACCAGGCTCCTTCAAAGCTGCCCAATTGATCGCGGATCACTCCGGCAATCAAGGGCGACACGCCGGCAATCAGGTAACCGATGCCCTGTACAAATGCGGTAAGGCTACCGGCGCGCCGTGGGTTGTCGAGATGGTCGAGGGACACAATCAGGCTCATGGGAAACAACCCGCCGATACCCAGGCCGAGCAGGCAAGGCCATAGCAGGCTCCAGTGTTGCGGGCTGAGGATCAGGCCGCAGAACCCGAGGATGATCAGCACCAGCAGCACCGCGATCACGCCGCGTTTATCCTGGCGTCGGTTGGCGATGGCCGGAGTGACCAGGCCGGAGATCACCTCCATGGCGGTCAGCAAGCCCAGCAGCAAGCCGGCATTCTGCTCGCTCCAGCCCTGTTCGACGTAGTACGGCGCCAGCCACGCCAATACACAGGTATAGGACGCCGTGCCCAGGCCAAAAAAGATCGCCAGCAACCAGGCGCGGCGATTGCTGAAAAATGATTCCCGAATGCTCGATTCTGCTTGAGGCAAGGGTGGCAGAGCCGAACGCTGGGCATACCAGAACACCAGCGCCAACAGCGCCAGTACCGCCCAGATCGCCAGGCCGATGCGCCAACTGCCGGTGCGCACTTGCACCAAGGGTGAGAGTGATGCCGCCAGCGCAGCGCCGCCCATGATCGCAGTCACATACAGGCCCATGAACAGCGAAACGTCAGCGCTGAATCGCGACTTGATCAGCGTCGGCATCAACGCCTGAATCAGCGCGATGCCGACCCCTGCGGCAATCGCGCTGACGATCAGCTCCAGCGCCGAATCCAGCAACAGCCGCGATAAGGTCGCCAGCCCAATCACCAGCAGCGACAGCATAATGCTGCGATGTTCGCCCAGGCGCTTGGCCAGGCCCATGCCAACAAACATCGCCAGGCCCATGGCCATGACCGGCAACATGGTCAGTAACGCGGCGCTGCTGAAACTCAACGGCACATCCACGCGAATCGACGATAACAACGGCCCCACAGCCGCCATTGACGGTCGCAGGTTAAGGGCGACCAGCACCACGCTGATCATCAGCCATACGGCGGTGGTGGGTTTTGCGTGAACGTTTTCCATGGGCCTGCCTTGTTCGAACAAGGGCGAATCAGGCCATGCAGGGGCAAGTGGGGCAAATCAGAAAGTCGCTGGGGCTATCTAAAAATTGCGGATAACTGACAGATCGCCCCTCTCACAGGGGAAAACCAGAGTCACATAGAGCGAGTTCCAGGCTTGGTCGACTCCCACCGCCCTTGGTCGATTTCAATCAGCGTCGGCCCCTGGCGATCAGCTGCGGCGCGCAGTGCCGAGCGCAGATGCTCGATGCCTTCGATGCTCTCTGCCGCGCAGCCCAGGGCCTTGGCCACGCCAATAAAGTCCGGGGTGTAAATGTCTACACCCACAGGCTCGATGGCCCGATTGAGCATGTATTTCTTGATCTCCTCATAGCCCTGGTTATTCCACAACAGCACGATCACCGGTGTGCGGGCTTCCACGGCGCTGGCCAGTTCCGGCAGGGTGAATTGCAGGCCACCGTCGCCGATCAGGCACACCACCGGTTGCCTATCGCCGCGCGCCAGCCAGGCGCCGATGGCGGCGGGCAGGGCATAGCCCAGGGTGCCGTAGCCGGTGGATGAATTGAACCAGTGACGTGGTCGGTCGAGGTTCAGGGTCAGGTTGGCGCTGTACACCGGTTGGGTGGAGTCACCCACCAGCACGGCGCGGGGCAGTTCTTCCAATACGGTGTTGAGAAGCCGCGTGTGTGCACGGGTGGCAGCGTCCCAAGTGGGCTCCAGCTCGGCCCACAAACGTGCGACGCGAACTGCGCCCCAATCGGTATTGCGCGGCGCCAGTGACTGGCGGTCCAGTTCGGTGAGCAGCGCCCGGGCGGCGATTTTCGCGTCGGCCACCAGGGCCACCTCGGGTGGGTAGTTGCGTACGGTCTGATCCGGGTCGATATCGATGCGCAGCAACGTACCGGGAATCTTGAAGCCGCCAGCGAAGGTCACGTCGTAATCGGTTTCCGCCAGTTCCGTGCCGATGGCCAGTACCACATCGGCCTCGGCGACCAGGGCGCGGGTGGCCGCCAGGGTCTGGGTCGAGCCGATCAACAACGAGTGTGCGGCAGGCAGCAGGCCTTTGGCATTGATGGTCAGGGCCACGGGCGCGCCGAGGGTTTCGGCCAGGCGGGTCAACTCGGGCGCCGCATCGATGGCGCCGCCACCGGCCAGAATCAGCGGGCGTTGGGCGGTGGCGAGCAAGCGGCTCATGTGCTCGATCGCCGCCGGTGCCGCTCCGGCGCGGGCCACGCTGACCGGCTGGCTGCCCAGCAGAGCGTCGGCATTCTCCACCAGCACATCCAACGGAATCTCGATATGCACCGGGCGCGGCCGCCCGGCCTGAAACAGTGCAAACGCCCGCGCCAGCACGCCGGGCAACTCGTGGGCCGACATCAAGGTATGGGAAAACGCCGCCACGCCGGCCACCAGTGCGCTCTGATTCGGCAACTCATGCAACTTGCCACGCCCGCCGCCCAACTGGCTGCGCGCCTGCACACTGGAAATCACCAGCATCGGGATCGAATCGGCATAGGCCTGGCCCATGGCCGTGGTGATATTGGTCATGCCCGGGCCGGTAATGATGAAACACACACCAGGCTTGCCGCAGGTGCGCGCGTAGCCGTCGGCCATAAACCCGGCGCCCTGTTCGTGGCGCGGGGTGACGTGACGGATGCCGGAGCGCGCCAAACCACGGTACAGCTCCACGGTATGCACACCGGGGATGCCGAACACATGATCGACACCGTAGCCTTTCAGGAGGTGGACCAATACTTCGCCGCAGGTTGCCATGCCGGTCGCTCTTGTTATGGATTGAAGGCGCTATTGGACCGGCTGGCCGGTAGCGGCAACAATCGATAAAAAGTCATACTCGCCATGTCCTCACGTCATGGCTGCGCCCTAATGAAACGCCTTCCACCGTTGCCCGCATTGCACACCTTCTGGGTCACGGCCCAATGCTGCAACTTCACCCGCGCCGCCGAGCAACTGCACATCACCCAGGGGGCGGTGAGCCGCCAGATCGCGGGGTTGGAACGGCATTTGGGCTATGGGTTGTTTGTGCGCCAGGCGCGGGGCTTGAGCCTGACCGAGGAAGGTCGCGAGTGGGCGCTGCGGGTGCAGCAGGTGTTCGGCGTGATCGGTGAGGCCGTGGAGCAAATCGGCAGTCGCCGCGAGGTTTTGCAGCTCAAGGCGTCCACCTGTGTGATGCGCTGGCTACTGCCACGCGTGCTGCAATGGCAAAGGGAGCGCCCGGATGTACCGGTGGAACTGACCACCACCGTGGCCTACACCGTGGATTTTCGTCGCGAGCCATTTGATGCGGCGGTGATCTATGCGCCCATCGGCGAGCAGTCCGAGCAGGCTCGGCATTTGTTCGATGAACAACTCACACCGGTCTGTGCGCCGGCCTTGCTGGACAACTTGCACACGCCAGCGGATCTGCAACACCAGGTGCTGCTGCACCCCACACGGGATCAGCGGGATTGGGCATTGTGGTTAAAAGCGGCGGGTACGCGCCTGAGCAGTCTGAGCCAGGGGCATCATTTCGAAACGCTGGACCTGGCGATGACGGTGGCGGCACAAGGCTCGGGCGTGGCGATCGGTGATCGTGCGCTGATTGGCGAGGACCTGAAGGCGGGGCGCCTGGTGATGCCGTTTGAACTGCGGGTGCCGACGGGCATGGGCTACTTCCTGGTGTATCCGCCGCAGACAGTGCCTTCTGCCGGGTTGTTGGCCCTGATGGATTGGTTGACCAGCCAGGCACAAATGTAGGAGGGGCTTGCCCCCTCCCACATTTTTTACCGCGTGGTGTCAGTAGCCAACGGTGAAGCGCTTACGCGAGTGCTTGGGTGTTTCAACCTCGTCGATCATGGCGATGGCGTAGTCGGCAAAGCTGATCGAGCTGTTACCGTCACTGCTCACCAACAGGTCATCCTGGCCCAGGCGGAATTTGCCGGTGCGCTCGGTCCCGTCGAACAGCGCCGATGGCGAGAGGAACGCCCAATCCAATTCCGTTTCCTGGCGCAGCGTTTCCAGGAAATCAGCCCCGGCACTGGCTTCGGCCTTGTACTCCGCAGGGAAACCCGGGCTATCGATGACGCGACTGCCGTCCGGTAGCAGCAACGAACCTGCACCACCCACCACCAGCAGGCGTTTGACCCCGGCCTTTTTCACCGGGCCGATCACGGCGCTGGCGGGCAAGGTGGCAAAGTGCGCGGCGCTGATCACCACATCGCTGCCGCTGATAGCGTGTTGCAGGGCATCGGCGTCCAGGGCATCCACCTGCTTGACCGTGACGCCTGGGCGTACGCCCAGCTTGTCGGTGTTGCGAGCGATGGCGGTGACGGTATGCCCGCGGCGCAGGGCTTCTTCCAGCAGTTGGCTACCGGCACGGCCGGTGGCACCAATGATTGCGATTTTGCTCATGACGTTCTCCATCAGGGTTAGGGTTTAAAGCCGATCACCACTTCATTTCGCCCTTGGCGACTTTGGCGCTCAATTCCAGCGAGCTTTCGTCGGCGAGGGTGGGGTAACGCTGTTTCATGGCCGCAATCAGGGCGGCGGAATCCTTGGCCTTGGCGGTTTCGATGTCGAAGGCCTGGATGTAGTCGGCGGTGAATTTCACCGAGGCCAGCGATGGGGTGCCCAGGTAGTGACCAGGGATCACTGTTTTTGGCTTCAAGCCTTCAATACGCTCAAGGGTGCTCAACCAGTCTTTATGAGATTGCGCGCCCTGAGTGTCAGCCATCCACAGGTGAATGTTTTCGGCGACAACCACGCCACCGACTACAGCCTTGATCGACGGGATCCACACAAAGCTGCGATCCGGCTGCGGACCGTCCAGACCCACCACTTCAAGCTGTTGCCCTTCAAGGGTCAGGCTGTGGCCTTGCAACACTTGCGGCACAATCGTCTTGGTCGGTTTGTCGGCGCCCATTTTCGGGCCCCAATATTCCAGCTTGCCAGCGACGGTGGCGTTGATATGGTCGACCACCGGTTGCGGCGCCAGCACCTTGGCGTCGGGGAAGGCGGCGGTCAGGGTGTCGAGGCCGAAGTAGTAGTCCGGGTCGCCATGGCTGATGTAGATGGTGGTCAGGTGCTTGCCGCTGGCGCGGATCTTCTGCACCAATTGCTCGGCCTGGCCTTTGCCGAATTGGGCGTCCACCAGGATCGCGTCTTTGGCACCGCTGACCAGCACCGAGCTGACGGGAAAGATCGCCGCTTCGCCGGGGTTGTACACGTCCAGTTTCAGCTCAGCGGCTGCGGCGTGGGCGGCGAACGCCAGGGCGGCAGTGGCCAGGGTCAAGCGTTTGAAGGTCGAGAACATCGGGCAGCTCCTGCCATTGGTAAGGGGTGGGTAGAGCTTAGTTGCATAAAACACCACAAAAAATGCGATGCTTGGACATAGTTTGTTTCTGAAATCGGGCAGATCATGGATCGTCTTCAAGCAATGCGCGTGTTTGTCACCGTGGTGGACCTGGGCAGCCAGTCTGCCGCCGCCGATCATCTGGACCTGTCGCGCCCGGTGGTCTCGCGTTACCTGGCTGAGCTGGAGGATTGGGTCGGCGCGCGCCTGCTGCACCGCACCACGCGCAAGCTCAGCCTCACTGCTGCCGGGAGCGAAACCCTGCCGCGCTGCCGGCAATTGCTGGAGCTGTGCGCTGATATGCAGGCCGCCGTCAGCGAGCCCGATGACGCGCCCCGGGGCTTGTTGCGCCTGAGCGTCAGTACCTCGTTCGGCCAGGCGCAGTTGGGCGCGGCCATTGCCGAGTACGTCAAGCGCTACCCGCTGGTGACGGTGGACTTGCAGATGCTCGACCGCACGGTGAACCTGGTGGACGAGCGCATCGACCTGGCGATCCGCACCAGCAATGACCTGGACCCGAACCTGATCGCCCGGCGCTTGACCGTGTGCCGCTCGGTGGTGTGTGCCACACCGGCCTATCTGCGTGAGCATCCGGCGCCGCAGAAAGTCGAAGACCTGGCCCGGCACAACTGCCTGACCCACTCCTATTTCGGCAAGAGCCTGTGGCATTTCGAAGAGCAGGGCGAACACGTGTCGGTGCCGGTGCACGGCAATATCACCGCCAACGAGGCCAGCACGTTATTGCGTATAACCCTGGCCGGGGCAGGGGTGGCGATGCTCCCCAGTTATCAGGCCGGTGACCTGATCCGCAGTGGTGAACTGGTGCGCTTGCTGCCTGCAGCAGAGCCACGGCAGATGAACATCTATGCGGTGTACGCCTCGCGCAAGCACATGCCCTCGGCACTGCGCAGCCTGCTGGATTTTCTGGTACTGCGGTTTCCGGAGGCGCCTGCGTGGGACGTCGGTCTCTGAGGCGATATAAACGCGCTGAATGGCAGCCAATCATGGCAACTTGCGCTGACTGACCTATGCTTTAAACAGCACCGTGTAGATCCGTTCAGAGGTCTGTGCCATGAGTATCAAAACCAGAAAATACCTGACGATTTTCACCCTCTGCACATTGGCGACTGCGTTGTACGGGACAGCCGCCTATCGCGTTGAGCAAACGCGCATGCAACCGGCGGCGTTCGCCATCAGTTGCCATCAGGACCAATGCGTGCCGCGCACCGGCAGCTTCAGCGCGCTCAGGTAGGCTGCTCGGCCTTCAATTGCTCGCGAAACGCCTTGGGTGAAAACCCGACCCTGCGGCGAAACAGTCGCGAGAAGTTGGTCGGGTCGGAAAAGCCCAGCACCTCGGACATCTCATTGATGGTCATGCTGGTGTAGGTCAACAAGCGCTTGGCTTCCAGCAATTGGCGGTCATGCATGATCTGCAATGCCGGTTGCCCGCCCAACTCCCGACAAGTCCCGTTCAAGTGTGAGACCGAGATGCCCAGCTTGTGGGCCAAATCTTCAATCTTGGGGTGCTCACGGTAATGCTGTTCGACCAGTTGGGTGAAACGCCGAAAATACTCACGGCCACGTGGGGTGCGTGGATGACGACGCTGGATCGCCTGGCGGCTGACCCACACCAGCAGCACGCTGACCAAGGCGTGCAACATCATGTCCCGTGCCGGTTGATCCTCGGCGTATTCGTCCTGCAAGCGCACGAACAGGTTGTTCAAGTAGTCGCTGTCCTTGCCCGCAGGATAACTGCCGAGGGTTTGCAGGCCATCGACGGTGTCGCCCAATTGCGCCTGCAAATGGCTGACCAGCGGCGCCGAAAGGGTCACCACATAACCCTGCACATCTTCGGAAAAACGAAAGCCATGCACGCACAGTGGCGGCAGCACTTGCAGGCTCGCTTCATTGAGGGTGGTGCGCTGGCCTTCGATTTCCAGTTGTGCCTGGCCTTTGTGCACATACAGCAGTTGGCACAGATCCGCGTGCCGGTGGGGCTGGATTTCCCACTGGTATTCCCGACTGCGCCGGGAAATGGTTTCGCAGTGCAACAAATCGGGCGTCGGCCACTGCTGGCTTTCCCCGTAAAGCTTGAAGACCGGAATCGCGGTTTTGGTCATGGTTTCAATCCGATACTCAGGATAATGGTTCGGTAATCGCCCCGATTGGCGAAAAGCGCAGGCTTTGACGCAGTTTTCACCTTCTTATGCGGTTCGCTCAAGTGAAAAATGTCAGCCACAATTCCACTGACAACTCTTTCACTCGATACGTTCGGGTAAAGCGTGAAGGCCATAAAAATAATGAAAACCCTGAAAACCCAAGTCGCCATTATTGGCGCCGGTCCGTCTGGATTGCTGCTCGGCCAGCTGCTGCACAACGCTGGTATTCAAACCCTTGTTCTAGAGCGCCAGAGCTCCGATTACGTGCAGGGGCGCATCCGTGCCGGAGTGTTGGAGCAGGGCATGGTTGACCTGTTGCGCGAAGCCGGGGTGAGCCAACGCATGGATGTTGAAGGGTTGGTGCACACAGGTTTTGACATTGCCCTTAATGACCAACTTATCCCAATCGATCTCAAGGCATTGACCGGTGGCCAATCGGTGATGATCTACGGCCAGACCGAAGTCACCCGCGACCTGATGGCCGCCCGCGCAGCCGCCGGCGCTACCACGCTGTACGAGGCGTGCGACGTACAGCCCCATGATCTGAAAAGTGATCGACCCTGGCTGACGTTCAATCACCAAGGCCAAGCCTATCGCCTGGAGTGCGATTACATCGCCGGTTGCGATGGCTTCCATGGCGTCGCCCGCCAGTCGATTCCGGCGCAGGCTTTGAAGGTATTCGAGCGGGTCTATCCCTTCGGTTGGCTGGGGGTGCTCGCCGATACGCCGCCGGTACACGCCGAGCTGGTGTATGCCAAACACCCACGGGGTTTTGCCCTGTGCAGCATGCGCTCACCGACGCGCAGCCGTTATTACCTGCAAGTGCCGCAGGACGAGGCTGTGGAGGATTGGTCGGATGAGCGTTTCTGGGATGAACTGAAAACCCGCTTGCCCGGTTCATTGGCGCAGCAGTTGGTGACCGGCCCATCGATTGAAAAAAGTATCGCGCCGCTGCGCAGCTTCGTGGTGGAACCCATGCAGTACGGGCGCCTGTTCCTGCTTGGCGATGCCGCGCATATTGTCCCGCCCACCGGCGCCAAGGGGTTGAACCTGGCGGCCAGTGACGTGAGCACGTTGTTCCGGATCTTGCTCAAGGTGTACCGCGAAGGACGCCTGGACTTGCTGCAAAAGTACTCGGCTATCTGCCTGCGCCGGGTATGGAAAGCCGAGCGGTTTTCCTGGTGGATGACCTCGATGCTGCATGAGTTTCCCCAGGCGGACGCCTTCAGCCAGCGCATTGCCGAGAGTGAGCTGGACTATTTCATCCACTCGGATGCCGGGCGCAAAACCATTGCAGAAAATTACGTCGGGCTTGCTTATGAGCCTATCGAATAGCCTGCTATCGTATTGAGCATTCCCGCGGGCGATCTTGTCCTGCGGGCCTTGTTCGAAGGTTCTGCCGTGACTCACCTCAATCAGCCCGCCCCAACCGTTCCCGCCGTGCGCAGTATTCTTGCTGCGCTGATGATGGCGATCTTCCTCGGCGCCCTGGACCAGACCATTGTGGCGGTGTCCATGCCGGCCATTTCCGCGCAGTTTCATGACGTCAACCTGCTGGCCTGGGTGATTTCCGGCTATATGGTGGCGATGACCGTGGCGGTGCCGATCTACGGCAAGCTTGGCGATCTGTATGGGCGTCGGCCCATGATGCTGATCGGCATGGGCGTGTTCACCCTGGCGTCGCTGTTTTGTGGCATGGCGCAAAGCATGGAGCAATTGGTGCTGGCGCGGATTCTCCAGGGCATCGGTGCCGGCGGGATGATTTCAGTGAGCCAGGCAATCATCGGCGACATCATTCCCCCTCGCGAACGCGGCCGGTACCAGGGCTATTTCAGCAGCATGTACGCGGTGGCCAGCGTGGCGGGGCCGGTGCTGGGAGGCTATATGACCGAGTACTTGTCGTGGCGCTGGGTGTTTTTGATCAACCTGCCGCTGGGCGCAGGCGCCTGGTACGTGGCCCATCGCACTCTGGTGGGGCTGCCGGTGCCGCAGCGCAAGCCGATCATCGATTACCTCGGCACGGTGCTGATGATCATCGGCCTCACCGCCTTGTTGCTGGGTATCACCGAAATCGGCCAGGGCCATTCGTGGCGTGACGATCAAGTGCTGGGGTTGCTGGCCTGCGCACTGTTGGCGTTGAGCGTGTTTGTGTGGCACGAACGCCGCGCGCGCGAACCGCTGCTGCCCATGCACTTGTTTGCCAACCGCAGTGCGGTGTTGTGTTGGTGCACGATTTTTGTCACCAGCTTCCAGGCGATTTCCCTGACCGTGCTGATGCCCCTGCGTTACCAGACCGTGACCGGCGCCGGTGCCGACAGTGCGGCCCTGCACTTGCTGCCCTTGGCGATGGGCTTGCCGATGGGCGCGTATTTTGCCGGGCGCATGACGTCGGTGACTGGCCGCTATAAACCGATGATCCTGAGCGGCGCGGTGTTGAGCCCGCTGGCGATTCTCGGCATGGCCTACAGCGCGCCCCAGGCAGTGGTGCTCACCAGCGTATTCATGCTGTTGTGCGGCATTGCCGCCGGTATGCAGTTCCCGACCTCGTTGGTGGGTACGCAGAACTCGGTAGAGCAACGGGATATCGGTGTGGCCACCAGCACCACCAACCTGTTCCGCTCCCTGGGCGGGGCAGTGGGGGTGGCTTGCATGTCGGCGTTGCTGCTGGCGCTGTTGCACGACTCCAGTTTCGCCCATTTGACGAGCGCCGCACTGGTGGCCGAAGGCAGTTCTGGCAACGTGCTGCTTGACGGCCTCAACGCCGCACCCGGCCCGGCGCAGGATGCGTTACGCGGGGAGTTGGCGGTGACGTTCCGGCATTTGCTGATGGTGAGTGCGGCAGTGTCGTTGCTGGGGTTGGCGGCTGCGATCGTGATGCCGAACCGGGTGCTGCGTGGTCGGGAAGACAAAGCCCGCTAGGTCCAATTGAATGTAGGAAACCAAATGTGGGAGGGGCGGCGCGACGATTCGACTTGCTCCCACAGTTTGATTGCATTTCAAGTCAGGTCAGGGGCTGTAATATCCCACCGCAACCATGAAATGCCCGCTTTTGCGCACATAAGCGTGCTTGTTCTCGACCTTACCCGTCACCGGGTTTTTCCAGCGGTATTTGTATTCGCCCTGGTCCTGCTCGGCCATCATCTTGAGGATCGGCACACCCACCGGTTTGCCATCCGGGTCCTTGATCTTGGCAAAGTCGGTGTTGATCAGGCGCAGGTTGGTGCCGTGGGCGACGTAGCGTCGCGTGTTCAGGTCTACCACGAACACATACAGGTCATCTTGCAAGAAGCCGCCCTGCAAGGAGTTGATCGCCTTGAGCGTGCCGGTTTCATCCTTGACCAGCGCTTCCACCGCCTTGTTGCGCAGCGCCCGTGCCTGTTCTGGCGTGGCGCGCGGCAAGTAATAACCGACCGCCAGGATGCGTTCGCCCACCCGCTGATAAAACACATGCTTATGTTCGACCTTGCCGTCGTTCCAGTTCTGCCAGCGATAGTCAGCCTGCTGGATACCCTTGCCTTCCGGCACGCTCAAGGCTTGTTTGAACGAGGCTTGCAGGTCGGGCCCGAGTACCTCGGACACGTCGCGACCGATCAGTGCGGAGGAGGGCCCGCCACTGGCCAACAGTACGCCTTGGGTATTGACCACAAACACATAACGGTCCTGGTCGATGAATTCGCCCTGACGGCTGAAGGCGGCGAACGCCTTGTCACCTTGCTTGTGGTAGTACGCCAAGGCCTTTTCCAGCAGGGCCTTGGCGGCTTGGGCATCGGCTTCCTGTGCCGTGGCGGCATGCACCTGGCTGCAACACAACAGCAGCAGCCAGGTGAGTCGGAGCAGTCTCTTCATTTACCGTCCCTCGTTCTTGTTGGTGTGCCAAGAGCGTAGACGGTTGGCGGCAAATCAGAAGGGTTTAGTGGGCAGGTATTTGCCGTCCAGGGTGATGACCGCACGGGAGCCGCCGTCCGGGTCTTCGACTTTCTTGATGTCCAGCTTGAAGTTGATGGCGCTGATGATGCCGTCGCCGAATTGCTCATGCACCAAGGCCTTCAAGGTCGAGCCGTAGACCTGCAGCATTTCGTAGAAGCGGTACATCGTCGGATCGGTCGGCACACCGCTGGGGAAACTGCCGCGCAGTGGGACGCTTTGCAGCAGGCGGCTGGCGTCCTGGTCGAGGCCGAGTTTGTCGCACACGATGTCGGCCGCCTCCTTGGGCAGTGGGTGCTGGCCGAGCAGGGCGGCGGTGACGAACGCCAGGCTCAGGCCGGTGCCATCGGTGAGGTCCTGCCATGACAGATTCTTGCGTGCCTTGAGGTCGATAACGGTATCGGCCAGGGCCAGGCGTGGGGTTTGGGCGAATTGGGATTGCAACATGGTGATGTCCTCTTGGGTGGTTAAGGTTCAGGCAGCGTGGGCGCGGGTGGTTGGATGGTCGAGCAGAGAGACGAAGCGTCCGGTGCGACCGTCCAGCGCGTCGATGCCACCGGTTTCGATGTCATACACCCAGCCATGCAGGTTCGTCCGGCCTTGTTCCAGGGCCAGCGCAACGCTGGGGTGAGTCTTGAGATTAGCCAGTTGGGCGACCACGTTTTCACGCACCAATGAATCCAGGCGCGCAGCGTCCGAGACATGCGTACGGGATGCATTGATCACCTTGGCCGACTCGGCATGACGCAACCAGTTGGCCACGGCCGGCAGATGGTCCAGGCACTTGCAGGTGGAAATCGCAGTCATGGCGCCGCAGTCCGAATGCCCGCAAATCACAATGTCGCTGACCCCGAGTACCGCCACCGCATATTCGACCGTGGCCGACACACCACCCGGCTCGGGGCCGTAGGACGGCACGATGTTGCCGGCATTGCGGATCACGAACAGATCGCCGGGTTCCTGCTGGGTCAGAAGCTCCGGCACGACACGGCTGTCGGAGCAGGACACGAACAAGGTGCCGGGGTTCTGTGTGGTCGCCAGGTGCTTGAACAAGTCGCTGCGTTGGGAAAAGGCTTCACGTTGGAATTTGCGGAAGCCATCGATGAGATGCTGCATGGTGGTTCTCCTTGCGTCGCTGATGGGGCAAGGATGGAAGTTTTCGGCTATAGCGTCCAAGACCGGTTTATGATGCTGTCTATAAGTCATGCCTATAGCTGGAGCGCTGTCGATGCTGCTGCGTCATATCCGTTACTTGCTCGCCGTTGCCGAGCATCGCAACTTCACCCGCGCTGCTGAAGCGCTGCATGTATCGCAGCCGACCCTCTCACAACAGATCAAACAGCTGGAAGAAAGCCTCGGCGCGCCGCTGCTCGACCGCTCCGGGCGCAGTATCAGCCTGACCGATGCGGGGCAAGCCTATGTGCGCTTTGCCCGGCTGGCCTTGCAGGACCTGCAGGCCGGCAGCCGCGCCATACACGATGTGCAGGACCTCAGCCGCGGGCATTTGCGCCTGGCCATGACGCCGACCTTTACCGCCTACCTGATCGGCCCGTTGCTGGCGCGATTCAATACGCTCTACCCGGGCATCACCCTCAGCGTCGAGGAGTTGACCCAGGACCGTATCGAAGCTGCACTGGGCGAAGACCTGCTGGATATCGGTATCGGATTTACCGGCGAACATGGGCCGGACATTGAGTGCAAGGGGCTGTTTGTCGAACAACTGAGCGTAGTGGTCAGTGCCAGCCATCCCCAATTGAGCCGACTCGTTTGGCTTGAACAACCCCTGGTGCTGCTGAACACGAGCTTCGCTACCCGCCGCCATATCGATGACTACTGCCGCGGGCAAGGTGTGAAACCATTTATCGCCATGGAAGCCAACTCCATCAGCGCAATCATCGAAATCGTCCGCAACACGTCACTGGCAACCGTCCTGCCCCAAGCACTGGCCGAGGCGCAGACGGGGCTGCACGCCGTGACCATCGACCCACCGCTGCCGCAGCGTACTGCCGCACTATTGAGCCGCAAGGGCGCCTACCGCAGCGCCGCGTGCAGGGCGTTCGTCGAGCTGATGTGGGAGGGGGCTTGCTCCCGATAGCGGAGTGTCAGTTAACAATTTTTTGGCTGATCCACCTATATCGAGAGCAAGCCCCCTCCCACATTTAGATCTCGGTGTGCCAGACAGGCCGTCATGGCAGCAAATTCAAGGCGCGGCCAACCACTGGCTGACAACCCCCCCATACACACCCGTCGCCACGCTCAAGTGCAACCACTGATCCACATAACTCTTCCAGGCCACATCATCGCGAGGTAGCAGGAAGGCTTTTTCACTGTACTGCATCGGCCGCTCAGGATTGACCGCACACAACCCCGGCTTGAGCTTCTGCTGATACCGCGCCTCGCTGGCATCGGTAATCATCACATCGGCCTTGCCCGCCAGCAGCTCATCAAAAATCGTCACATTGTCATGCAGGCGAATCTGCGTCTGGCCCAGGTGGGCACGGGCAAACACTTCATTGGTGCCACCTGCCGGCTCGATCACCCGCACCTGTGGCTGGTTGATCTGCTCAACCGTTTGGTAGCGCTGCACGTCGGCGCAGCGCACCAGTGGGATCTTGCCGTCAACCCCCAGCGATTGGCTGAAGAACGCCTTTTTCTGCCGCTCCAACGACACCGAAATCCCGCCCACGGCGATGTCGCACCGTTGGGCGAGGAAGTCCGGCATCAGGGTTTTCCACGTGGTGGGCACCCACTTGATCGTGGCGTTGAGGCTCTTGGCCAGGGACTCGGCCATGGCAATGTCGATACCTTCATAATGGCCATCGGCGCGCAATGAGGTGTAGGGCTTATAGTCGCCCGTTGTGCAAACGGTCAGGGTGCCGCGCTGGATCACCTCGTCAAGACGTGACGGGACAGTGTCGGCCTGGGCGATGTTTACCAGGCTTGCCAGCACACAGAGGGCCAGAGGAGCTTTCATGGGGGCGAGTCCTTGGGGCACGGTCGGGGCGCCCATTATTTCCAGCGCCGGGCAGGGTGGCAAGGCGTGGGGAATGTTTAGCCAAACTGTACCCAAACTCCATCAAGCCTGAATTTAACCGCCTATCCAGGCGTGTGACGCTCGGGGTTCTCTATTTCTGTGATCCGCGCATGGACGGTTGCCCCGACACTCACGCCGCGACACTGCCTTCTGCACTTGCGTTCTGGGCCTTGTTCCATTGTCGACACGCGCGCCCGCCAGACACCTCTTTTCTACGTTGATCCACCCCCACGGATGACGTGCACCTGTGCCCATCTGCATCTGCCCGACCCAAACGTATGAGAATTGCCATGAGTGTCTTTGCCCGCCTGCACGAAGCCCGAACCTTCCTTGAGCAGAACCCCGACATTGAGATGTTCGAGCTGTTTATCCTCGACAACAACGGCGTACCCCGCGGCAAGCTGCTGCACCGCGACGAACTGCTGGCGGTGTACGAAACCGGTCGGCCACTGCCCAGCACCATTCTCGGCCTGACCATCAATGGCGATGACGTAGAAAACTCAGGGCTGGTGTGGGAAGTCGGCGATATCGACTGCCGCGCCTACCCGATCAGTGGCAGTTTGCAGCGTATGCCCTGGCGTTTGATCCCCACCGCGGCGGTGCAAGTCAGCATGCACCCCACACAAGGCTTGCCCGCTACCGTGGCCGACCCTCGGCATTTGCTCGCCAAGGTCATCGATGCACTCAAAGCCGATGGCTATTACCCAGTGATGGCGGCAGAGCTGGAGTTCTACCTGCTCGACCAGAAACCCGACGGCAACGGTCGTCCGCAACCGGCGCGGGATATGGACGGCAATCGCCCGCGTTCGACCCAGGTCTATGGCCTGCGCGAACTGGAGCAGATCGAGCCGTTTCTCGCCGACCTTTATAGCGCCTGCAAGCTGCAAGGTATCCCGGCGCGAACGGCCATCTCCGAGTACGCCCCGGGCCAGGTGGAAATTACCCTTGAACATCGCACTGATGCTTTACAGGCGATGGACGAAGCGGTGCGCTACAAACGCCTGGTCAAGGGCGTGGCCCACAAGCACGGGATGGCCGCATGTTTTATGGCCAAGCCGTTCGACGACCTGGCCGGCACCGGTATGCATATGCACGTCAGCCTGACCGATGCCCAGGGCAATAACCTGTTCGCCAGCGAGGCGGCTGATGGCACGCCGCTGCTGCGCCAGGCGGTGGGCGGGATGCTCAGTACGTTGCTCGATTCGCTGCTGATGTTCTGCCCCAACGCCAACTCCTATCGGCGTTTCCAAACCAACAGCTATGCACCCCTGGCTGCCACCTGGGGCGTGGACAACCGCACCGTCAGCCTGCGCGTGCCCGGTGGCCCGGCCAGTTCCCGGCATATCGAGCACCGCATCTGCGGCGCCGATGCCAACCCTTATCTGGCGGCCGCCGCGATCCTGGCCGGCATCCATCGCGGCATTCGCGAGCAACGCGACCCTGGCGCCCCGGTGGAAGGAAACGGTTATGCCCAGGCCAAGGAGCTGTTGCCCACTGACTGGCTGACCACCCTGCGTGCGCTTGAGGCTTCGCGATGGGCAAAGGATGCGTTTGGCAGTGAATTCCTTGGTGTTTACCTGGCAGTCAAACGTGCCGAATATCGCCAGTTCATGGGCGAGGTCGGCGAGCAGGATTGGCGCTGGTACCTGCATCAGGCGTGACGGAGTTTACGGTGGCGGCTTTCGACCTTTTTTTCACGTTGCAGTGGTTAAGCTGGGAATCAAGGTCGTTCACTACCGTTTTACCCACATGAGCCCGTGATGTCGCCACAACCTCCATCCCCCATCGAGACTGAATTCACCGAGCGCTGTGACCGTGAGCATGCCAGGGTGTGCGGTGATCCGCGTCCGCCAAGGCTGTTGCAGCGCTTGGCCGCGTGGCGGGATGCGCGGCTGGTACGCCATGCGCTGAAGGTCGCGGGTGAGCCAGGGCTTATCCTTGACCTGGCCTGTGGTTCGGGGCGCTTCTGGCCGGTGCTGGCCGAGCACGTCAACCGGGTGATCCTCGCCTCTGACAACTCCCAGGCCATGCTCGACCACGCGCGCACCCATCACCCGGGCACGTTGCTAAAACGTGTCAAAACCTTCCAGGGCTCGGCGTTTTCGATTGGCCTTTCGGCGAACGCGGTGGACTGTATTTTCTGCCTGGAGTTGTTTCGCCATGTGCCCAGCAGCGATGTGCGATTAATGTTGTTGCGCGAGTTTCACCGCGTCAGCCGCGACACGGTGATTGTTTCCGTAAGCGCGGGTACACCGGTAGAGGATGAGTTTCGTCAGGCGGGCTTCAAGGTTCTGAATTACCAGGAGTTCCTGCCGGGCTCCAAACTCTGGTGTGTGTACGTCCTGCGTAAGAGAGGATAACTCCCATATGTCGGACTATTCTTCATCTCCTGTCGGAGTTTTCATGATGGTGTGTGCACTACGGATGCTCGCAAGCCCCTTTCGCGATATATACTGCGCGCCATTCTTCAAGGGAGAGCCGTGTGGCCATCGATATTCACTGGATCTGCGACAACGATAGCCTCGGCCAGCATTGCGCCCAATGGCAGCAGTTGCCATTCGTCGCCCTCGACACCGAATTCATGCGGGTCGACACCTTTTACCCTATTGCCGGGCTGATCCAGATCGGTGATGGCGTACGCGCTTACCTGATCGACCCCCTGACCATCGACAACTGGCAACCCTTGGCCGCTTTGCTGGAGAACCCGGCGGTGATCAAGGTGGTGCACGCCTGCAGCGAAGACCTGGAAGTGCTGTTGCGCCTGACCGGCAGCCTGCCGGCACCGTTGTTCGACACCCAGTTGGCCGCGGCTTACCTCAACCTCGGCTTTTCCATGGGCTATTCGCGCCTGGTGCAAGCCGTGCTGGATATCGAGCTGCCCAAGGGCGAAACCCGTTCGGACTGGCTGCAGCGGCCATTGTCCGAGACGCAGGTCAGCTACGCCGCTGAAGACGCGGTGCACCTGGCCGAGGTCTATATTCGCCTGCGCCCGCAGCTATCGGATGACAAGTACGCCTGGGTCCTGGAAGACGGTGCCGAACTGGTGGCCAACCTGCGCCGCGAAATCGACCCTTTCGAGGTGTACCGCGATGCCAAGCTGGCGTGGAAACTGTCCCGTGCCCAACTTGCCGTGCTGCGTGAATTGTGCGCCTGGCGCGAACAGCAGGCCCGCGCCCGGGACCTGCCGCGCAACCGCATCATCCGCGAGCATTCGCTCTGGCCGTTGGCCAAATCCCAGCCGGATAACCTGGCCGCGCTGGGCAAGATCGAAGACATGCACCCGCGTACCGTGCGTCAGGACGGCCAGTTCCTGCTGGACCTGATCAAACGTGCCGGTAGCGTGCCGATGGACCAATGGCCTCCCGCCGTGGCCGAACCGTTGCCGGTGGACGCCGCCGCGCTGATCAAGCAACTGCGCGCCCTGGGCCAGACGTTCGCCGAGCGCCTGGAGATGGCGCCGGAACTGATGCTGCGCAAGAAAACCCTCGAAGCCCTGGTCAAAAGTGGCTACCCCGATGGGCCTTACCAATTGCCAGACTCGCTGCGTGGCTGGCGCCGCGAGTTGATGGGCCAGGCGCTGCTCGACAGCCTGGCCAATGCCGGAGAACAGCCTTGAAACGTATTTGTTCCATCTACCGCAGCAAGAAAAAAGACGGCATGTACCTCTACGTGCTCAAAAGCGATGCCCTCGAGCGCGTGCCCGAGCCGTTGATGGAGGCCTTCGGCAAGGCGCATCACGCGTTTGACATGGTGCTGACGCCGGAGCGCAAGCTGTCGCGCGAAGACATCACCGTGGTGCTGGAAAACCTCGACAAACAGGGCTACCACCTGCAAATGCCGCCGGCCGAAGACGAGTACATCGAGCACTTGCCCGAAGAGTTGCTGCGCCGCAACGACCCGATGTGATCGATCAGTGCCCGTGTCAGGGCACAGGCTTTAAATGGAATCGTATTAGACGACGGTGGCCGTAAGGATGCGGGCGGCCGTCTGCATTGTTTTTGAAAGGTTTGAACCATGCGTGTTCTGATTGCTGAACAGGATCACCCGCTCTACGCCCAACTGCTCAAGGAGGCCGCCCCGGACCTTGACGTGCTGACCAGCGGTGACTCGGCCGAACTCTCGCGCCTGGCCGCCGATTGCCCGGTGTGGCTGGGCCAGCCCGATCTGCTGGCGACGCTGCTGCGCCAGGGCCATCAACCGCAGTGGTTGCAATCGACCTGGGCCGGTATCACGCCGCTGCTGGCCGATGGCTTGCCCCGCGACTATCGCCTCACCCGTGCAGTCGGCATCTTTGGCCAGGTCATGGCCGAGTTTGTCCTCACCTATATGCTGGGCCATGAGCGCGAAGTGCTGGCGCGCCTGGTCAGCCAGGTCGAGCGCAAGTGGGACAACCGCATGGGCCAGAGCCTGGCGGGGCGCAAGGCGCTGATTGTCGGCACGGGTGATATTGGCAAAAGCGTGGCTGATTTCCTGGTGCCCTTTGGCGTCAAGCTGTACGGCATCGCCAGTACGGCGCGGGAACAGGCACCCTTTATTGAAGTGGCCGGGCTCGATCAGTTGGGCCGCTTGGTGGGCGAGGTCGATTACGTGATCAACCTGCTGCCCAATACCCCGGACACCCATGACGTGTACAACGCGGCGTTGTTCAAGCAATTCAAGTCGACGGCGCTGTTTATCAACGTCGGGCGCGGCGTGGCGGTGGTGGATGCCGACCTGGTCGAGGCCCTGAAAGAAGGGCATCTGGCCGGCGCGGTGATCGACGTGTGCCGTCAGGAGCCGTTGCCGCAACGCCACCCGTTCTGGACTGCGTGGGGTTTGCTGTTGACTGGGCACAGCTCGGCACCGACCTCGCCGTCGATGATGGTGGCGTTGTTTGTGCAAAACGTGCGCGCCTACCAGGCCAAGCGAGCGCTGCGCGGCGAAGTGGACTTCGACCGGGGCTACTGATCCTTGGCCATGCATCAATCTAAAATGTGGGAGGGGGCTTGCTCCCTCCCACATTGGAGTTGCACTAGGCTTACAGGCTGAAGTCGCCCTCAGACACCAGTTCAGTCAACGGCTTGCGTGGGCTCGGCGCTTCACGGCCTTGCAGGTATTGCGGCAGGTTCGACTTGTCACCCAGCTTACCCACCGCTACGGCCGCGTGCAGCGCATAGCCTTGGGGAATCTTCAGCTCTTTGCGGGTCAGCTCCTGATCGAAACCGGCCATGCCGTGGGTGTGCCAGCCGCTGAGGCTGGCTTGCAGCGCCAGGTGGCCCCAAGCCGAGCCGGTGTCGAAGGTGTGCCACAGCGCCGGGGTTTCTTCTGTTGCACCGGGGGCGATGAAGTCGGTTTTCGACGCGATGATGACCAGGGCCGACGCATGCTGCGCCCAATTGCGGTTGAATTCATTCAGCAGGCCCAGGAAACGCTCCCAGTCCGGCGTGTCCCGGCGGGCGTAGAGAAACCGCCACGGCTGCGAGTTGTACGCCGAGGGTGCCCAGCGTGCGGCTTCGAAGAAACTCAGCAACGTCTCTTGCGGGATGCTTTCGCCAGTAAAGGCGCGGGGCGACCAGCGTTCGGTGAATTGGGTATGGATCGGGTAATCGGCAACGCGTGGGTTATCGCTCATGGACAGATCCTGATGAAAAAAGCCGGGGTTCAAAACTACTGCGCCAACCCAGGGCTGACAAGTCTTGCAACACCGTCAGTCGTAAGCGCTTGGCCGTAACGGGCTTGGGCACTAGACTGGCGGCCTTTTCACCTTCTGATACTGATGTAGAGCCATGGCCGCCAAAGTCGAACCTTTCTGGATACGCAAAACCCTTGAGCACCTCGACCAGGAGGAGTGGGAGTCGTTGTGCGACGGCTGCGGCCTGTGCTGTCTGCAAAAGCTTGAGGATGAAGACGACAACAGCGTCTATTACACGCGTATCGCCTGCAAACTGCTCGACCTGAAAACCTGCCAGTGCACCGATTACCCCAATCGCCGCGCTTCGGTGCCGGACTGTATCCAGCTCACGCCCGGCCAGGCCGACCAGTTCAAATGGCTGCCGCCAACCTGCGGCTATCGTCTGGTCAGCGAGCGCAAGGATTTGCCGCTCTGGCACCACCTGGTCTGCGGCGACCGCGACGCCGTGCACCATGAACGCATTTCCCAGTCCGGGCGCATGCTCAGCGAAGGCAGCGTGCCAGAGGACGACTGGGAGGATTACCTGATCTTCCGTGCAGGCTGAACAAAGGAGTGTGTATGAAGGTGGCAGCCAAGTTGGCAGCGGCCCTGGTATTGCTGGCGCTGAGCGGGCCGGGCTGGTGTGCGAAGAAGGTTGACCTGGATTATCACGTCAAGCTGCTGCCCCAGAGCGAGCAGGCCGAGGTGCGCGTCAGCCTGTCCCAAGGCTCGGCGGTGCGCAGCCTGGACTTTGACCTGGGCCGCAGTGGTGATTACAGCGACTTCAAGGCCGACGGCCAATGGCAAGTCACGGGCAGCCGTGGTGTGTGGCAGCCCAGCGCCGACAAGGCCAGCCTGACCTACCGCGTGCGTCTGACCCACGCGCGCAAGCCGGGCACCTTTGACACGCGGGCCACGCCCAATTGGGCATTACTGCGTGGTGAAGACCTGGTGCCGGCTGCGCGCCTGGACCAGCAAGATGGCATTGAATTGGTCTCGCGCCTGATGTTCGAACTGCCCGCGGGCTGGAAGAGCGTCGAAACTGCCTGGCCGCGCATTGGCAAAAACAAATTCCGCATCGACAACGTGTCCCGCCTGTTCGATCGCCCCACCGGCTGGATGCTCGCCGGTAACCTCGGCAGCCGTCGCCTGCGCCTGGGTGAAACCGAGGTCACCGTGGCCTCGCCAAAGGGGCAGGGCATGCGCCGCATGGACGTGCTGACGCTGCTGACGTTCGTCTGGCCGCAGGTGGACGCTGCGTTCCCACGCCATCCCGCCAAATTGTTGATCGTCGGCGCGAGTGACCCGATGCGCCGCGGAGCCTGGGCGTCGCACGATTCGATCTACCTTAACAGCCGTACGCCACTGGTCAGCGAAAATGGCGGCAGCCCGTTGCTGCGCGAGGTGGTGCAGGCCATCGGGCGCTTCAACGACCACGACAGCAGTGACTGGATCAGCGAGGGCCTGGGGGAGTATTACGCGATTGAACTGGTGCGACGTGCGGGGGGCCTCACCGATGAGCGTTATGCGGCGATCCAGGCGCGCCTGGCCAAAGAAAGCAAGGCGGTCACCACGCTGAGAGGCGAGCAAATCGGCAGCGCTGGTGTAGCGCGGGCAGTACTGGTGTTGCAGGACCTGGACCGCGAGATCCGCGTGAAAACCCACAACAAGCGCTCCCTGGATGATCTGGCGCAGGCGGTGATGCGGGTCAACAGCATCAACACCAAAGAGTTCGTTCAGTTGGCTGAAAGCGTAATCGGCGAATCGTCGGTGGTACTGGATAGCAAACTGCTGCGCTGATCCCAAGCCCTGTGCAATTCAAAATGTGGGAGGGGGCAAGCCCCCTCCCACATTTGAATCTCCAGCATGTCCAATTACTTAGGTCAGGCTTTGGGTTTTACAGCCTTCTCAGCCGCCACTTCCGCCTTGGTCTTCAAATTCTTCAATTCTTCCCCGGCCCGCTCGATCTTCGTGCGCACGCTGTTCATTTCCTGGCGACCCTGCTCCAGCTTGTCTTTGAGCGAACTGTGCCCGGTAAAGCCACGGGCCAGTGCCACGCCGCCAATCGCCACCTGGATCAGCCCGAAAATCCCGCCGCGGCGCAGGCCTTTGCCGACCATCATCACGCCGCCCGCCACTGAGCCGATGCGCTCCCAGCCATGCACGTTCTGGGTAGGCTGAGGCTTCAACGGTGTGGCTTCGATGATAGGTTGCAAGATTTTGCTGTCGCTCATGATCTGTCTCCAACAAGGGCTAGTGTTACTAGCTGACTGCGCGCAGGTGCCGGATGTTCCCGCAGAATCAGTACTTGGGGCCCGAACGGGTGTTGTTGCCCTTGGCCAGGCGGTCGTAGAGCACCACATTGACGGTGGCTGCCAGGTTCATGCAGCCCGTGGTGGGGATGTACACCACATCTTCGCACCAGTCGCGGATCTCCTTGTCCAGGGAACCGTCCTCGGGGCCGAAGATATACAGCGCGCGGTCGGGGTGGGTGTATTCAGGCAGCGGGCGGGCACCTTCCACCAGTTCCACGGCAACCGGGATGCAGCCCAGGGGCAGGATCTTCTTCAGGTCGTCGATGCCGATCAGCGGAATGTCGTGGTGGACCTTCTTGGTGTCGGTGATGAAGTCCCGGGCTCGCTCGTAGCGCACGCCGGTGTAGAACACCGAGGCCACGCCGTAGCAACCGGCGGCACGCATCACCGAGCCGACGTTTTCGGGGGATTTTGGGTTATACAGACCGATGCAGCTGTAGCGTTTATTGCCCACGGGGAAGGGTGCCTTGGAGAAAAACGGCGATTATACGGCCTGGGGGTATGCAGTGCTTGGGCGATCGTCATCGCGGGCAAGCCCGGCTCCCACAGGGGAATGCATTCCAAATGTGGGAGCTGGCTTGCCTGCGATGAGGCCAGTACAGACAAGGACGATCTTCAGTCGTCTTTCTTCATCAACCCCGCCAGCGCCGCAAACGGATTGTGCGTCGCCTTGGCAATGCTCGGGCTGCTGGTGGAGCCTTCGCCGAAATACTGCTGGTCGGTGTAGCGCGAGTGTTCGTTGTCGTGGCAGTACAGGCACAGCAATTCCCAGTTGGAGCCGTCCTGGGGATTGTCATCATGATTATGGTTGCGGTGGTGTACGGTCAGTTCACTCAAACGCTTGCCGGCGAATTCACGGGCGCAGCGGCCGCACACGTGGGGGTACATCTTCAAGGCTTTGTCGCGGTAGCCCATTTCGCGGTCGCGCTGGGCATCGGCGAGGATGCGGTCCAGCTTGGCGGTGTGGGAGGGCGGGTTGGTCGAGCTCATCATGGCTCCTGGCTATTTGGTGGGTCACGGATAAGGTTGATTCTAGCCGCTTACGCTGAAAATCACCCCTAGGGATTGCTTCACTGACTGATAAGGATTTGAAATTTATGCGTCTGTATTCATGGACTATCGGGCTTGTGCTCTGTGTGGTTACCGCTCAGGCTCAGGCGTTCTCTACGCCGCAGCCCGGGCAGGTGATCGAGGTGGCCCTGGAGCAATTGCACCCCACCCAGGCCGTGGTGGGTTTCGACCAGATCTACTACAGCCTCGGGCTGTTCGCCGACAAGCCGGCCAAGGCTTTCGATGAATACTGCGAAACCAACGGCCAGGGCGAGGCTGACCAGGTGCCGAAAAACGCCGAGCTGCTAAGGTCCGACAGCTTTACCTGCAAGCACCCGGTCGGCACCTACCCGCAGGATATGAAAACCGTGGTGGTGGGCCCCGGCGGCCAGCTTTACCTGACCGATGGTCATCACAGTTTCACTACCTTGTGGGAAACACCCGGCGCTGGCCCGCGCTTGAAAATGTGGGTCAAGGTCACCGACGACTTCAGTGCCAGCCCCAATCTCGCCACGTTCTGGCAGCGGATGGAAGCGGCCCGCAAGGTCTGGCTCAAGGACAACCGGGGCCAGGCGTTGCCAGCGGAGCAACTGCCGGCGCACCTGGGCTTCAAGAACCTGCAGGACGACACGTTCCGCAGCCTGGTGTATTTCACCCGTAAGGCCGCGTACGGCAAGCCAAACGAGGGTGCGATTGCGCCGGAATTTCTGGAGTTCTACTGGGGCAACTGGCTGCGCACGCAGATTGATCTGGGCCAGTACAACCTGAACAAGAAGGGCGGCTACAAGGATGCCATCGAGGCTGTCGCCAAGCGCATGGTCAGCCTGGCGCCGGGGGCAATGATCGGCGACAGCGGTTTCACTGCCCGGCAGTTGGGCGGTATGACCCAGCTGGATCAAAAGGAGTTGGAAAAGACCTTCGATAAAAAAGTGCCGTACGTGATCGATTACCGCAAATCCAGAGACTGAAGCAGTACCAAATGTGGGAGGGGGCTTGCTCCCGATAGCAGTGTGTCTGTTAAGGATAGGCAAGCTGACACACCACTATCGGGAGCAAGCCCCCTCCCACATTTGACCGATAGTGATTCAGCCCTTGAGCTTTTCTGCAATCCAGATGGTATGCCGCGTGCCTTTATTGCCATGGGCGAACACCTGAACCTCTTCAGCCTTGAAGCCGGCCTTGCGCAGTTTGTCGCTGAACAGCTTATCGGCACTGGCCGACCACACGGCGAGCACGCCCTTGGGCCGCAGGGCTTTGGCGCAGGCGGCCAGGCCACCGGCGGAATACAGCCAGCTGTTGGCCTTTTGCGTAAGCCCCTCGGGACCGTTGTCGACGTCAAGCATGATCGCGTCGAAGCCCTGGGGCTCGGCCTGTAGCACCTTGGCCACATCTTCCAGACGAATCACCGTGCGCGGGTCCTGCAAGGGGCACCCGGATTTTTCTCCCAGTGGCCCACGGTTCCATTCCACGACGCCCGGCACCAGTTCGGCCACCACCACTTCGGCAGTCTTGCCCAAATGCTTGAGTGCTGCGGCCAAGGTAAAGCCCATGCCCAAGCCGCCGATCAGCACGCGTGAGTTCGGGCGACCGGCGACCTTGCGGCAGGGAATCTCCGCCAGGGCGTCTTCGGAACCGTGCATGCGCGTGTTCATCAACTGGCCGCCGTCACCGCCCTGGATCTTGATGACGAAGTCCTCGCCGTACTCGAACAGGCACAAGGCGCCGCCGTTGTCGGGGATCGGAGTAGTGTCCAGCAGAACGAAACGTTTCATGGAAATCTCATTGGGAAGGGCATTCTTGCGCAGTTGGGAGTAGCCTTAAGGCATTCCGGTCAGGCCATGGAGCCATCGATGAAGTGCAGCATTCTAACGGTCATTGTATTGAGCGCGCTCATATCCGCTGCGGCGCAGGCTCAGGAGTTGCAAACCGTACCGGTCGCGCCCGCACCAACCCCAGGCGCGCCGGGCACGCCGACCCCGACGTTGTACCCTCAAGTCAGCCCGCCCGCCACGCCCAAGACGAACGGTACGCCACCGTTGGTGCCCATCGTGTTGCCCACGCCGCCCAAGGACCAGACTGTCCCCGGCTTGCAGCAGAACGACAGCAAGCCGAAGACGCCCGGCGGTTAAAACAGTCAAGGCGGTCCCGCGTTCAGACAGGACCGCTCCATCAAGTGCTTAGATCAGCCCGAGCGCCTTGAACACAAACGCATATTCGAGCGCTACGTCACGCAATCCCTGGTAGCGCCCGCTCATGCCGCCATGGCCGGCGCCCAGCTCGGTCTTGAGCAGTAACAGGTTGTCTGAAGTGGCGGTATCGCGCAGCTTGGCCACCCACTTGGCGGCCTCCCAATACTGCACGCGGCTGTCGTTGTAGCCGGCAATCACCAGCATGGCCGGGTACGCCTGGGCGCTGACGTTTTCGTATGGCGCGTAAGCCTTGATGCGCGCATACACTTCGGGTTCCTCGGGGTTGCCCCATTCGTCGTACTCGGTGATGGTCAGCGGTAGCTCCGGATCGAGCATGGTGTTGAGCACATCGACAAACGGCACTTCGGCAATCGCCGCCTGGAACAGTTCCGGGCGCTGGTTGAGCACCGCGCCAATCAACAGGCCGCCGGCACTGCCGCCACTGATCGCCAGTTGCCTGGAAGTGGTCAGCCCCTCGGTGATCAGGTGTTCGGCGCAGGCGATAAAATCGCTGAAGGTATTCTGTTTGTGTTCCTGCTTGCCGTTGCGGTACCAGGCTTCACCCAGCTCACCGCCGCCGCGCACATGGGCGATGGCAAACGCGACCCCTCGGTCCAGCAAGCTCAGGCGTGCGTGGGAGAACCATGGGTCCAGGCTTGAGCCGTAGGCACCGTAGCCGTACAGATACAGCGGGGTGGGTTTACCCAGTTGATCACGCTTGACCACCAGGCTGATGGGCACTTGGGTGCCGTCGGCAGAGGTGGCCCACAGGCGCTGGCTGACGTAGTCGTCGGCGTTGAATGTGCCGAGTACCGGGGTTTCCTTGAGCACCACCTGCGCGCCGCTTGCCAGCTCTAGCTGACGCACCTGGGCGGGACGGTTCAGGGCCTCATAGCGTAGGCGGATGTTGTCGCTTGGAAATTCCAGGCTGTTTTGTACGTAGAGGCTGTAGGCGGCGTCGGGTAATTCCACGCGATAAGCCGGTACGCCCTCGGGGTGCACCTCGATGACCGGCAGGCCGCCGATGCGCAGGCTCAATGTCATGGCGCTGGCGTTCAGGCTCACGCCGTCGAGCATGACTTCGTCGCTGTGAGGGATCAGGTTCTGCCAGTCGGCCTCGGTAGGCGGCGTGCCGGTATCGGCGGCGAGGTAGAGCGCGTAGTTGATGCCGTCGCGGTTGCTGCGAATAAACCAGGTCCACTCGCCGTTACGCTTGCCGTGGTCGACATCGTATTCGTGGTCCTCGACGCGCGGCGCCAGGCAGGTGAAGGCCAGGTGCGGCTGATCGGCATCCAGTGCCCAGATCTCACTGGTGGTCTTGCTGCCCAGAGCCAGCAGCAGTTGGCGCTCGGAGCTGGAACGGTAGCAGTGCAGGAAGAAACGGCCATCGGGCTCGTGGAACACTTCCTGCGCCGCCGTACCGTCCAGACGGTAGCGATACAGCTTGTGCGGGCGATGGGTGTCGTCGAGTTCGCCGAAGAACAGCGTCAAGCTGTCATTGGCCCAGGTCATGCTGCCGTCGCAGTTGTCGAACGCCAGTTCGCTGACCTTGTCGGTGGCCAATTCCTTCACGTACAGGGTGTAGATCTCTTCACCGCTGGTGTCGAGGCTGTAGGCCAGGCGCTGATGGTCGGGGCTGATGCTGAACGCGCCGAGGGAGAAAAAGCCGCCATTGGCCAAGACGTTCGGGTCCAGCAGCAGTTCTTCGCTGCTCTCGTCCACCTGGTTGCTGTCATCGGCCGGGCGGCGGCAGCGATAGTGGCGTGCGTATTCGTCACCGGCGGTGGTGCGGGTGTAGTACAGGTACGGGCCCCAGGGGGAGGGCAGGGACAGATCGGTTTCGAGGATGCGGCCCTTGATCTCTTCGAACAGCGTTTCGCGCAAAGCTTGCTGGTCGGCGAGTTGGGCTTCCTGCCAGGCGTTTTCCGCCTTGAGGTAATCGAGCACTTCAGGGGTGTCGCGCTCCTGCAGCCAGGCGTAGGGGTCTGCGCCTGGGGCCTTGCGGGCAATCGGAGCGGTGGAAATAGGCATGGATAATTCCCTATCTGGCGGACGGTGGCCGGCATTGCAGCCGCGACACGCAAAAGCCGTTATCATAGCCGCCTCTTTGCCAGCCTTGCCATGGACACCATGACCGAGAACGACTATCTGACCGCTTGGGGCCTCTACGCCTTCGCCGCTTTGGGCTGCCTGTTAGTGTGGTGGCGCATGACCCGCTGGGTCTGGCGCTGGCTGCGCGAGCCGCTGCAATTGCTGATGGCGGTGCTGTTACTGAGCCCGACCATCGTCGACCCGGTCAAGACCCAGTTTGCGCCGGCCGTGGCCATTACCGCCCTGGACCTGGTGCTCAAGGTCGGCAACAACGCCTGGCGGGCGATCTCCGATCTGTTCATGTACACGATGATCGTGTTTGCCCTGTACATCGTGTTTGTGCTGATCCGCTGGCCCATCGAACGCGCGGCCAGCGCTCGCCGTGAGCGCAAGGCTGCTGCAGATGCCGCCTTGGCCGCCGAGCCGGAAGACGACGAGCCGTTCCGTCGCCCGGCGCCTGCTGGTGGTATGCGGGTCGAGCCGCGCCTTTAAACGTAGACTGCCCCTGCAGCGAGAGCCCTGGCATGTGTGAATTATTGGGCATGAGTGCCAACGTCCCCACCGATATCGTGTTCAGCTTTACCGGGCTGATGCAGCGCGGTGGGCGTACCGGCCCGCACCGCGACGGTTGGGGCATCGCCTTCTATGAAGGCCGTGGCCTGCGCCTGTTCCAGGACCCGGCCGCGAGCAGTGAGTCTGAAGTGGCGCTGTTGGTGCAGCGCTATCCGATCAAGAGCGAAGTGGTGATCGGCCATATCCGCCAGGCCAATGTGGGCAAGGTCAGTCTGGCCAATACCCATCCGTTCGTGCGTGAGCTGTGGGGCCGCAATTGGTGTTTTGCCCATAACGGCCAGTTGGCCGACTTCTACCCGCGCGCCACGTTCTACCGCCCGGTCGGCGATACCGACAGCGAAGCGGCCTTCTGTGACCTGCTCAACCGCGTGCGCGAAGCCTTCCCTGAGCCTGTGGACATCGAGCAAGTGCTGCCGGACCTGATCGCCGCCTGCGCCGAATACCGCAGCAAGGGCGTGTTCAACTGCTTGCTCAGCGACGGCGACTGGCTGTTTTGCTACTGCTCGACCAAACTGGCGCAGATTACCCGGCGCGCGCCGTTTGGCCCCGCACGCTTGAAAGATGTCGACGTGATCGTCGATTTTCAGGCCGAAACGACGCCCAATGACGTGGTAACCGTCATCGCCACCGAGCCTTTGACCGACAACGAAAACTGGACCCGCTACGAACCGGGCCAATGGAGCCTGTGGCGACGCGGTGAATGCGTCAGCCAGGGCGTTACCGAATAAGGAATCGACCATGTTGCTCAGCTATCTGCGGTTGGTGCTGTTTGCCATTGGCTTGTTGGTCGGCGTGCAAGTGCCGGGGTTTATCAACGATTACGCCAAGCGCGTCGAAGCCCACCTGATCGAGGCGCAGACTGGCTTGCGCGGCTTTGAGTCGACCGCGCAGCAGTTCTTCAACGGGGACATGCAAGCGCTGGTGGCTCATTACCGCGCCAGCGATGACCCGGTTTTCCAGAGCGACGCCAGCAGCCTGGGCGCGATGCTTGATCGCCAGCTTGAGTTGGACAAGCAATTCCAGGCCATGCAAGGCCCGTGGTACATCCGCGCCCTGCAAGTGGCCGTAGCCGCCGACCCGGATATCCGCCTGGAAACCTGGAATGGCTACAGCTACCAGATTCTGCTGACGCCCGAAGCCATGGGCTGGGGCTTGGGCGGGGCGATGCTGTTGTCGTTCGGCATCGAGTGCCTGTATCGCCTGATCGACTGGGTAGTGCTGGGTGGCCGGCGCTTGCGCCAGAGCCGGCCGATCGAAGAGCGGGACTTGAAGGGCCTATAAGTCAGGGCCGACTCGGTCCAATGTGGGAGCTGGCTTGCCTGCGATAGCGGTGGTCCAGTCACAGATGTGCGCGTTGGCCCACCGCTATCGCAGGCAAGCCAGCTCCCACAGTTTTAATCGGGTTTATGCAGTTGCATGCGTTCTGCACCGACTTCCTCGGCATAGCGCGCCACCACCTTCTGGCACAACCCCACAATCTCCTCCACCAACTCCACCCCCACACGCCATGACACCACCACCTGCAAGTTCGGCAGGCGCTGTGCCATCGGCAGCATCACTAATTCCCCCCGCGCCAGCTCTTCACTGACCAGCACCGGCGGCAGGGCACCGATGCCGAAGCCGTCACGCAATAATCGCGTAATCGCCGACACCGAGTTCACACAGTTCATTCTGGGCGCGGCCACGCCGTTGGCCTGCATCAGACTCAGCACGTCCTGATGCGGGTGGGAGTTTTTCGAGTAGGTGATGATGCGCTCCTGAGCCAGTTCGGCGAGGGAGGCGTAGTCACGGTTGTAAATCGAGTGGCTGGCGACGATCCAGGCCATGGGATGGCTGGCCAGTTCCAGGCTGCGCACGGTTTCCAGGCGCAGCAGGTCAGTTTGCAGGATCAGGTCGAGAAAACCTTTTTGCAACTGATCGCTGAGGTTCAGCGCGGTATCGGCGACCAGCTCGATTTCCACCAGCGGGAACAGCTTCATCAGTTCTGCCACCAGCGGGCTGAGCCAGGTGTGGATCACCGTGTCCATCGCGCCGATCCGAATGCGTCCGACCTTGCTGCTGGTGGTCTCCAGGGACTGTTTCAAACCCTGCATGGTCACCATCATTTGCTCGGCATAATCGAGCACCTTCAAGCCTTCCGGGGTCAGGCTCACGCCCCGGGAGTCACGCAGGAACAGCTTCACCCCCAGCTCGCTTTCGAGCACGGCGATGCGGCTGGAAATAGAGGCCTGGGTGGTGAACAGCTTCTCGGCAGTCAGGCGAAAGCTCTTGAGCTTGGCCACCCAGACGAAGGTTTCGAGGAACTTCAAATTCATGGGATCAACTTTTTCTTATGCATGGATCGGTTTTTATTAGTTGGACGTCGCACCGGGCAAGCGCCAAAAATCGAGCCGTTCCACGATAAGCGTCGTTGGGGTGCCAGGACAAGTTGCGAGTTCTGTGTAATAAATCCCACACTACAAAAAAACAAAACCTACAGGAGCGACCACCGTGAGCCGCCTGCTACTGAACTGCGACATTGGCGAAAGCTTTGGCAACTGGACCATGGGTCTGGACGCCGAAGTCATGCCGTTCATTGATTGCGCCAACGTGGCCTGCGGTTTCCATGCTGGCGACCCGAGCATCATGCGCAAGACCGTCAGCCTGGCGTTCAAGCATGGCGTGCAAGTGGGCGCTCACCCGGCCTATCAAGACCTGCAAGGCTTTGGCCGACGGTCAATGAACTACACGCCGCAGGAAATCCAGGACCTGTTGCATTACCAGATCGGCGCGCTGGACGGCATCTGCCGGGTCCAGGGCGGACGCGTCAGCTACGTGAAACCCCACGGTGCGATGTACAACGACATGATGGCCAACCCCGCGCAGTTGCGTGCGGTGATCCAGGCCGTGGCCGCCTACGGCGACTTGCCGCTGATGCTGCTGGCTACCCGTGACAACAGCGCCGCCCAAGCTGTGGGTGACGAATACGGTGTGACCCTGTGGTTCGAAGCCTTTGCCGATCGCGCCTACGACAGCAAGGGCCATCTGGTTTCCCGCCAGTTGCCCGGCGCGGTGCACCACGACAGCGACACTATCGTGCAGCAGGCCCTGACCATTTCCCGTGGCGCGGCATTGGTCGCCAGCGACGGCAGCCCGTTGGCCTTGCAGGCCGATACCTTGTGCGTGCATGGCGACAACGCCAGCTCGGTGGCCGCGGTGCAGCGTATCCGCCAAGCGTTGCAGACAGCATGAAGCCACGCATTGAAGTGGTGGCCATCGACTGTCTGATGGTGCGTCTGTTTGAGGTGATTGCCGAGGCCAACATGCCGTGGATGCTCGCTGCCACGCAGCGTTTGCGCGCAGAGTTCGGCACGGCGCTGGTGGATCTGGTGCCGTCCTACACCACCTTGATGGTGCATTACGACCTCAGGGAGCTGACCCCGACACAGGCTCGGGAGCTGATCGACCTTGCGCTCACGGACCTGCAACCCCAGGCCCAGGGCAGCGGCCAGTGCCATGTGCTGCCGGTGTGGTACGACCTGAGCGTCGGCCCGGAGTTGACCCTGTTGTCCCAGCGCAGCGGGCTGACGGTAGAGGACGTGATCCGCCGCCACAGCGCCCATGAATACCAGGTGTTCGCCCTTGGTTTCGCGCCGGGATTTGCCTTTATGGGCCTGGTGGATGAAAGCCTCGCCACACCGCGCCTCAACACGCCGCGCAAACGCGTGGCCGCTGGCAGCGTCGGCATTGCCGAACGGCAAACTGCTGCGTACCCGGTGGTGTCCCCGGGCGGCTGGAACCTGATCGGCCGCACCCCGGCCAAACTCTTCGACCGTGAGCGCGACGGCTACAGCCTGATGCAGCCCGGCGACACGGTGCGCTTCGCCCCGGTCAGCCACACCGAATTCGTCAACCTGGGTGGCGATGACACGCCGTTGGAGGCGCTGGCATGAGCCGCTTGATGATCGAGGCCAGCACGCCGCTGTGCCTGTTGCAGGACGCCGGGCGTTTTGGCGTGCGCCACCTGGGTGTAACCCAGGGCGGCGCACTGGACTGGGTGTCGATGTCCTGGGCTAACTGGCTCTTGGGCAATGCCCTGGATGCGCCGGTGGTGGAGATCACCCTGGGTGGTTTCACCGTGCAGGCCGAGGATTATTGCCTGCTGGCACTGGCCGGTGCAGACCTGGGCGCCTATATCGATGAGCGCGCCATAAGCCCCGGTCGCAGTTTTATCCTGCAAAAGGGCCAGCGACTGCGCTTCACCCAGCCGTTCAATGGGGCACGCGCTTATCTGGCGGCGCCCGGTGGGTTCGATGCCCCGGCTGTACTTGGCAGTTGTGCCACGGTCGTGCGCGAAGCGTTGGGCGGGGTGGACGGTTTCGGCAAGGCATTGGCTGAAGGCGGGCGGTTGGCTTATTCCGGTACGGGCGGTGCAATGAAGGTGCTGGCCAAGCCGGAGTTGCAATCCGGTGCCTCACTGGACGTGATTATCGGCGCGCAGATCGGCCAGTTCAGCGGGCAGAGTTTATTCGACGCCTTCAACACCGAATGGGCGCTGGACAGCCGCGCCGACCGCATGGGTATGCGCTTGCTCGGCACGCCGTTGCAGTACCAGGGGCCGTCGTTGATTTCCGAAGGGATTCCGTTGGGCGCGATCCAGGTGCCCCCGGATGGGCAGCCGATTGTGTTGCTCAATGACCGGCAGACGATCGGCGGTTATCCGCGGTTGGGCGCGTTGACGCCTCTATCCTTGGCGCGGCTGGCGCAGTGTTTGCCGGGGGAGAAGGTGCGGTTGGCACCGGTGGTGCAGGAGGCGGCGCATCGGCAGCACACCAAGTTTTTGCAGCGGTTTGCCGATCGCTAAAAGCATCGCAGGCAAGCCAGCTCCCACAGAGGAATGCATTCCAACCTTGAAATGCAGTCAACATGTGGGAGCTGGCTTGCCTGCGATGAGGCCGGTCAAAACACCGCCTATTTCGAGAGAAAACGCATACCTTCTTCCAACCCGCGCAGCGTCAGCGGGTACATCTGATCCTCTACCAACTCCCGCACAATCCCCGTGGAAGCCGTATAGCCCCACGTATCTTTTGGATAGGGGTTAATCCAGATCAGCTTCTTGTACTTGGCCATGAACCGCTGCATCCACACATACCCCGGTTCTTCATTCCAGTGCTCGACGCTGCCGCCAGCCTGGGTGATTTCATAGGGCGCCATGGCCGCATCGCCAATGAAGATCACTTTGTAGTCGGCGCCGTACTTGTGCAGCAGGTCCTGGGTGGACGTGCGCTCCGAAGTGCGACGCTGGTTGTTCTTCCACACTGACTCGTACACAAAGTTATGGAAGTAGAAGTACTCCAGGTGCTTGAACTCGGTCTTGCACGCCGAGAACAGCTCTTCGCAGATTTTCACGTGGGCATCCATCGAACCACCAATGTCGAACAGCAACAACAGCTTGATGGTGTTGCGCCGCTCGGGGCGCATCTGGATATTCAGCAGCCCGGCATCGCGTGCGGTGTGGTCGATGGTGCCGTCGATATCCAGCTCTTCGGCCGCACCCTGGCGTGCAAACTTGCGCAGGCGGCGCAGGGCGATCTTGATGTTGCGCGTGCCCAGTTCCACCTGATCGTCGAGGTTTTTGTACTCGCGCTGATCCCAGACTTTCACCGCCTTGCCCTGGCGCTTGCCGGCGTCACCGACACGAATGCCTTCGGGGTTGTAGCCACCGGAACCGAACGGGCTGGTGCCGCCGGTGCCGATCCATTTGTTGCCGCCGGCATGGCGTTCTTTCTGTTCTTCCAGGCGCTTCTTGAATTCCTCGATCAGCTTGTCGAGGCCGCCGAGGGACTGGATCTGCGCGCGTTCTTCTTCGCTCAGGGAACGTTCGAATTCCTTGCGCAGCCACTCTTCGGGGATCAGCGCCTGCAAATGGTCATCGAGTTTTTCCAGGCCATTGAAATAGGCACCGAAGGCACGGTCGAACTTGTCGAAATGCCGCTCGTCCTTGACCAGTATCGCTCGGGCCAAGTAGTAGAACTCGTCCATGTCAGCGAAGGTCACGCGCTGTTTCAGCGCGTTGATCAGGTCCAGCAGCTCGCGCACCGACACCGGCACCTTGGCCGCACGCATTTCATTGAACAGGTTGAGCAGCATCAGCGATTACCGCGGCGGCTCATGAACGCCAGCCGTTCCAGCAATTGCACATCCTGCTCGTTTTTCACCAAAGCGCCGGCCAGCGGTGGGATGGCCTTGGTCGGGTCACGCTCGCGCAGTACCGCTTCGCCAATATTGTCGGCCATCAGCAGCTTGAGCCAGTCGACCAGTTCGGACGTGGAAGGCTTCTTCTTCAGGCCCGGAACCTTGCGCACATCGAAGAACACGTCCAGCGCTTCGCTGACCAGGTCTTTCTTGATGTCCGGGTAGTGCACATCCACGATTTTTTGCAGGGTGGTGCGGTCGGGGAAGGCGATGTAGTGGAAGAAGCAGCGGCGCAGGAATGCATCCGGCAGCTCTTTTTCGTTGTTGGAGGTAATGATGATGATCGGGCGCTTCTTGGCCTTGATGGTCTCGTCGATTTCGTAGACGTAGAACTCCATTTTGTCGAGTTCCTGCAACAGGTCGTTGGGGAACTCGATGTCGGCCTTGTCGATTTCGTCGATCAGCAGGATCACCCGCTCCTCGGACTCGAAGGCTTCCCAGAGCTTGCCCTTTTTCAGGTAATTGCGCACATCGTGGACCTTGTCCACGCCCAGCTGCGAGTCGCGCAGGCGGCTCACTGCGTCGTACTCGTAGAGGCCCTGATGCGCCTTGGTGGTGGACTTGATGTGCCAGGTGATCAACTTGGCACCGAAGGATTCGGCCAGTTGCTCGGCAAGCATGGTCTTGCCAGTGCCCGGTTCGCCCTTGACCAGCAATGGCCGCTCCAGGGTGATGGCGGCGTTGACGGCCAGTTTCAGGTCATCGGTAGCCACATAGGCCTGGGTGCCTTCGAACTTCATCGGTCATTCCTCGGATTCATCAATGCCCCGACTATACCCCGCAGCCCCGGCGACTGTGAACGCAGACGGGGCATTCAGTCTCTGAATGGCGGGTCACATCAATATCCTGAGCAATGAGGGACATGTGGGAGGGGGCTTGCTCCCGATAGCGGTGGATCAGGTACAGATATAAACCTGACACACCGCTATCGGGAGCAAGCCCCCTCCCACAGGGTTAATCAGCGCTGGGCTTGGGTTGTTCATACCGGGCATTGAACGCCTGGATAAACCCATTGCGCAGAATTGCGATCACCGCAGAAAACGCACTGACATTCTGCTGGTGCACGCTACCGCTGAGCTCCACACGGGTGGCGAACTGGTTTTTGCGCTGGTTTTTCAGCACCGTCTCGCTGGCTCCGACCACGGCCTCCCAGATTGAACGGAAGATATTCTTGTCCTTGTTTTCAACATCTTGTTGCCAGTCAAACACCTCTACGTCACGCAGCAGCGGCTTGATGTAGCCGGTGAGTCGGCCATTTTCAGCCTGGGCTTCGATCACCACGTCGCCCGTGCCGGCCTTGAAGTCGAACTTGCCATAGGCCGATGCAAAGTCGTTCATGCGCTTGAGTTGCAGGTCGCGGGCGCGGAAGCGGAACTCGAATTCTTCGAAATCGCTCAGCGGATCAAAGGTGGCATTGGCCTCCAGCGGCGCCTGGCCTTGCAGCAGTGCCTTGCCTTCGAAGCGGGCGTCGCGCTTGCCTTTGACATCCACCACATTGGTCAGGTTGTAGAAGCTGGCGTTGACCCCAGTGGCGTTGATATTGACCCGGGGCTTGGAGCTGAAGTTATGGAAGGCAATCTCGCCGTCTTCGATGCGCACTTCATTGAGGGTGATCGGCAGCAACTTGCGCAGTTGTTCCTGCCAGTCGGTGCCTTTACCCGTCTGGGACGCCTGCTTGTTGGCACCGCCATCGACGAAGTTGATCTGCGGACGCACAAAATGCCCCTCGGCCACGACGGCGTGGTCGTACCAGAGTGAATGCCAGCTCACGGCGAACTCGATCAGCGGCGCCTTCACGAACGGCACCGGGACCTTGCCGTCCACCTTGACGATTTGCAAGCCGTTGATCCGGTAGGCGCCGCGCCACAGGGCCAGGTCCACATCGGCGATTTCGCCGCGGTAATCGCCCATGTTGGCGAGTTTCTCGTTCAGGTAATTGCGCACCAGGTAGGGCAGCGCGATATTCAAGGCAATCAGGACCAGCACCAGAGCGGCGATTGTCCCTAACGGCCAACTGTAACGACGTTTCATGGGGCAGTTCTCCTTGCTTGTAGGAGATTGACTGTTCTGATGAACGCAACGTTCCCCCGTCTGGACGCCCTGGAGAACGAGGCATACCCTTGGGACCTTCTTCAAAGTCGCCAACAGGATCCCTCATGAGCCGTATCTTTGCAGACAACGCGCATTCCATCGGTAACACGCCCCTGGTTCAGATCAACCGCATCGCACCGCGTGGCGTGACGATTCTGGCCAAGATCGAAGGGCGTAACCCGAGTTATTCAGTGAAGTGCCGCATTGGCGCAAGCATGATCTGGGATGCCGAAAGCAGCGGCAAGCTCAAGCCAGGCATGACCATTGTCGAGCCGACTTCCGGCAATACCGGTATCGGCCTGGCGTTTGTCGCGGCGGCCCGTGGCTATAAATTGCTGCTGACCATGCCGGCGTCCATGAGCCTTGAGCGCCGCAAAGTGCTCAAGGCCCTGGGCGCCGAGCTGGTGCTGACCGAGCCGGCCAAGGGCATGAAGGGCGCCATCGAAAAGGCCGATGAAATCCTCGCCGGCGACCCGACCACCTACTTTATGCCGGCCCAGTTCGAAAACCCGGCCAACCCTGCGATCCACGAGAAAACCACCGGCCCGGAAATCTGGAACGACACCGACGGCGCCGTGGATGTGCTGGTGGCGGGCGTGGGGACCGGCGGCACCATCACCGGGGTGTCACGCTATATCAAGAACACCGCGGGCAAGCCGATCCTGTCGGTGGCCGTGGAACCCATGGTTTCCCCGGTGATCACCCAGGCCTTGGCGGGGGAAGAAATCAAGCCCAGCCCCCACAAGATCCAGGGTATCGGCGCCGGGTTTGTGCCAAAAAACCTCGATCTGTCGATGGTCGACCGCGTGGAGTTGGCGACCGACGAAGAGTCCAAGGCCATGGCCCTGCGCCTGATGCAGGAAGAGGGTATCTTGTGCGGTATCTCCTGCGGTGCCGCCATGGCTGTGGCAGTACGCCTGGCCGAGAAGCCGGAAATGCAAGGCAAGACCATCGTGGTGATTTTGCCGGACTCCGGCGAGCGCTACCTGTCGAGCATGTTGTTCAGTGATGTGTTTACCGACCAGGAAAACCAGGCCTGATCTTCAAAGCGGTCCCACAAGGTTGATGTAAGTCATCCGGTCGGCGTGGGCCTTCTGCATAATGGCTCAAGTGTTTATCATGGCCGGCTGTTACGTCTGGTTTCCCGTTGACGCAAGTTTGCCGGCCAGGCGCTTATTTCCAGGAGTTGCTGCATGACCTTTTCTTTGGCCGCCAAACTGTCGGTGTTGCTGCTGTTTATCGGCAGCACGCTGTATGTGCACCTGCGTGGCAAGGCCCGTTTGCCGATGCTGCGCCAGTTCGTCAACCATTCGGCGCTGTTCGCCCCGTATAACGCCTTGATGTACCTGTTTTCCGCGGTGCCATCCAAGCCGTACCTGGACCGCAGCAAGTTCCCGGAACTGGACGTGCTCAAGGACAACTGGGAAGTGATTCGCGAAGAGGCCATGCACCTGTTCGACGAGGGCTACATCCGCGCCGCCGAAAAGAACAACGACGCCGGTTTCGGTTCGTTCTTCAAGAAAGGCTGGAAGCGCTTCTACCTCAAGTGGTACGACAAACCCCTGCCATCGGCCGAGGCCCTGTGCCCCAAAACCGTGGCCCTGGTCAGCAGCATCCCCAACGTCAAGGGCGCGATGTTCGCGCTGTTGCCGGGCGGCAGCCACCTGAACCCGCACCGCGACCCCTTCGCCGGTTCGTTGCGTTATCACCTGGGGCTGTCCACGCCGAACTCTGACGACTGCCGCATCTTCGTCGACGGCCAGGTCTACGCCTGGCGCGACGGTGAAGACGTGATGTTCGACGAAACCTACGTGCACTGGGTGAAGAACGAAACCGAGCAGACCCGCGTGATCCTGTTCTGCGACATCGAACGGCCGTTGAGCAACCGTGTGATGACCCGCGTCAACCGCTGGGTCAGCAAGCAACTGGGCCGTGCTACTGCGCCGCAGAACCTTGACGACGAACGCGTGGGCGGCATCAACCAGGCCTATGCCTGGAGCAAGACCTTCAGCGACAAGTTCAGTGGCCAGGTCAAGCAGTGGAAGCGCAAGCATCCCAAGGCGTACCGCATTGCGCGGCCGGTGCTGGCGGTAGTCGTCTTGGTATTGCTCTGGAAGTGGTTGTTCGGCTGATTGTGATTTCTTAACTTGAAATGCAGCCAAATGTGGGAGGGGGCTTGCTCCCGATAGCAGTGAATCAGTCAGCAAATGCCTAGCTGATACACCGCCATCGGGAGCAAGCCCCCTCCCACATTGGTTTGCAGTGTTGCTTATGACGCGATCAACTGCCGCAATACGTAGTGCAAGATCCCACCCGCTTTGAAGTACTCCACTTCATTCAAGGTATCAATCCGGCACAGCACCTCAACCTTCTCGCGGCTGCCATCTTCCCGAGTGATCACCAACGTCAGGTTCATGCGCGGTTCGACCTCGGCATCGGTCAGCCCGAGGATGTCGATCTTCTCCTTGCCGGTGAGCTTGAGCGTCTTGCGGTTCTGGTCCAGCTTGAACTGCAACGGCAACACGCCCATGCCCACCAGGTTGGAGCGGTGGATACGCTCGAAACTCTCGGCGATCACCGCCTTGACCCCCAGCAGGTTGGTACCCTTGGCCGCCCAGTCGCGGCTGGAACCGGTGCCGTATTCCTGGCCTGCGATCACTACCAGCGGCGTGCCTGAGGCCTGGTACTTCATGGATGCATCGTAGATCGCCATTTTTTCCCCGGTGGGGATATACAGCGTGTTGCCGCCTTCCTCGCCGCCCAGCATTTCATTGCGGATACGGATGTTGGCAAAGGTGCCGCGCATCATCACTTCATGGTTGCCCCGGCGCGAGCCGTAGGAGTTGAAGTCACGCGGTTCCACCCCTTGCTCGCGCAGGTAGCGTCCGGCCGGGCTGTCGGTCTTGATATTGCCGGCAGGGGAGATGTGGTCGGTGGTCACCGAATCACCGAGCAGGGCCAGGATGTTGGCGCCCTTGACGTCCTTGATCACCGGCAGCGGGCCGGCAATGTCATCGAAGAACGGTGGGTGCTGGATGTAGGTGGAGTCCTTTTGCCACACGTAGGTCGCTGCCTGCGGCACTTCAATCGCCTGCCATTGCTCGTCACCGGCGAACACCTCGGCGTATTCCTTGTGGAACATGCTGGTGCTGACCTGGGCCACCGCCTCGGCGATTTCCTGGCTGCTGGGCCAGATATCTTTCAGGTACACCGGGTTTCCGCTCTGATCGTTACCCAGCGGTTCGCTGCTGATGTCGATGCGCACGGTGCCGGCCAACGCATAGGCGACTACCAGGGGCGGCGAAGCCAGCCAGTTGGTTTTCACCAGCGGGTGCACGCGGCCTTCGAAGTTGCGGTTACCCGACAGCACCGAGGCCACGGCGAGGTCGGCCTTCTGGATGGCTTTTTCGATAGGCTCGGGCAACGGCCCGGAGTTACCGATACAGGTGGTGCAGCCGTAGCCCACCAGGTCAAAACCGAGCTTGTCGAGGTACTGGGTGAGGCCCGCGGCCTTGTAATAGTCGGTGACCACCTTGGAGCCTGGGGCCAGTGAGGTCTTGACCCAAGGTTTGCGGGTCAGGCCCTTTTCCACGGCCTTTTTCGCCACCAACCCGGCCGCCATCATTACGCTGGGGTTGGAGGTGTTGGTGCAGGAGGTGATGGCGGCGATCACCACCGCGCCGTTTTTCAGGCGATAGGTGTTGCCTTCGTATTCATAATCGGCCTCGCCGACCAGATCGGCGTTGCCCACGGCCACGCCGCCACCGCCTTCACTTTCCAGGCGGCCTTCTTCCTTGCTGGTGGGTTTGAATTGCAGGTCGAGGAAGTCGCTGAACGCTTGGCCGACATTCGGCAGGGATACCCGGTCTTGGGGGCGCTTGGGCCCGGCGAGGCTGGCTTCGACGCTGCCCATGTCCAGGGCCAGGGTGTCGGTGAACACCGGTTCCTGGCCGGCGTTGCGCCACAGGCCCTGGGCCTTGGTGTAGGCCTCCACCAGTTTGACCGTCTCAGCCGGGCGGCCGGACAGGCGCAGGTAGTCCAGCGTCACCTCATCCACTGGGAAAAAGCCACAGGTAGCGCCGTACTCCGGCGCCATGTTGGCGATGGTGGCGCGGTCGGCCAGGGGCAGGTCGGCCAGGCCGTCGCCGTAGAACTCGACGAACTTGCCCACTACGCCTTTCTTGCGCAGCATTTGTGTAACGGTGAGCACCAGGTCGGTGGCGGTGATGCCTTCCTTGAGCTTGCCGGTGAGCTTGAAGCCGATGACCTCCGGAATCAGCATCGACACCGGCTGGCCGAGCATGGCCGCTTCGGCTTCGATCCCACCCACGCCCCAGCCGAGTACGCCGAGGCCGTTGATCATGGTGGTATGGGAGTCGGTGCCGACCAGGGTGTCGGGGAAGGCGTACGTGCGGCCGTCTTCGTCCTTGGTCCACACGGTGCGGCCCAGGTATTCCAGGTTCACCTGGTGACAGATGCCGGTGCCAGGTGGCACGACGCTGAAGTTGTCAAAGGCGCTCTGGCCCCAGCGCAGGAAGGCGTAGCGTTCGCCGTTGCGCTGCATTTCGATGTCAACGTTCTGCTCAAAGGCGCTGGTGGTACCGAACTTGTCGACCATCACCGAGTGGTCGATCACCAGGTCCACCGGCGACAGCGGGTTGATGCGCTGCGGGTCACCGCCGGCCTTGGCCACGGCGGCGCGCATGGCGGCCAGGTCGACCACCGCGGGCACCCCGGTAAAGTCCTGCATCAGCACGCGGGCGGGGCGATACTGAATCTCGCGGTCCGACTGGCGCTCTTTGAGCCAGGCGGCGATGGCTTTGAGGTCGGTGCCGGTAACGGTCTTGGCATCTTCCCAGCGCAGCAGGTTTTCCAGCAGTACCTTGAGCGACATCGGCAGCTTGTCCAGATCACCCAGGCTCTTGGCGGCTTCGGGCAGGCTGAAGTAGTGGTAGGTCTTGCTGTCTATTTGCAGTGTCTTAAGGGTTCTCAGGCTATCAAGGGATGACATTACATGACTCCTTATGGTCCGCACGGCCACGGACCTGGCGGGACGAACAGAGCTAACACGTTAGCGCTGTTTTCATTAGCAGGCTAATAACTGGACTCTATCGCCGAGCCCAAGGTTCCGAACTCGGCTATCATGCGCGCGTTTTCATGACAGGCATTGCGATAGCGCAAGGTCAGTTGATTCACCAGGAGAGTAGATGAACACCCTTTTTATGCACTGCCGCCCGGGTTTTGAAGGCGAAGTCTGTTCCGAGATCGCGGAACACGCCGCGCGCCTGAACGTGTCCGGCTACGCCAAGGCCAAGACCGGCAGCGCCTGCGCCGAATTTGTCTGCACGGAAGAAGACGGCGCCCAGCGCTTGATGCACGGCCAGCGCTTCGCCGAGCTGATCTTCCCAAGGCAGTGGGCACGCGGGGTGTTTATCGACCTGCCGGAAACCGACCGCATCAGCGTGATCCTTACCCACCTGCGCGACTTTCCGGTGTGCGGCAGCCTGTGGTTGGAAATGGTCGACACCAATGACGGCAAGGAACTCTCCAACTTTTGCAAAAAATTCGAAGTGCACCTGCGCAAAGCCCTGCTGGGCGCCGGCAAGCTGGTGGACGACCCGAGCAAGCCGCGCCTGTTACTGACCTTCAAGAGCGGCCGCGAAGTGTTCATGGGGCTGGCCGAGTCGAACAACTCGGCAATGTGGCCGATGGGCATCCCGCGCCTCAAGTTCCCGCGTGACGCGCCCAGCCGCTCGACCTTGAAGCTGGAAGAGGCCTGGCATCACTTTATCCCCCGTGACCAATGGGACGAGCGCCTGCACGGTGATATGACCGGCGTCGACCTCGGCGCAGCGCCGGGCGGTTGGACCTGGCAACTGGTCAACCGTGGCATGCTGGTCACCGCCATCGACAACGGCCCCATGGCCGAAAGCCTGATGGACACCGGCCTGGTGCAGCACTTGATGGCTGATGGCTTCACCTTCGTGCCCAAGCAGCCGGTGGACTGGATGGTCTGCGATATCGTCGAGAAGCCTGCGCGCAACGCGGCGCTGCTGGAAACCTGGATCGGCGAGGGGCATTGCCGTGAGGCGGTGGTCAACCTGAAGTTGCCGATGAAGCAGCGTTACGCCGAAGTGAAGCGCCTGCTCGAACGCATCGAAGAGGGCTTCAAGGCGCGTGGCATACGGGTGGAAATCGGTTGCAAGCAGCTGTACCACGACCGCGAAGAAGTGACATGTCACCTGCGCCGTCTGGTGGACGTAAAGAAATCCAAAAGCCGCTGATATTAATTGTGGGAGCTGGCTTGCCTGCGAAAGCGGTATAACAGTCAAAATCTATGTTGAATGTGCCCACGTCATCGCGGGCAAGCCCACTCCCACATAAGAGCGGGCCTGTTTCAGGAGTGAAGTATGAGTGTTGATTTACCCGTAGACGGCACCCTCGACGCCACCGGCCTCAACTGCCCGGAGCCGGTGATGATGCTGCACCAGCACATCCGTGACCTGCCGGCGGGCGGCTTGCTCAAGGTGATCGCCACCGACCCGTCGACCCGTCGTGATATTCCCAAATTCTGCGTTTTTCTTGACCACGAACTGGTGGATCAACAGGAAGATGCTGGCACCTACCTGTACTGGATCCGCAAGAAAGCCGATTAAGCCAGCGCCTTTTCGGCACGAATGCGCCGGCGTGCACTGCGCGCCAGGCGCACCAGCAACATCCCCGCCGCACAGCTCAAACCCACGATCAGCCCTTGCCATAAACCGCTTGGGCCGCTGGGTTCGCCGAGCCAGTCGGTCAGCCCTAGGGCATAACCCACCGGCAGCCCCACGCCCCAATAGGCGAACAAGGTCAGCACCATGGTCACCCGGGTGTCCTGGTAGCCGCGCAAAGCACCGGCGGCAGTGACCTGAATCGAGTCGGAGAACTGGAACAGCGCCGAGAACACAATCAGCATCGACGCCAGGTGGATGACCACCGGGTCGGGCGTGTAGATCGCCGCGATCTGCTCACGAAACACCAGCATCAGGCTGCACGACAGGCACGCATAGGCCAGTGCAGTGCCCATGCCGACCCCGGCGGCGAAGCGCGCTTCACGCGGTTCGCCACGCCCCAGGGCCTGGCCGACGCGCACGGTCACGGCCATGCTCAGGGAGTAGGGGATCATGAATACCAAAGAACTGACATTCAACGCGATCTGATGGCCGGAAACCACGGTGGCGCCCAGGCTGCCAAGCAACAGGGCAATCACCGCGAATATGCTCGACTCGGCGAAGATCGCTACGCCAATCGGCAGGCCGATGCCCAGGATGCGCTTGATCACCGCCCATTTCGGCCAGTCAAAGCGCTTGAACAGTTCGCTGCTCTGGTACACCGGGCCCCAGCGCGTCCAGCCAGCCAGGCCGAGCATCATCACCCACATCGCAATGGCCGTGGCCCAGCCGCAACCCACGCCGCCCATGGCCGGTACGCCGAAGTGGCCGTAGATGAAGATGTAGTTCAGCGGAATATTCAGCGCCAGACCGCACAGGCCCATGACCATGCTCGGCCGCGTACGGCCCAGGCCATCACTGAAGCAGCGCAGCACGTAATACAGCGCAATTGCCGGCATCCCCGCGGCGATGCCATGCAGGTAACCCATGGACGGCTCGATCAGGTCTGGCTCGACCTTCATCGCATGCAGGATCGGCTCGGCACATAGCAACAGCACCGCGCCGCAGAGGCCGACCACCACGGCCAACCACAACGATTGGCGCACCAACGGCCCGATCTCTGTGAGTTTTCCCGCGCCATAGCGCTCGGCCACTTTCGGCGTGGTGGCCAGCAAGGTGCCGGTCATCAGCAGGTACACCGGGATCCAGATCGAGTTACCCAGGCCGACCGCCGCAAGGTCCTGGGGGCTGACACGCCCGGCCATCACCGCATCGACAAAACTCATCGCAGTAGTTGCCAATTGGCCGATCATGATCGGCAAGGCCAGCGTCAGCAGGCCGCGCACTTCCCGGCTGATGCGGGCTGGGCGGGAAAGGGTAGCGGTGGCAGTGTTCACGTACAGGTGTCCAATAAAAAAGCAGTCGCAAGGACGGCGGATTCTACGCTTTGACGCAGTGGTCAGGAAAAAACCTGTGTTGCTGATTTGTAATGCAGCCCCACAGGGATCTGTTGTGTTAGTTGAATCCCATGCCTGTACACTGCTGATCCGCCAAAGGAGCCTGCCATGCTGATTGTTGCCGACGAAAATATTCCGCTGCTTGATGACTTTTTCCAGGGGTTTGGCGAGATTCGCCGCGTGCCTGGGCGGTCCATCGACCGCGCTACCGTCGAGCAGGCCGACGTGCTGCTGGTGCGCTCGGTGACCAACGTCAACCGTGCCCTGCTCGAAGGCAGCAACGTACGCTTTGTCGGCACCTGCACCATCGGCACCGACCATCTGGACCTGGACTTTTTCAAGCGGGCAGGGATCCAGTGGGCCAGCGCGCCTGGCTGCAATGCGCGGGGGGTTGTGGATTACGTACTCGGCAGCTTGCACACCCTGGCCGAAATCGAAGGCGTCGAGTTGGGCTCGCGCACCTACGGTGTCGTCGGTGCCGGTGAGGTGGGCGGGCGACTGGTCAAGGTCCTCAAGGGCCTGGGTTGGAACGTGCTGGTGTGCGACCCGCCGCGCCAGATCGCCGAGGACGGCGACTACGTCAGCCTGCAACAGATCATCGAGCAGTGCGATGTGATCAGCTTGCACACGCCGCTGATCAAGTCCGGCAATGGCGCCACCTGGCATTTATTCGACCGCCAGCGCCTGGAGCAACTCAAGCCCGGCACCTGGCTGATCAACGCCAGCCGTGGCGCGGTGGTGGACAACGCCGCGCTGCGCGAGGTGCTGCTGGCCCGCGAAGACCTGCAAGCGGTGCTGGATGTGTGGGAAGGCGAGCCGCAAGTGGACGTCGACCTGGCTGACCTGTGCGTGCTGGCCACGCCGCATATCGCCGGCTACAGCCTCGATGGCAAGCAGCGCGGCACCGCGCAGATCTACCAGGCATTTTGCGCGCACCTGGGCCACGAACCGAGCGTTCAGCTCAGTGATTTATTGCCGGCACCGTGGCTGGCCGAAGTCCACCTGGACGCTTCAACCGATCCGGTCTGGGCACTGGCGGCCCTGTGCCGCAGCGTGTACGACCCGCGCCGTGATGATGCAGATTTTCGTCGCAGCCTGGTGGGGACCGTGCAGGAGCAGCGCCAGTCCTTCGATTTGCTGCGCAAGCACTACCCGCAGCGCCGTGAGATAGATGGCCTGAAAGTGCGCATCAAGGGCGAGTCGACGGCGCTGTCGGCTATCGTTTCGGCTCTGGGCGCTGAAACGCTGTAAACACCCATAAAAAACCCGGCCACCTGGGCCGGGTTTGAAAGAGCGTGGGCACTTCAGCCTTGCTGGGCAGGTTTGACCAGTCGCTGTTCCAGCTCGCTGCAGGCTTGCTGGATCATCTCTTCGGTAATCTGCACTTCGTGGCCCTTGGCATCGATATACGAGCAAGGCAACACCTGCTGCTGGCGGATCACTTCAATCTTGGCGTTGCTGCTATCTTGCAAGGTCATGGCCTGTCTCCTCATCAGGTTGTGTACCTATCTTAAATCCCCCGCATGAACGCGCTGTTACAACTCCTTGCACGCTCATCGGTTCGAACACCCAGTCCACCAGAAACCGGTACATATTTCCAGATGAGTCTTAGACCGATAGCCTCTAGCGGCCTGTATCGGCGGGCATAATTAACCTGACTCATTGTTATTTGCGCAAGTTCCCCCAATGTTGAAGTACAGATTCCTCATTGGTGGTGCCTTCCATGCTCTCAACCCGTCAACGCCGTGCGATCCGCCTGGCCAGCCGCTTTATTGCGCCCTACCGCTGGCAGGCCCTGGGCGCCTTGCTGGCGCTGATCGTCACCGCCGGCATCACCTTGTCCATGGGGCAGGGCATTCGCCTTCTGGTCGACCAGGGTTTCATGACCCAGTCACCGCACTTGCTCAACCAGTCCATCGGCTTGTTCATGGTGCTGGTGCTGGGCCTGGCTGTGGGTACGTTCACGCGGTTTTACCTGGTGTCGTGGATTGGCGAGCGCGTGGTGGCCGATATTCGCCGGCAAGTGTTCAACCACCTGATCTACCTGCACCCAGGCTTCTATGAGAACAACCGCAGCTCGGAGATCCAGTCGCGGCTGACCACCGATACCACGTTGCTGCAATCGGTGATCGGCTCGTCGCTGTCGCTGTTCCTGCGCAACGCCCTGATGGTCATCGGCGGCATCGTGTTGCTGTTCATCACCAACCCCAAGCTCACCAGCATCGTGGTGGTGGCGCTGCCGCTGGTACTGGCGCCGATCCTGATCTTCGGGCGCCGGGTGCGCAGCCTGTCGCGTTTGAGCCAGGATCGTATTGCCGACGTCGGCAGCTATGTTGCCGAGACCTTGGGCCAGATCAAAACGGTGCAGGCCTACAACCACCAGGTGCAGGACGAACAGCGTTTCGCTGTTACCGTGGAGGACGCGTTCACCACCGCACGTAAACGCATCCTGCAACGCTCCTGGCTGATAACCCTGGTGATCATGCTGGTGCTCGGCGCCGTGGGCGTGATGCTATGGGTAGGCGGCATGGACGTGATCAGCGGGCGCATTTCCGGCGGTGAGCTGGCGGCGTTTGTGTTCTATAGCCTGATAGTCGGCAGTGCGGTTGGCACTCTGAGCGAAGTGCTCGGCGAGTTGCAGCGCGCTGCCGGTGCGGCCGAGCGTATCGGTGAGCTGTTGCAGTCGAGCAACGACATCCAGGCGCCGGCCGATGGCAGCGAACGCTTGCCGCAGCGGGTCAGTGGCCGCATGGAGCTGCAAGATCTGCGCTTTTGCTACCCCTCACGGCCGGACAGTTACGCCATTGATGGCTTGAACCTGACCATCAATCCCGGCGAAACCCTGGCGCTGGTAGGCCCATCAGGCGCGGGTAAATCGACAATCTTCGACCTGCTGCTGCGCTTCTACGATCCCCAGCAAGGGCGCATCCTGCTCGAAGGCCGCCCGCTGACCGAGCTGGACCCCCTGGACCTGCGTCGCCACTTTGCACTGGTGTCCCAGAGCCCGGCGCTGTTTTTCGGCAGCGTCGAGGACAACATTCGCTACGGCAACCCGTCCGCCACCATGGCCCAGGTCGAAGCCGCTGCGCGCATCGCCCATGCCCACGATTTCATCCTGCAAATGCCCGAGGGCTACCAGACCCACCTCGGCGACGGTGGCCTGGGCCTCTCTGGCGGCCAGCGCCAACGCCTGGCCATCGCCCGCGCCTTGTTGGTCGACGCGCCGATCCTGCTGCTGGACGAAGCCACCAGCGCCCTCGACGCGCAGAGTGAGCACCTGATCCAGCAAGCGCTGCCGCAATTGATGCAAGGAAGAACCACACTGGTGATCGCTCACCGTCTGGCGACCGTCAAGAATGCCGATCGAATAGCGGTGATGGATCAGGGCAAACTGGTGGCGGTGGGCACGCACCAGGAGTTGATTGCGAGCAATCCACTGTATGCGCGGTTGGCGGCGCTGCAGTTCAGCGCAGATCACTAGCGCCATAAGCATTGCAGAAATGCCAATGTGAGAGGGGGCTTGCTCCCGATAGCAGAGTGTCAATCAGCAGTTTTGTTGCTGACCCACCGCTATCGGGAGCAAGCCCCCTCCCACATTGGAAGCAGGTTCAGTGCCTTACTGGTCGTCGAAGTACCGCTCATGCCAATCCACCAGCGGCTGCGGCGAATTGAGCTTCTGCCCGTAGATCACCGAATAAGACAGCACGTTCTGCACATACTGGCGGGTTTCGTCGAACGGGATGCTTTCAACCCACACATCGAAGCTCAGGTGGTCTGCACCGCGCAGCCATTGGCGCACGCGGCCGGGGCCGGCGTTGTAGGCGGCGGAAGCGAGCACACGGTTGCCGTTGAACTGGCTGTGCACCTGGCTCAGGTAGGCGGCGCCGAGCTGGATATTTTTATCCGGGTCCAGCACCTGGGCCGGGGAGGCCAGGGGGATGCTGAATTTGCGTGCGGTTTCCTTGGCGGTGCCGGGCATCAGTTGCATCAGGCCGCTGGCGCCAACGCCGGAGCGGGCATCGTCCATAAACGCGCTTTCCTGACGCGTGATGGCAAATATCCAGCTTGAATGCAGGCCGCGCACCTTGGCTTCGCGCACCAGGGTATCGCGGTGCGCCATCGGGAAGCGGATGTCCAGGTCGTCCCAGTACTGCGCCTGGCTGATGGTACGGATCGCCGGGAAGTACCACTTCATGTCGTAGGCCAACTTGGCCTGGGCGACCATTTCGTCACGGTTGAAGTGCCGGCTGACGTGGTACCACTCGCGGCGACCGTCCACGATCTGGCCACGGGCGTAGAACTCCAGGGCGCGGCGCACCCCGGGGGTATTGCGGACCTTGTTGACCAATGCCTGGCTCATCACCAGCGGCTTGTTGTTCAGTTGGTAAGGGGATTTGGAACGGTCAGCAGCAAGGAAACCGTAGAAGTCCCGTTCCTTGGCCACGTTTTTGTACAGCACCAGGGCCTGCGGGTTTTTCGGTTCGGCCAGCTCCAGGCTGCGCGCCTGCCAGTAGCGCCAGCGGTTAGTGGTGGCCAGGTCTTGTGGGAGTTTGCGGGTCAACTGGTAGGCATCTTCCCAGCGTGCCAGGCGCAACAGCAGGCGCAGGCGCCATTCGGACACGGTGTTGTCGCGCAGTTCCGGGTCGTACTTGGTCATCACGTCCAGCGCACGTGGGTCGAAGCGCTTGGCCAGGGTCAGGCCAATCTCGCGGGCAATCGACACCTTTTCGTCACGGGAGAAGTGCATGCTGCTGGCGTAGCCGTCGAGCAGGGCCATGGCCTTGTCCGGATCCTGGCGGGCCAGGCGGCGCAGGCCCAGGCCGACGGCGTCAGACATCGCCTCGGTGGCCGGCAGGAAGCGTGACGGATCGCTGAGCATGTCAGGCTTTTGCGCCACATCCACCATCAGGCGGCCTTGGACGCCGAGGGTTGGCAGGGTCTTCACCAGGCTGTTGGCCAGCGCGTAATTGCGGGCTTCGGCGGCGAGCTTGGTGCGGTCCCAAATCTTCTGTTCGGTCAGTTGGCCGGCAGCGGCCCATTGGCCGAAGGTGGCGTCACAGGCGGCGGGCTGGGATTTGCCGGTCATCCACAACTTTTCAGCGGTCTTGTAGCCTTCAGCCTTCAGATTGTGGCTGAGCTGGTACTGGCCATGCAGGCAGTCCAGCTCGACGAAATTGAGCTTGGTGTCGTAGTACTTTTCAAAGGTCTGCCAATCGCCACGCTCGGCCAGCCAGCGCAGCCAACGCAGTTTCATCCAGTTGGCCTGGGGCAGGTCGCCGTGTTTGGCGAGGAACTGTTCGATTTCCTCGTTGCTCGCGGTTTTCAGGCGTGCAGTCAGCTCGTCATACGCCAGGTACGGCGTGAGCGGGTAGTCGGCCAGGGCCTGGCTGTATTGCATGTACGGGCCGCTGTCGCCCTTGGCCAGGGCGCGTTTGGCTTGATCGTAATACTGACGTTGGGTGGTGAGGTCCACCGCCTGGGCGGTTTGAACGGCAGTGGCGGAAAGAAGCAGACAAGATAAAAAGTTGAAAAGGCGACTGCGCATGAGACGTCCGTGCAGAGAAATCACGACTAGCACCGGCACTGCCGACACTGATTGCCTCTAGCTTAGCCTTTTGCCAGCGGCCCGCGAAAGCTTTGCCGTCTGGTTCGTTCAAGTTCGCCGGAAATGTCCTACAGAACGTGTCAATAGAGAAAATGCCGACCGCATCCCACCCTCAAGTCAGGTAGAATGCGCGCCCAGTTTTTGGAGAAGCGTATGACCCTGCTCAAATTCAGCGATGTGTCCCTTGCTTTCGGCGCCATGCCGTTGTTGGACAAGGTGTCCTGGCAGATCGCCCGTGGTGAGCGGGTGTGCATCATCGGCCGCAACGGCACCGGCAAGTCCAGCATGATGAAGCTGGTAAAAGGCGACCAGAAGCCTGATGACGGCTCTGTCTGGCGTGCCCCGGGCCTCAAGATCGGCGAATTGCCGCAAGAATTGCCGGTGGCCGACGGACGGACAGTGTTCGACGTGGTTGCCGAAGGCCTGGACGGCGTCGGCGAGTTGCTCGCGCAATACCATCACCTGGCGCAGAACTGCGTCACCGAGGAAGACCTGGACAAGCTGATGCACGTCCAGCAAGACCTCGAAGCCCGTGATGGCTGGCGCTTGCAGCAACTGGTGGACAGCACCCTGAGCCGCCTGCAACTGCCGGCCGACAAGACCCTCGCCGAATTGTCCGGGGGCTGGCGTCGCCGTGTGCTGCTGGCCCAGGCCCTGGTGTCCGAGCCGGACCTGCTGCTGCTCGACGAACCGACCAACCACCTGGACATCGGCGCCATCGCCTGGCTTGAAGAAGCCATCAAGGACTTCCAGGGCGCCGTGCTGTTTATCACGCACGACCGTGCTTTCCTGCAGAGCCTGGCCACGCGCATCCTCGAACTGGACCGTGGCGGCCTGATCGACTGGAACGGCGACTACGCCAGCTTCCTGGTGCACAAGGAAGCCGCCCTGGCTGCCGAAGAAACCGCCAACGCGCTGTTTGACAAAAAGCTGGCCCAGGAAGAAGTCTGGATCCGCCAGGGCATCAAGGCCCGTCGCACCCGTAACGAAGGCCGCGTGCGTGCCTTGAAAGCCTTGCGCGTGGAGCGCAGTGAGCGCCGCGAGCGTACCGGCAAGGCCAATATCCAGCTGGACACCGCCGACAAGTCGGGCAAGCAGGTAATGGTGCTGGAGAATGTCAGCTTCCATCACCCGGACGGCCCGTTCCTGATCAAGGACTTCTCCATGGTCCTGCAGCGCGGCGACCGTATCGGCCTGCTGGGCGCCAACGGCACTGGCAAGACCACCTTGCTCAAGCTGATGCTCAGCGGTCTGCAGCCGACCAGCGGCAAGGTGGAAGAGGGCACACGCATCGACGTGGCCTACTTTGACCAGTTGCGCCACCAGTTGGACCTGGAAAAGACCGTGATCGACAACGTCGCCGAAGGTCGCGACTTTATCGACATCGACGGCCAGAGCCGCCACGTACTCAGCTACCTGGGCGACTTCCTGTTCAGCCCGCAACGTGCGCGTACGCCGGTCAAGGCCCTGTCTGGTGGTGAGCGCGCGCGTTTGCTGCTGGCCAAGCTGTTCAGCAAACCGGCCAACCTGCTGGTGCTCGACGAACCGACCAACGACTTGGATGTGGAAACCCTTGAGTTGCTCGAAGAAGTGCTGCTGACGTTCAACGGCACTGTGCTGATGGTCAGCCACGACCGGGAATTCCTGGACAACGTGGTCACCAGCACCCTGGTCTTTGAAGGTGAAGGCAAGGTGCGCGAATACGTCGGTGGTTACCAGGACTGGTTGCGTCAGGGTGGTTCGCCACGTCTGCTGGGCGTGACCGAGAGCAAGTCCGGCAAGGCCGACCTGACCTCGGCGGTGGTGACTCCTGTGCAAGAGGTTGCACCGGCCCAGGAAGCTGCACCCGCGGCCAAGAAGAAACTCAGCTACAAGCTGCAGCGTGAGCTGGAAGCCTTGCCGGGTGAGATCGACGCCAAGGAACAGCAGATTGCCGCGGTAGAAGCGCAAATGGCTGACGCCGGTTTCTACCTGCGCCCGGCTGCAGAAACCGCTGCGGTCATCGCTTCCCTGGAGACGTTGAACCAGGAGCTGGAAGCGTTGGTTGAGCGTTGGGCCGAGCTGGATGCCTGAGTGATTGCACCGCAATAAAAAAGCCCGGCACTCTTCTATGAGCGCCGGGCTTTTTAATATGAAATGCGATTCAACTGTGGGAGCTGGCTTGCCTGCGATAGCGGTGTAACAGCCACCTGATGCATCAACTGACAGGCTGCTATCGCAGGCAAGCCAGCTCCCACATTAGACCTTCATCGGTCTTACGAACTCTTTGCCAGTTTGACGGCCAGTACATCGCAAGGCGCGCCGTGCAATACATCATTGGCGGTGGAGCCCAGCAACAGTGCCAGGCCATGACGGCCGTGGCTGCCGACCACGATCAGGTCACAGGCCTTTTCCTTGGCCAAGTGGTGGATTTCCTGACGCGGTTGGCCGTATGTCAGGTGGCAGTCTTCCTTTTTCAGGTGCGGGTATTTGAGAATCAAACGGTCCAGGCGCTCCTTGGCCTGGTCGAATTGTTGTTGCTGCAACTGGGAAAGGTCCATCGGTACGTCACCGCCAAAGGCCATGGCCATGGGCTCGACGATATGCACCAGCGACAGTATGGCGCCATTGGCCAATGCGGATTCCTGCGCGCGCTTGATCACCGGATCGCACTCTTCGGTCAGATCGACAGCGACCAGAATATGTTTGTAGGGCATGAGGCGTTCCTCCAAGGGACTGCAATAAGTTCAGTATGGCTGCTTTCAAGCGGATGGGGTTGCGTCAGGTCAAATCCGCTCATCTAGAAATTCGGGAGTACACATATGACGGTGTGGATAGTGGTGTCAATCCTTGCGGTGGTTTTAAGCCCCCTGGCCTGGCTGCGCCCGTCGCGTGGGCAGAGCGGGCGCATGGCCCTGCGCATGGAGGCACGCCGCATCGGCCTGGCCATGCAGTTGGCGCCCCAGGAATGGCCGCACTGGCTCAAGCAAGAGCCGCCGAGCCCTTGTGCGCAGTACTGTCGACCGCGGCGTGGGAGCACGCCGGCTATCTGGAGTTACTGGCAGTTGGAGCCGGGTGTGTGGGTCAATCAATGGCGCGAAGAGTGTGTGGATGAAAAGTTGTTGCCGTATTTTGCGACGCTGCCGGCGAACGTCTACAAGGTCGAGGCCGACAAGCAGATGATCGCCTTGTACTGGGGCGAGAAGGGCGACATGAGTGTGTTGAAGGATATTGATGCGTTGCTCAGGGCCTTGGCCTGACACTCCTACAGAGGCCGGGCAATAAAAAGCCCGACTTCATCATCGGGCTGGAGGTGGCCAGGCAGGCCGGTAAATCTGCAAGTTCCCGCTAGCCTAGCCGTATATCCCTTTCTGTACAGCCGCTTCCCACATCTTTTCTATTATTGATCTTGTGAATATTTGAATATTGACGGGTTGCCTGCCTGTGGTCCGGGTTCTGAAATGACTGGAAAGTCGCGTTTTTCCTAGCCTTTGGAGCGATTGACAATTGCTCGGAATTGGATGAAGGTGGCGTACCCAAATCAAACGGGCGTATGAATTGAGCGTTTGCCTGTCAGACGACTCGTACAGAATCCCGACTATCGCACTGGCGGGTGTGCCTGGCTGATTGGCGTGAGCATTGATGCAACTGTCAATGTCAAACCAGCGACCAGCGTCCGGTGTGTACTGTTCAGCTTCCATATCGTGGAGATCAGTTGATGATTTACGAAGGTAAAGCCATCACGGTTAAGGCTCTTGAAAGTGGCATCGTCGAATTGAAATTCGACCTCAAGGGTGAGTCCGTCAACAAGTTCAACCGTCTAACCCTGAACGAACTGCGTCAGGCCGTAGACACCATCAAAGCAGATGCTTCGGTCAAGGGCGTGATCGTCTCCAGCGGCAAGGACGTGTTTATCGTCGGCGCTGACATCACCGAATTCGTCGACAACTTCAAGCTGCCCGATGCCGAGCTGGTGGCTGGCAACCTCGAAGCCAACAAGATCTTCAGCGATTTCGAAGACCTCAACGTGCCGACCGTTGCCGCGATCAATGGCATTGCGTTGGGTGGCGGCCTGGAAATGTGCCTGGCAGCGGATTTCCGTGTCATGTCCGCGACCGCCAAGATCGGCCTGCCGGAAGTCAAACTGGGCATCTACCCGGGCTTCGGCGGTACCGTGCGCCTGCCGCGCCTGATCGGTGCCGACAATGCGATCGAATGGATCGCCGCCGGTAAGGAAAACAAGGCCGAGGACGCACTGAAGGTCGGTGCCGTCGACGCAGTGGTGGCTCCGGACAAACTGGCCGAAGCCGCGCTGAACCTGATCAAGGGCGCCATCAGCGGCGAATTTGACTACAAGGCCAAGCGTCAGCCGAAGCTGGAAAAACTCAAGCTCAACGCTATCGAACAGATGATGTCGTTCGAAACCGCCAAAGGTTTCGTGGCAGGCCAGGCCGGCCCGAACTACCCGGCCCCGGTTGAAGCGATCAAGACCATCCAGAAGGCCGCGAACTTCGGTCGCGACAAAGCCCTGGAAGTGGAAGCGGCAGGCTTCGTCAAACTGGCGAAAACCTCGGCGGCCCAGAGCCTGATCGGCCTGTTCCTGAACGATCAGGAACTGAAGAAAAAGGCCAAGGCCTACGACGAAATTGCCAAGGACGTGAAACAGGCTGCCGTACTCGGCGCCGGTATCATGGGCGGCGGTATCGCCTATCAGTCGGCGTCCAAAGGCACGCCGATCCTGATGAAAGACATCAACGAGCACGGTATCGAGCAGGGCCTGGCCGAAGCCGCCAAGCTGCTGGTGGGCCGCGTTGATAAAGGTCGCATGACCGCTGCAAAAATGGCTGAAGTGCTCAATGGCATTCGTCCTACGCTGTCCTACGGCGATTTCGGCCACGTCGACCTGGTGGTCGAAGCGGTAGTCGAGAACCCGAAGGTCAAGCAGGCGGTATTGGCTGAAGTGGAAGCCCAGGTCAAAGACGACACCATCCTGGCGTCCAACACCTCGACCATTTCCATCTCGCTGCTGGCCAAGGCCCTCAAGCGTCCGGAAAACTTCGTCGGTATGCACTTCTTCAACCCGGTGCACATGATGCCGCTGGTGGAAGTGATCCGTGGCGAGAAGTCCAGCGAGCTGGCCGTTGCCACCACCGTTGCCTACGCCAAGAAAATGGGCAAGAACCCGATCGTGGTCAATGACTGCCCGGGCTTTTTGGTCAACCGCGTGCTGTTCCCGTACTTCGGCGGTTTCGCCAAGTTGGTCAGTGCCGGTGTGGACTTCGTGCGCATCGACAAGGTCATGGAAAAATTCGGCTGGCCCATGGGCCCGGCGTACCTGATGGACGTGGTCGGTATCGACACCGGCCACCACGGTCGCGACGTGATGGCTGAAGGCTTCCCGGACCGCATGAAAGACGACCGCCGCTCGGCGATCGACGCGCTGTACGAGGCCAAGCGCCTGGGCCAGAAGAACGGCAAGGGCTTCTACGCCTACGAGGCCGACAAGAAGGGCAAGCAGAAGAAAGTCGCCGACCCGTCGGTGCACGAAGTGCTCGCTCCGGTCATCTACGAACAGCGTGAGGTGTCGGACGAGGACATCATCAACTGGATGATGATCGCCCTGTGCCTGGAAACCGTACGTTGCCTGGAAGACGGCATCGTCGAAACCGCCGCCGAAGCCGATATGGGCCTGGTGTACGGTATTGGTTTCCCTCCATTCCGTGGTGGTGCACTGCGCTACATCGATTCGATCGGTGTGGCCGAGTTCGTTGCCCTGGCTGACAAATACGCTGATTTGGGCCCGCTGTACCACCCGACCGCGAAGCTGCGTGAAATGGCCAAGAATGGCCAGAGCTTCTTCGGTTAAGCGCCCAATCGACTAGAGCGAGAATATTTATGAGCTTGAATCCAAGAGACGTCGTGATTGTCGACTTCGGTCGTACTCCGATGGGCCGCTCCAAGGGCGGCATGCACCGCAACACCCGCGCTGAAGACATGTCGGCGCACCTGATCAGCAAGCTGCTGGAACGTAACGTCAAGGTTGACCCGAACGAAGTCGAAGACGTGATCTGGGGCTGCGTCAACCAGACCCTGGAGCAGGGCTGGAACATCGCGCGCATGGCGTCGTTGATGACTCAGATCCCGCACACCGCAGCGGGCCAGACCGTCAGCCGCCTGTGTGGCTCGTCGATGAGCGCGCTGCACACCGCTGCGCAAGCGATCATGACCGGCAACGGTGATGTATTCGTGGTCGGCGGCGTGGAGCACATGGGCCACGTCAGCATGATGCACGGCGTCGATCCCAACCCGCACATGTCGCTGTACGCGGCAAAAGCCTCGGGCATGATGGGTCTGACCGCAGAAATGCTCGGCAAGATGCACGGCATCACTCGCGAAGCCCAGGACGCGTTCGGCCTGCGTTCCCACCAGCTCGCCCACAAGGCGACCGTGGAAGGCAAGTTCAAGGATGAGATCATCCCGATGAACGGCTACGACGAGAACGGTTTCCTGAAACTGTTCGACTACGACGAAACCATTCGTCCGGACACCACCCTGGAAAGCCTCGCGGCGTTGAAGCCTGCGTTCAATCCAAAGGGCGGCACCGTGACAGCCGGTACGTCGTCGCAGATCACCGACGGTGCTTCGTGCATGATCGTGATGTCGGCGCAGCGTGCCCAGGACCTGGGTATCCAGCCGCTGGCCGTGATCCGTTCGATGGCGGTAGCAGGTGTGGACCCGGCGATCATGGGCTATGGTCCAGTACCGGCCACACAAAAAGCCTTGAAGCGCGCGGGCCTTTCCATCTCCGATATCGACTTCTTCGAGCTCAACGAAGCTTTCGCCGCACAGGCCCTGCCAGTGCTGAAAGATTTGAAAGTACTCGACAAGATGAACGAGAAGGTTAACCTGCACGGCGGTGCGATTGCCCTGGGCCACCCATTCGGTTGCTCCGGTGCACGTATCTCCGGCACTTTGCTTAACGTGATGAAGCAAAATGGCGGCAACCTTGGGGTTGCAACCATGTGCATTGGTCTCGGCCAAGGCATCTCCACCGTCTTCGAACGCGTCTAAACGTTCGGTTGACGGAAGCCGGGGCCCAGTGCCCCGGTTTTTGTTTTTTGGAACTTTTTAATATTTTTTTTCAACAAATTTTGTACGAGGGCCAGAGCATGAAAGTCGAACCAGGGCTCTACCAACATTATAAGGGGCCGCAGTACCGCGTTTTCAGCGTGGCACGGCACTCCGAAACCGAAGAAGAAGTGGTGTTTTACCAAGCACTGTATGGCGAATACGGCTTTTGGGTGCGTCCCTTGAGCATGTTCCTTCAGACCGTTGAAGTTGACGGCGAGCAGGTCCCGCGCTTTGCTTTGGTCCAGGCCGAACCCAGTCTTTTTAAAGGGCAATAAGGGCAGGTCGCGCAGAATGCTGCGCTTGACCTCACCTTGTTGCCACTATATATAGCGTTGCCGCGACAGGCGCCAACTGCCTTTCACTTCTCGAATTCAGGAATTTTCCGATCCATGGGCAAATCGCTGGTCATTGTGGAATCCCCGGCTAAGGCCAAGACCATCAACAAGTACTTGGGCAACGAGTACGTGGTGAAGTCGAGTATCGGCCATATCCGAGACCTGCCCACCAGCGGTTCGGCTAGCGCCAGCAAGGAGCCTGCCGCCAAGCGCGGCAAGGCGGCCGCGGGCGAAGGTCCGGTGCTCAGCCCTAAAGAGAAAGCGCGCAAGCAGCTGGTCTCGCGCATGGGTGTGGACCCGGACCATGGCTGGAAGGCCAAGTACGAAATCCTTCCGGGCAAGGAAAAGGTCATCGAAGAGCTGCGCCGGCTCGCCAAGGATGCTGACACCATCTATCTCGCGACGGACTTGGACCGCGAAGGGGAAGCCATTGCCTGGCACCTGCGCGAAGCCATCGGCGGTGATGACAGCCGCTACAAGCGTGTGGTGTTCAACGAAATCACCAAGAAAGCCATCCAGGAAGCCTTCTCCAAGCCGGGCGAGCTGGATATTGACCGCGTCAACGCCCAGCAGGCCCGTCGCTTCCTCGACCGCGTCGTGGGCTACATGGTCTCGCCACTGCTGTGGGCGAAAATTGCCCGTGGTTTGTCCGCCGGCCGTGTGCAATCGGTTGCGGTGAAGCTGGTGGTGGAGCGTGAGCGTGAGATTCGTGCGTTCAACCCCGAAGAATACTGGGAAGTGCACGCCGATCTCGGCACCGCCAAGGGCGCCAACGTGCGCTTTGAAGTGGCCCGCGAGAAAGGCGAGGCCTTCAAGCCGCTGAACGAAGCCCAGGCCATGGCCGCGCTGGAGAAGCTCAAGGCCTCCAGCTACAGCATCGTCAAGCGCGAAGACAAACCGACCAGCAGCAAGCCGTCGGCGCCGTTTATCACTTCTACCCTGCAACAGGCCGCGAGCAACCGCCTGGGCTTCGGGGTGAAGAAGACCATGATGATGGCCCAGCGTCTGTATGAAGCCGGTTACATCACCTACATGCGTACCGACTCCACCAACCTGTCGCAAGACGCGGTGGCGATGGCGCGCACGTATATTGAAAGCGAGTTCGGCAAGACCTATCTGCCGGAGAAGCCGAACGTCTACAGCAGCAAGGAAGGCGCACAAGAGGCTCACGAAGCGATTCGTCCTTCCGACGCCAACACCACGCCCGCCAAGCTGAGCGGCATGGAGCGTGACGCTGAGCGCCTCTACGAGCTGATCTGGCGCCAGTTCCTGGCCTGCCAGATGCTGCCGGCGCAATACCTGTCTACCACTGTCAGTGTGGGCGCTGGCGACTTCGAGCTGCGCGCCAAGGGCCGTATCCTCAAGTTCGACGGCTACACCCGTGTCATGCCGCAAATCGCCAAGCCTGGCGATGACGACGTGCTGCCGGACATGGCCCAGGGCGATACGTTGAAGCTGATCAAGCTCGACCCGTCCCAGCACTTCACCAAGCCGCCGGCGCGCTATTCCGAAGCCAGCCTGGTGAAAGAGATGGAAAAGCGCGGTATCGGTCGCCCGTCGACCTATGCAGCGATCATTTCTACCATCCAGGACCGTGGCTACGTCGCGCTGCACAACCGTCGTTTCTATTCGGAAAAGATGGGCGATATCGTTACCGAGCGTCTGTCCGAGAGCTTCTCCAACCTGATGGACTACGGCTTCACCGCCGGCATGGAAGAGAACCTCGATGACGTGGCCCAGGGCGAACGCGACTGGAAAAACGTGCTGGATGAGTTCTACGGCGACTTCAAGAAAAAACTCGAAGTAGCCGAGAACCCTGAGAGCGGTATGCGCGCCAACCAGCCGGTGATGACGGATATTCCGTGCACCACCTGCGGTCGACCAATGCAGATTCGTACCGCCTCCACGGGCGTGTTCCTCGGTTGCTCAGGCTACAGCCTGCCGCCCAAAGAGCGCTGCAAGGCGACCGTCAACCTGGTGCCGGGTGATGAAATCGCGGCTGATGACGAGGGTGAATCCGAGTCGCTGGTGCTGCGTGGCAAGCACCGCTGCCCGATCTGCAGCACGGCGATGGACGCCTACCTGCTGGACGAGAAGCACAAGTTGCACATCTGCGGTAACAACCCCGATTGCAATGGCTACGAGATCGAAGAGGGCACCTACCGTATCAAAGGCTATGAAGGTCCGAGCCTGGAATGCGATAAGTGCGGCAGCGAGATGCAGCTCAAGACCGGCCGTTTCGGCAAGTTCTTCGGCTGCACCAATCCGACCTGCAAGAACACGCGCAAACTGCTCAAAAGCGGTGATGCGGCGCCGCCGAAGATGGATCCGGTGAAGATGCCGGAGCTCAAGTGCGAAAAGGTCAACGACACCTACATCCTGCGTGACGGTGCTTCGGGGCTGTTCCTGGCTGCCAGCCAGTTCCCGAAAAACCGCGAGACCCGTGCGCCGCTGGTGATGGAGATCGTGCCGCACAAGGACGAGATCGATCCGAAGTACCACTTCCTGTGTGAAGCGCCGAAGAAGGACCCGGATGGTCGCCCAGCCGTAATCCGCTACAGCCGCAAGACCAAGGAGCAGTACGTGCAGACCGAAGTGGACGGCAAGCCTACCGGCTGGAAAGCGTTCTACGACGGCGGCAAGTGGAAGGTCGAGGACAAGCGCCAGGGCGCTTGATCCACCGAATGTGCTGAAGATCCAATGTGGGAGGGGGCTTGCCCCCGATGAGGGAGTGTCAGTTGATACATCTGTAACTGACCCACCGCCATCGGGAGCAAGCCCCCTCCCACATTTGCACTTGCAGTACGTTCGGCTGATCCGTGACACTGTTCAGCCAGCATCACGCCTATTCGTTGTGGAGATTGCCGTCATGGCCAACGAACTCTATACCCGTACCAATCAGAAAATTTACTTCGCGGGTTTATCCCTGGACGCCCTTGGCCGTGCAGAGGAAGGGAAGGAGATGAATGCCATCGCGCTGGTGCAGGCGGGACGCGAAGCGGCCTTGTTCCATCTCTATGGCGCGTTGCTGGGGCTGTGTCATGAAATTGCAGGGTTCTACCGCTTGCCCCAGGCGGGTGCCCCCCGTGCAGAAATGATCATGAATCGTGAAGTGCTCGATTCGATGGCGATCCCTGAGTTGGCCGAGTTGGTGGAAATGGCCCAGAGCCCTGACAGTTGGGTGGCACGGCTGCTCAAGGCCCATGCCGATATGTTCCATCCACCACGTATTCCCCATGTGCCCAAGGGCGATGTCACCCAGCCGCTGATCGTTGCCGTGGCGTTGGAACAGGATGAGCCCAAGCCCTTGGGGCGCGAAGAGTTGGAAGGCTGGCGCCAGGAGCTGAAAAAGATGGCGCTGCGTTTCCGTGAGGGGTTGAACGAGTGCTGAAGGTAGGCGCTCGCCGGGCACCATTCATCAAGCCGTAAAGAAACCTGCCCGGTTCCTCTGCGAGGCTGGGTGGATGACTGATATAATCTCGGCCTTTCGTGGAGAACAGACTTTTATGCCAACGTCCTTTCTGGAAATTGTTGAACTGCCTGATGGCCGAATCGAACTGCGCCGGGCTGAGGACGAAGGTTCTCTGGTTATTCTGGATTTTTCCGAAGATGCCAAAGTGTTCCTGCAGGGCCAGCACGTGGAAGTGGCTAAAGCCATGTTGAGCGTGGGCGTGCAGATGGCAGGTCGCCTGGCTGAAGGCGAGCCGGAGAAGGACGACGGCCCGCGGGTACTTCACTGAAGTCTTGTGGTGAAGGGGCTTCCAAGCCCGATCACTGCAAGCCAAGCTGTAGTTTTATCCCAAACGAATATTCAAACTCTGAGCGTCGCCCGTACGTGCGGCACTGATGAGTTGCTGCTTGGCGCTCGCATTCAACGGATTCAACCAGCTCACCACCGTATGACTGCGGCCTAGACGCAAGGCCTCACAGGTCAACTGCTGGGCGCTCTGCGCTCCCCGTGGCTGCAACAGCAGGATGCGCTCGCGGTTGAGGCCGGCGTCCCGCAGCCAGGCCTGGGTCAGGCTGGCGGGCGGGGCGATCAGCGTCAGCCAGCGTGCGTCCTGGTCTTCGCTCAATTCGCGCAGAATTGGCGCCAGCAGGTTCAGGCAGCTTTCGGCTGCACCGCGCAACGACAATTCACTGAACGCCTCAGGTTCACCGCCCCAGGGGGCTTCGACCGTTTCCTTGAGGATGGGCGCAAGGGGTTGGGCCATAAAGGCCTCGAACAGCGACAGTTGTGTGTGTTGTGGGGTGTGCACGAGCTGCATGATGCCTCCTTTAGCGGCGAATGACGCCGACACTCAAGCCTTCGATCACCAGGTCCTGATCTTTCAGGTTGACTTCAATCGGGGCGAACTCAGGGTTCTCGGCCAGTAGCCAGACCTTGCTGCCTTCACGCTTGAAGCGTTTGACCGTGACCTCATCGCCGATACGGGCGACGACGATCTGGCCATTGCGGGCTTCACGGGTGGTATGCACGGCGAGCAGGTCGCCATCGAAGATGCCTACGTCCTTCATGCTCATGCCGTGAACACGCAACAGATAGTCGGCGCGAGGATGGAAGAAGGTCGGGTTGATGTTGCAGGATTCCTCGACGTGCTGCTGCGCCAGGATCGGCGCACCGGCAGCGACGCGGCCGATGATCGGTAGTGTCGATTCGTCGGCCTTGGCTTCAAAGCCAGGGATGCGGATACCGCGTGAAGCCCCTGGAGTCATCTCGATCGCGCCTTTGCGAGCGAGCGCCTTGAGGTGTTCTTCCGCGGCATTCGGGGACTTGAACCCCAGTTCCAGGGCAATCTCCGCACGGGTAGGCGGGTAACCGTTGTCATCAAGGCAGCGCTTGATGAAGGCCAGAATCTCGGCTTGGCGTGGCGTCAGTTTTAGCATGTTGATCGCTCTGTCTTTTTATACAGTGACTGGGATTATATACAGTGAACTGCGCTTGGCAATCATCCTTTTGCGCGACTCCGCTGGACGGTCATGCGTCACCCTTCCTACAACGTAGATAGGGTGTTGCCTACACGGCGAAAGGGATGTGATTAAATAGCGATGAAAGGGGTGACTGCCCGGCCGGAAAGCGAACCCGCAGGCTTGACAAGACACACTCTGAAACGTATGTTTCAAACAAGTGTTTGTCAGGCGGAGTAGCCATGGCCCAGTCGGAAACCGTTGAACGCATTCTCGATGCTGCCGAGCAATTGTTCGCGGAAAAAGGATTTGCTGAAACCTCATTGCGGCTGATCACCAGCAAGGCTGGGGTCAACCTCGCTGCCGTGAACTATCATTTCGGCTCGAAAAAAGCCCTGATCCAAGCGGTGTTTTCCCGCTTCCTGGGGCCATTCTGTGCCAGCCTCGACCGTGAGTTGGAGCGCCGCCAGGCCAAGGCTGATCACAAGCCAAGCCTGGAAGAGCTGCTGGAAATTCTTGTAGAGCAGGCGTTGGTCGTGCAACCTCGCAGTGGTAATGACCTGTCGATCTTCATGCGCCTGCTGGGCCTGGCGTTCAGCCAGAGCCAAGGCCACCTGCGTCGTTACCTGGAAGACATGTACGGCAAAGTATTCCGCCGCTATATGTTGCTGGTCAACGAGGCGGCCCCACGTATTCCGCCTATCGAACTGTTCTGGCGCGTGCATTTCATGCTCGGCGCTGCGGCGTTCAGCATGTCCGGGATCAAGGCGTTGCGAGCGATAGCCGAGACCGATTTCGGCGTGAACACCTCGATCGAACAGGTGATGCGCCTGATGGTACCGTTCCTCGCTGCGGGTATGCGCGCCGAGACCGGCGTCACCGACTCGACCATGGCCGCCGCCCAACTGCGCCCGCGCAGCAAAACTGCACCGGTCGCCGCCAAGGTTTGATCGCCCCTGGGTGTGCGTGGCCACTTGCATCCGCTAAGCTAGCCGCCATGCCGATTTCAGCTATTTATCCGTAACCCGTCGTGCTGACCGTGCCTGGTCAGCACGACGGGTTGTGTGCGTTATTTAAGGAAGGTTTATGACTGCTGCCCTGCAAGGTTCTTTGATGGTCGACGTTGCCGGTACCTGGCTGACGGCCGAGGATCGTCACCTGTTGCGCCAACCGGAAGTGGGCGGCCTGATTATTTTTGCGCGCAATATCGAGCATCCACGCCAGGTTCGCGAGCTGAGTGCGGCGATCCGTGCGGTGCGCCCGGACCTGCTGCTGGCGGTCGACCAGGAAGGCGGGCGCGTACAGCGCCTGCGCCAGGGCTTTGTGCGCCTGCCAGCCATGCGCGCGCTGGCCGATAACCCCAACGCTGAATACCTGGCAGAACAGTGCGGCTGGATCATGGCCACCGAAGTACTGGCCGTGGGTCTCGACCTGAGTTTCGCCCCAGTGCTGGACCTGGATTACCAACGCAGCGCCGTGGTCGGCACTCGCTCCTTCGAAGGCGACCCCGAGCGCGCCGCCGTACTGGCCGGTGCCTTTATTCGCGGCATGAACAGCGCCGGCATGGCCGCCACCGGCAAGCACTTCCCCGGGCACGGTTGGGCCGAGGCCGATTCCCACGTCGCGATTCCCAATGACGAACGCAGCCTGGAACAGATTCGTGCCAATGACCTGGTGCCTTTCGCACGCTTGAGCAAGCAATTGGCCGCAGTAATGCCTGCGCATGTGATCTACCCGCAGGTCGACAGCCAGCCCGCCGGGTTCTCACGCCGTTGGTTGCAGGACATCCTGCGCGGCGAGTTGCAGTTCGACGGGGTGATTTTCAGTGATGACCTGTCCATGGCGGGCGCCCATGTGGTCGGCGATGCGGCGAGTCGGATCGAGGCGGCGCTGACGGCGGGTTGTGACATGGGGCTGGTGTGCAATGACCGCGCGGCTGCCGAGCTGGCACTCACCGCCGCGCAGCGGATGAAGGTTACGCCGTCGGCGCGGATTGCGCGTATGCGTGGGCAGGCGGTTGCGTCGACTGATTACAAACAGGATCCGCGCTGGTTGACGGCTCTCACAGCGTTGCGGGACGCTCATCTGATTGAGTGAACGGCGCCTGTGCTGTTAAGAAGCTTGGTGTAAGAAGCGTCTGGATATGGCTGTAGCTATCTCTTACCGCCTTGTAGGAGTCGCCCTGCTTTAAATCTCGTTGCTGACCGCTGTAGAGTTCTGCTCCATGAATGACCTGATTGCACGTATCGTCGAGTTGGATTGGCAGGAATACTTTGACCCTCGCTCGCTGGAGCGTGGCTTTGAGTATGCTGGCGAAAATCGTCTTGAGATAAAAGAATTCGGACAGGACAGACTGATTGCACAGTGCAAGGGGTCTGGCCGGAATGTCTATAGCCTGGCGATTACCCTGGAGGGGGCAACATCCCGTTGGACGGGCCTCAGGTGCGTGTGTTCTTGCCCGGTGGCGATCAATTGCAAGCACGCCGCTGCAACCTTGTTTACGTTGACCGCGCTGTATGACGAGCTGAACGAACCGAAAAAGCAGGTGGCCGACCGTCTGAGTCCGCAGCTCGAAAGCTGGCTTGAGAGTATTCCTGAGCCCACCCAGGTGGGTGAGGTTCAGCCCAAGAATACCGGTACCTGTTTGCTGTATCAGATCACTCCCGAGGTTTATTCCAGTGGCTGGTTGTTGGACGTGTACCGGGCGCGCTTGACGAAAAAAGGTGACTACAGCGATATCAGGCCGCTGTACTCGATGGATGAGACATTGCGGCGCGCCCCTGGTTATATGCATGAGCTGGATACGCGTATTGGTCGACTGCTGATGTTGGGCCGCTCTTATGGGAGTTATGGCAGCAGCTTTCAGCTGGCGGGCGAGATGGGGGCTGAAATTCTCCAATTGGCGTTGAAAACCCAGCGCCTGTTTCTTGAGGTGGGCCCAAGACTGGCGCTTAACCCTGGCCCGGCCCGCACCGCTCGTTTCGATTGGGCTGTGATGCCCGATGGCAATTACATTCCCAGTTGGATCAGTGACGGGCTCGAGTTGGACGACGTGTTGCCCCTCAAACCGCTTCATTATCTTGACCTCGATAACATGGCAATCGGGGTGGTTGAGCACGGGCTGGATGAGAATCTGGCCATGCATCTGTGCAACTTGCCGATGATTCCTGCTGATCAAGTCGCGTTATTCAGTCATCGCATCAGCGCGGCGTCCAAGGTGATTCCGCCGCCGCGCAAGCTGACCGAGCGTGTAGTCGATACGTTGGAGCCTCAAGGGTGCCTTACCTTGGGAAGCGACGAGTCCTACATGTACAGCCAGACCGACTATCGGCGGGTGATCACCCTGGAACACCGCGCTGCCTTGGCTTTCCGTTACAACACCAGCCAGGTCAGCGGCAAGGGCACTGAGGACATCCTGTTTCTCAACGGCACCGAAACCCAGCGCATTCAACGCAAGCCGGCGGCTGAAAAAGCCCTGCGCAAGACGCTCACAAAAATCGGCTTCAAAACGGTCAATCGTAAAACCCGTGCGCTGCCTGCCAGTGCAGGAGAGATGTTCGATCTACCCAATGATGAAGCCTGGCTGGCGTTTGTTGAGAGCGGGCTGTCGGTTTTGCGTGAGGCAGGGTGGGACGTCGTCATCCATCCGGGGTTTTATTACGATGTGGAGGCTGTAGACGGCTGGTACGCGGACATCGAAGAGTCGCCCGGCCACGAGTGGTTTGACCTTGAGCTGGGCATTGAGGTCAACGGCGAGCGTCACAGTCTGCTGCCAATCGTATTAGACTTGATGCGTCGTCAACCCAAACTGCTTGACGCCGCCTACATGGCCGAGCGTGATGATCAGGAGCGCGTGTTGGTCAGTCTGGGCGCCCGAACTCATACCAAAGTCGCGCTGCCCTACGGTCGTATCAAACCCCTGATGGCGACCCTCGGCGAACTCTACCTGCGTGCACCGGAAGGCGATGCACTGCGGCTGAGTGCGCCGGATGCGGCACGGCTCAGTAACCTGGATGCACTACCCTTGGTCTGGCAGGGCGGCAAGCGACTGCGTGATTTCGCCAAGCGCCTTAAAGACTCCATTCACGTTCATGTGCCGGCTCCTCGGGGCCTGAACGCGGAACTGCGCGGCTATCAGCTCGAAGGGCTGAACTGGATGCAAACACTGCGCGAGCTGGAAGTCGGCGGGATCCTGGGTGACGACATGGGGCTTGGCAAAACCCTGCAGGCGCTCGCACATTTGCTCTGCGAAAAGCAGTCTGGCCGTTTACAGGCGCCTGCACTGGCGGTAATGCCCACCAGCTTGATCCCGAACTGGATGGACGAAGCTGCGCGTTTTACGCCACAGCTCAAAGTCCTGGCACTGCACGGTGCGCAGCGTCAGGCTGACTTCATGCGCTTGACCGATTACGACCTGGTACTCACCACCTATGCACTGTTGCCGCGGGACCTCGAAGTCCTGCAGCCTCAGCGCTGGAGCGTGCTGATCCTGGACGAAGCGCAAAACATCAAGAACCCCAACAGCAAAGCGGCCCAGGCTGCTCGTCAGTTGGAGGCCGGTCAGCGTTTATGCTTGAGCGGTACGCCTTTGGAAAACCACTTGGGTGAGCTGTGGTCGCTGTTCCACTTCCTGTTACCGGGCTGGTTGGGCGACAGCAAAACCTTTAATCGTGATTACCGTACGCCCATCGAGAAACACGGTAATGCGCAGCGTATGCAGCACCTCAGCGCACGTATCAAACCGTTCCTGTTGCGACGTAAAAAGGAGCAGGTCGCGACGGAATTACCGCCCAAGTCCGAAATCGTCCACTGGGTCGAGCTGAGCGACGCACAGCGGGATGTCTACGAAACGGTACGCGTGGCGATGGACAAGAAGGTGCGCGACGAAATCAGTCGGCATGGCGTGGCCCGTAGCCAAATCATCATTCTCGAAGCACTGCTCAAACTGCGCCAGGTGTGCTGTGACTTGCGCCTGGTCAAATCTGCGCCGGTGACTAAAGCTGTCAAGGCCGGCACTGGCAAGTTGGGCAGCCTGATGGAGATGCTGGAAGAGTTACTCAGCGAGGGGCGGCGGATTTTGTTGTTCTCGCAATTCACCTCGATGCTGGCGTTGATTGAAGAAGAGCTCAAGCAGCGTGGGCTTGAGTATTCGATCCTGACGGGAGACACCCTTGACCGACGTACGCCAGTGAAGAACTTCCAGGACGGCAAGACACCGTTGTTCCTGATCAGCCTGAAAGCGGGCGGTACGGGCTTGAACCTGACGGCGGCCGATACGGTGATTCATTACGATCCGTGGTGGAACCCTGCAGTGGAGAGTCAGGCCACCGACCGGGCTTATCGTATAGGCCAGGATAAGCCGGTGTTTGTGTACAAGATGATTGCCCGGGGCACGGTGGAAGAGAAGATCCAGGCGTTGCAGTTGGAAAAGGCGGCCTTGGCTGATGGTGTGTTGGAAGGGGGCGCCAGTGCCGGTTGGAAGCTGGAGCAGCGGGATATTGAGGCGCTGTTTGCTCCTTTGCCTGGCTGAGGACCGCGTCGCGGCCATCGCAGGCAAGCCAGCTCCCACATTTTGATGTGTGAATACATTCAAGTGTGGGAGCTGGCTTGCCTGCGATAGCGATCTAACAGTCAGCGCTTCTCTTGCTTATTAGGCAGTGGTGCGAAGAGCGCCTCGATATCCTCATTACCCAACTGCCAATCCCCAGTCGTACGCCCATCCAGCACGCCCGCCGCCAAGTCGGATTTCTCCTTCTGCAAGTGCTGAATTTTCTCCTCCACCGTGCCCCGCGCAATCATCTTGTACACAAACACTGGCTTTTCCTGCCCGATGCGATACGCACGGTCGGTGGCCTGGTTTTCCGTGGCCGGGTTCCACCACGGGTCGTAGTGAATCACCGTGTCGGCTTCGGTCAGGTTCAAACCCACGCCACCGGCCTTCAAGCTGATCAAAAAGATCTGCAACTTGCCGCTCTGGAAATCCTTCACCGGTGTACGTCGGTCACGGGTCTGGCCGGTCAGCAATGCGTAGGCAATCCCGCGTTTTTTCAGTTCGATTTCGATCAGGCTCAGCATCGAAGTGAACTGCGAGAACAGCAGAATCCTGCGACCTTCGGCAAACAGCTCGTCAAGCATGTCCATCAGGCTGTCGAGCTTGCCCGAGCTGCTGCCACGCGCCGGCAGAGTGGCGTCGTTGACCAGGCGCAGGTCGCAGCACACTTGTCGCAGTTTGAGCAGCGCTTCAAGGATGATGATCTGGCTGCGGGCCACGCCCTTGCGGGTGATTTCGTCGCGGACTTTTTTATCCATGGCCAGACGCATGGTTTCGTACACGTCGCGCTGGGCCTCGTTGAGGTCGACCCAGTGGATGATCTCGGTCTTGGGCGGTAATTCCGTGGCCACCTGTTCCTTGGTACGGCGTAGCAGGAAGGGCTTGATCCGACCGTTGAGGTGCTGAAGTCGCACTTCGCTGGCGCGCTTTTCAATCGGCACGCGGTAATCACGGTTGAAGCTCTTCACGTCGCCCAGCCAACCCGGCAACAGGAAGTGGAACAGCGACCACAGTTCACCCAAGTGGTTTTCCAATGGCGTGCCGCTCAGGCACAGGCGCTGGCGGGCATTCAGCTCGCGTGCGGCCTGGGCGGCCTTGCTGGACGGGTTCTTGATGTACTGCGCTTCATCCAGGATCAAGACGTGCAAGGGCAGGGCGGCGAGCGTGTCGATGTCCTTGGGCAGCAGGGCATAGGTGGTCAGCAGCAGGTCGTAGTCGTGCAGGTTGGCGAAGTGTTTCTTGCGCCCTGCGCCGTACAGCGCCTGCACCCGCAGTTGCGGGGTGAAGTGCGCTGCTTCGTCGAGCCAGTTCGGAATCAGGCTGGTGGGCATCACGACCATGCAGGGCCGATCAAGGCGCCCGGCGATTTTCTCGGTGAGAATATGCGCCAGGGTTTGCAGGGTTTTGCCCAGGCCCATGTCGTCCGCGAGAATCCCGCCCACTTCCAACTGGCGCAGTGACTGCATCCAGCTCAAGCCTTCCAGTTGATAGGGGCGCAAGGTTGCGTTCAGGCCCTCGGGCGCCACGCAGGTGAAGTCCTTGATGTCCCGCAGGCGTTGGGCGAAGTTGCGGATCTTCTCGCCACCCTCCCATTGCAACGGCAGGTCTTCCAGCGGGTTGAGCCTGATCGCGTCGGCCTTGGCCAGGCGCAACGTCGTGGTGCCGGTTTCTTGCAGGTAGAACTCGCCGAGAGTCGCCAGCACCGGCTTCAAGCGCCCGTAGGGCAGCGCCACTTGCAGCGGGCCGTGGCCGTTGGGCAGCCCGGGGATATTCACCAGGATCAGTTCATCATCGCGGCGCCTTGCGAGTTTTTCCGGGTTGAGGATCTCGGTGTGGGAGCGCATCAGGTTCAACAGGATCGGCAGCAGGCTCAACCGCTCGCCATTGACGATGATGCCCAACTCCAGGTCGAACCAGTCACGCTCCGGCGCTTCATCGACGCTGGCGTACCAGTCGTCCACCGGGCTCAGGTCGAAACCGAAGTCTTCATCGATTTGCAGCTCCCAGCCCTCGGCCCGCAGCGTGGGCGATGAGTTGAGCGTGAAGTTCAGCCAGGCGCTGTCATTGACCATCTCGAACAGCTCGCCGGCGCTTTCAGGCAAGGCCTTGCTTTGGCGCGTAGCGATCTTGAAACCCAGCAGACGCAGCTGTTCGCGACAGGCTTGTTCCAGCTCGGGGTGGCGCTTGATTCGCAGGCTTTGGGTGTCCTGGCGCACGATGATATCGGCGTTCTTTTGCCCACTGACGTAATTGCCCAGGTAGTTGAACGACAGTGCCGCACGGTGCTGGATATAGCGCTGCATCTTGCCGTTGCGCGGTTCGAACGCGCTGAACTCGACGCTGGCCAGCCACAGGCGTGGCACGGGCCGCACATCCTCCATGACCACCTGCGGCAGGACCACGCGGTTATCCAGCACGGCCTGGAGTTTTTCCAGCAGTTGCGCATCCTGGGTCGCCGCCGGATAGGCCAGGGTTTCCTGGACCTTGAGCAACACCGCCGCGATGTGTTTGCAGTTGGTGTGCACCGGGCAGGTACAGCGGCTATCCACCAGGATCAGCAGGCCCTTGGCCGACTCACGCAACGAGATGGTTTGCCGATAGACGTTACCGCCGGAGCCTTCGCAACTGGCGGTAATGGTGCTGTCACCGCACTCGACGATGCGCACGCGATTTTCCAGTGCGTAACGCCGCCCGCGCTCCAGGCTCTGCTCTTTGAAGCGATTGGCCCACGAAGGGGCCAGGGGTTTGGTCAGAGGCGAAGTGAGGGGCATGGCGCTGGATCAGTCCTGCATGTCGGGCGGTGGTGCGCTGGGCGGCTTGGCGGTCAGCGAGGTGATCTTGATCAGCAACGCCAGGTGGCCGCCGTCCAGGTAATTAAGCTGGTTGTTCTTGGTGCGTACGTCTTTCTGCGCCAGGTGTTCACTGGCGATCACGCTGCCGTTGCCGTCGAACTGGTTGATCCAGAAGTCGGCATCGATGTCGGTGAAACGACCCAGTTGCAGGCTCAGCACGCCTTCGATAGGGAACTGGCCGAATTGCTCCTGGCCGTCGGTGATCGCGATCCTCACCGGCTGCTCGCCCAGGTTCTGTTCCCAGGCCTTGTGCGCGAGCACGGTGTAGTTGGAATCGGCGCGCAATTTTTCGACGATGTTGCCCAGGCGCGGCGGGCTCAGCCGCTCGCCCAGGCGCGGTGCACCTTCATCCCAGTTTTCCGGCGCGGCGCGGCTGTTGATCACCGGCTCGGCATTCTGGCGCACCAGGATCATTTCCACCTGGTACGGGCTGTCGGCAAATGCCGAAGGCGTGAGTACCACCAACAACAGGCTCAGAATGCGGAACAAGCGCATGGCGGCGTCCTTCAAGCGGATTTCGGGATGAGGCGCTCAAACAGCGCCTCCAGGGTATTGAAGCGTTCTTCGGCACGTTCCATCGGCACCATGAACTTGAACAGCGTAGCCCCTTCGAACTTGTAGCGGTTGGGCTGGCCCTGGATCAGCTTGATCAGTACCAACGGGTCGACCGGCGTCTGCGCTTCGAATTCGATACGCCCACCTTGCGGCCCGGCGTCGACCTTCTTGATCCCCAACTGCTCGGCCTGCAACTTGAGCAGGGTCAGGCGCACCAGGTTCTTGGTCGGTTCGGGCAGCAGTCCGAAGCGGTCGATCATCTCTACTTGCAGGTCCTTGAGGCCCTCTTCGTCGGTGGCCGAGGCGATGCGCTTGTAGAGGATCAGTCGCGCATGAACATCCGGCAGGTAGTCTTCAGGAATCAATGCCGGCAAGCGCAGGTTGATCTCCGGGCCGCCGCCCAGGGGTTGATCGAGGTTCGGTTGTTCGCCCTTGCGGATGGCTTTCACTGCGCGTTCGAGCATCTCCATATATAGCGTGAAGCCGACCGCCTGGATCTGCCCGCTCTGGCCGTCCCCCAGCAGTTCGCCGGCGCCACGGATTTCCAGGTCGTTGGTGGCCAGCACAAAGCCGGCGCCGAGGTCCTGGGTGTTGGCGATGGCTTCCAGGCGCTTTTCCGCGTCGCTGGTAATTTGCTGGCGCGGCGGTGTAAGCAGGTAGGCGTAGGCCTGGTGGTGACTGCGCCCGACGCGGCCGCGCAGTTGGTGCAGCTGCGCCAGGCCGAACTTGTCGGCGCGCTCGATGATGATGGTGTTGGCGCTGGGCACGTCGATGCCGGTCTCGATGATGGTCGAGGCGATCAGCACGTTGAAGCGCTTGTGGTAGAAGTCGCTCATTACCTGTTCGAGTTCGCGCTCGCGCATCTGCCCGTGGCCGATGGCGATACGGGCTTCCGGCACCAGTTCGGCGAGGTCGGCGGCGCATTTCTCGATGGTCTTCACATCGTTATGCAGGTAATACACCTGGCCGCCGCGCAGCAGTTCACGCAGCAGTGCTTCCTTGACCGTGCTCTTGTTCTGCTCCATCACGAAGGTGCGCACTGACAGGCGGCGTGCGGGTGGCGTCGCGATGATCGACAGGTCGCGCATACCCGATACGGCCATGTTCAGCGTGCGCGGAATCGGCGTAGCGGTGAGGGTAAGGATGTCGACTTCACTGCGCAGGGCCTTGAGCTGTTCTTTCTGACGCACACCGAAGCGGTGTTCTTCGTCGATGATCACCAGGCCCAGATTCTTGATCTTCACGTCGTCCGACAGCAGTTTGTGGGTGCCGATGACGATATCGATCTTGCCCTCGGCCAGGTCGGCAACGGCGGCATTCACTTCCTTGGCGGACTTGAAGCGGCTCATCACCTCCACGGTCACTGGCCAGTCGGCAAAGCGGTCGCGGAAGCTGTTGTAGTGCTGCTGGGCGAGCAGGGTAGTCGGCACCAGGATCGCCACCTGGCGACCGCCGTGCACTGCAATAAAGGCGGCGCGCATGGCCACTTCGGTTTTGCCGAAGCCCACGTCGCCACACACCAGGCGGTCCATCGGCTTGGGCGCGAGCATGTCGGCGCGCACCGCCTCGATGGTGGTTTGCTGGTCCGGAGTTTCTTCGAAGGCGAAGCCGGCACTGAAGGTGGCGTAGTCGGCTTTCGGGTCAGCGAACGCGTAACCTTCGCGGGCGGCACGGCGGGCATAGATGTCGAGCAATTCTGCGGCCACGTCGCGAACCTGTTCGGCGGCCTTGCGCTTGGCTTTCTGCCAGGTCTCGGAGCCCAGGCGATGCAACGGTGCCAAAGCGTCGTCGCTACCGGTGTAACGGGCGATCAGGTGCAGGCTGGCCACCGGCACGTAGAGCTTGGCGCCCTCGGCGTATTCCATGGTGAGGAATTCGGCGGCCTGGTTGTCGATCTCCAGTGTCTGCAAGCCCAGGTAGCGGCCTACACCATGGTCGATGTGCACCACCGGGGCGCCTTCGCGCAGCTCGGTGAGGTTCTTGATCACTGCGTCATTGTTGGCGTCTGCGCGTTTTTCCCGGCGACGGCGTTGCATCACGCGCTGGCCGAAAAGCGGGCTCTCGGCGATCAGTGCGAGGGCCGGGTCGTCCAGCAACAAGCCTTCGTCCAAGGGGGCGATGGTGATCGCCAGGCGCTCTTTGCTATTTACAAAATCCGGCCAGCTGTCGACGGTCTTGGGCCGCAGTTTCAAGCGTTCCAACAGCTCCAGCAGCACTTCGCGGCGCCCGGCGGACTCGGCGGTAAACAGCACGCGGCCAGGGAAGTCACCGAGGAAGTTGGACAGCGCTTCCAACGGTTGCGTGGCTTTGGCCTGGATCGCCAGGTCGGGCAGGGTTCCCGCGGGGAAGCGTTCCCGACCACTGCCGGCGTCTACATCTTGTTGGCTGGCGACCACGCGCGGCCAGTTTTTCAAGCGGGCGAAGCAGTCTTCTACGGGAAGGAACAATTCGGCGGGCGGCAATAAAGGCCGGGACGGATCGACGCGGCGCTCTTCATAGCGGTTGCGCACGTCGTTCCAGAAGTTTTCCGCCGCCTGCTCGATGCCTGGCAGCGAGAACACCTGGGTGTCCTGGGGCAGGTAGTCGAAGAGGGTGGAGGTTTCGTCGAAGAACAATGGCAGGTAGTACTCGATACCCGCTGGGGTAATCCCGCTGCTTAAGTCCTGGAAGATTGGGCAGCGACGGAAATCCACGTCAAAGCGCTCACGAAAGCGCGCCTTGAAACGGGTGACCGCGTCTTTTTGCAGCGGGAACTCCCGCGCCGGCAGCAGCTTGATCGAGTCGACCTTGTCGATGGAGCGCTGGTTTTCCGGATCAAAGGTGCGCAAGGTCTCGATTTCGTCATCGAACAGGTCGATGCGATACGGCAACTTGCTGCCCATCGGGAACAGGTCGATCAGGGCGCCGCGCACTGCGAACTCACCGTGCTCGTACACCGTGTCGACGCAGCGATAGCCGCTGGCTTCCAGGCGCGTGCGCATCTGTTCTACGTCGAGCTTCTGGCCGATATCCAGCACCAGGCTGCTGCCGAGCAGGAACTTGGTCGGCGCCAGGCGGTGCAGCGCCGTGGTGATCGGCACCACCAGCACGCCGTGGGCCAGTTCCGGCAAGCGGTACAGGCTGGCGATGCGCTGGGAGATGATGTCCTGGTGCGGCGAGAACAGGTCGTAAGGCAGGGTTTCCCAGTCGGGAAAATGCAGCACCGGCAAATCCGGGGCGAAGAAGCTCAGCTCCTGCTCCAACCGTTCGGCACTTTGGCTGTCGGCGGTGAGCAGCAGGGTAAAGCGCTTGGCTGCGCTGGCAGCCTCGGCAATGGCCAGGCTCAGGGCGGCACCGGGCAGGTTGCCCCAGTGCTGTTTACCTGCCGCGGCAGGGAGTAGCGGTAGACGCAGAACGGGCACGGAAGGTTGAGCTCCAAGCGTTGCGACAAAGTCGGTAATTGTAACGGCCCCAGGTGCCGCCTGTCAGTTGCTGACTGTGCCTATTACGGTTTACAGGAAATGTAGTGGCTAAGACAAACAATGACCGGTTTTGACTCAATATGTAGTGCCAAAATGCGCGAATGTTTAGGAGGGTTACGGACAAGTCGGCGATGGCGCTCGACTGGTGGCCTTCTGGAGCCCGCGTATTTACTGGGCTCCAGCGAGGTTTCAGTTTTTCGCAAGCCGTTTTTGTTGTCCGGGGCGCATTGCTCCCCGGACACTCGGACGGCATAATGTAGCCCCTTTTTTCTGCCCCTACATGTGGAAGGTTCCCGTGACTCAGAAGCCCGACCAGTGTCTTGGTGAATGGATCGACCGTGAAGCACTCGCAGAAGCGATGATTCCGCTTATCGGCCAGCTGTACCGCAATAACAATGTGGTGAGCTCGATCTATGGCCGCAGCCTGATCAACCAGTCTGTCATCGCGATTCTCAAAGCTCACCGCTTTGCGCGCCATCGCTCCGCCGACGACAGCGAACTCTCCGTCCACGAAACATTCCCACTGCTTAAAGCCATGAGCGAGCTCAAGCTCGGCGCGGCTTCGGTAGATCTGGGCAAGTTGGCCTACAAATTCCGCAAGGAAGGCGCCGGCCGCAGTGCCGAGCAGTTCGTGCGTGAAGAAATGGCCGATGTGGTTGGCCAGCAAAACGCTGCCGCCCGCAAAGGCACCGACGTGGTGCTGTACGGCTTCGGCCGTATCGGCCGCCTGCTGGCGCGCATCCTGATCGAGAAAACCGGTGGCGGCGACGGCCTGCGCCTGCGTGCCATCGTGGTGCGCAAAGGCGCCGAGAACGACCTGACCAAGCGCGCCAGCCTGCTGCGTCGCGATTCGGTACACGGCTCGTTCAACGGCACCATCACCATTGACGAAGAAAACAACACCATTACCGCCAACGGTAACCTGATCCAGGTGATCTACGCGAAGAACCCGACCGAGGTGGATTACACCCAGTACGGCATCCAGGACGCCCTGCTGGTGGACAACACCGGCGTATGGCGTGATGCCGAGGGCCTGGGCCAGCACCTGGCTTGCCCGGGTATCGACCGTGTCGTGTTGACCGCGCCTGGCAAAGGCAAGCTCAAGAACATCGTGCACGGCATCAACCACGCTGAAATCACCGCTGACGACAAGATCGTGTCCGCCGCTTCCTGCACCACCAACGCCATCGTGCCGGTGCTCAAAGCTGTGAATGACAAGTTCGGTATCGTCAACGGCCACGTTGAAACCGTTCACTCGTACACCAACGACCAGAACCTGATCGACAACTTCCACAAGGGCGATCGCCGTGGTCGTAGCGCCGCGTTGAACATGGTGATCACCGAGACCGGTGCTGCCACCGCTGCTGCCAAGGCCCTGCCTGAGCTGGCCGGCAAGCTGACCGGTAACGCGATCCGTGTACCGACGCCGAACGTGTCGATGGCTATTCTCAACCTCAACCTTGAGAAAGCCGCCACCCGCGAAGAGATGAACGAGTACCTGCGCTACATGGCGCTGCACTCCGATCTGCACAAGCAGATCGACTTCGTCAACTCGCAGGAAGTGGTCTCCACCGACTTCGTTGGCTCGCGCCACGCCGGTGTGGTGGACGCTGAAGCGACCATCACCCAGGACAACCGTGTTGTGCTGTACGTGTGGTACGACAACGAGTTTGGCTACAGCTGCCAAGTGGTTCGCGTGATGGAAGACATGGCTGGGGTCAACCCGCCTGCGTTCCCGCGCTAAGCCTTTGGGCTGAATGAGAAAGCCCCGACTGGTTCGGGGCTTTTTTATGGCTGTGGGTTTTGCGTTGCCTGGAGGGCCTCATCGGGGGCAAGCCCCCTCCCACATTGGGTCGTATTCCTTCAGGGTGGCCTCGGTCAACTGTGGGAGGGGGCTTGCCCCCGATGGCGGTGCTACAGCCGACACATCAATTCAGCAACTTGTCGCGCAACTCATCAGACAGTCCTTTGGGCGCCAGCCAGATGCCCAGGTAGGCCCGCGCCAGTTCCTCATCACGACTGCTGAACACCACCTGCTCATTGATCTCCAGCTTCAACCCACGGCCCGGACGAAAATCCAGGGCATAACGATCACCGCTGCGGACGTTGCGAAAGCTGGCGTGCAACTGATCCAACTGCGGCTTTAATCGAGCATTGGCTTGCTGGCGTTCCAGGGTTACCGTGGCCGCCTTGATTACATCATCGCGGTCAATGTCGCGAAAGTAATACAACGCCAGGCGCACAGCCTTCTGTTGCTCCCAGGCTTGCTTTGCAGCGAGGTCAGCCGGTGCATACAGCGCCGCCGCATACACATCCGCCCAAAGATAGTTGAACACCGCCTGGTTTTTCAGGGCCAGCCCCTCGACCTGTGCGGGGAAGCTTGCCTGCTTGAGCCGCTTTGCATCGTTGGCGTGCGTCGTGAGCGACACTATCAGCATTAAACAAAAAAATAGTTGTCGCATAAGGCTCACCCTCAATTCGGCGCTGATTTGCGTCCTGTAGTATGGCAACACTGGCCTACGACGCGACCAAGGGTTAATGTTCGCGGCGCTCGGCCTTCTATAGACTGTGCCCCGGTTCACACACTTGAGCCAAATTGTCCTTCATGACCGCTGGCCGCGGCATGATTTAGCCCGGCGTCCAACCGTACGCCTGGCCTGTTCTGAGGAGTACGCATGGCTGTCTACAACTACGACGTGGTGGTACTGGGTTCCGGCCCGGCTGGAGAAGGTGCGGCGATGAACGCTGCCAAAGCAGGGCGCAAGGTGGCGATGGTCGATAGCCGTCGTCAGGTCGGCGGTAACTGCACCCACCTGGGTACCATCCCGTCCAAGGCGTTGCGTCACTCCGTGCGCCAGATCATGCAGTTCAACACCAACCCGATGTTCCGGGCCATTGGCGAGCCGCGCTGGTTCTCGTTCCCGGACGTGTTGAAAAGCGCCGAAAAAGTCATCTCCAAGCAAGTCGCTTCGCGTACCGGCTACTACGCCCGTAACCGCGTCGACCTGTTCTTCGGCACCGGCAGCTTCGCCGACGAGCAAACCGTCGAAGTGGTCTGCGCCAATGGCGTGGTCGAGAAGCTGGTGGCCAAGCACATCATCATCGCCACCGGTTCGCGCCCGTATCGCCCGGCGGACATCGATTTCCACCACCCGCGTATCTACGATAGCGACACCATCCTCAGCCTGGGCCACACCCCGCGCAAACTGATCATCTATGGCGCCGGCGTGATCGGCTGCGAATACGCCTCGATCTTCAGCGGCCTGGGGGTACTGGTGGAGCTGGTGGACAACCGTGACCAGTTACTGAGCTTCCTCGACTCGGAAATTTCCCAGGCGTTGAGCTACCACTTCAGCAACAACAACATCACCGTGCGCCACAACGAAGAGTACGAGCGGGTCGAAGGCCTGGACAACGGTGTGATCCTGCACCTCAAGTCCGGCAAGAAGATCAAGGCCGACGCCTTGCTGTGGTGCAATGGCCGTACCGGCAACACCGACAAGCTGGGTATGGAAAATATCGGGGTCAAGGTCAACAGCCGTGGCCAGATCGAGGTGGACGAGAACTACCGCACCTGCGTAACCAATATCTACGGTGCCGGTGACGTGATCGGCTGGCCAAGCCTGGCCAGTGCCGCCCATGACCAGGGCCGCTCGGCCGCTGGCAGCATTGTCGACAACGGCAGCTGGCGCTACGTGAACGACGTACCGACCGGGATCTACACGATTCCCGAGATCAGCTCCATCGGCAAGAACGAGCACGAACTGACCAAGGCCAAGGTGCCTTACGAAGTCGGCAAGGCGTTCTTCAAGAGCATGGCACGTGCGCAGATCGCCGGTGAGCCGCAAGGCATGCTGAAGATCCTGTTCCACCGCGAGACCCTGGAAGTACTCGGCGTGCATTGCTTCGGCTACCAGGCGTCGGAGATCGTGCACATTGGCCAGGCGATCATGAACCAGCCGGGTGAGCAAAATACCCTCAAGTATTTCGTCAACACCACCTTCAACTACCCGACCATGGCCGAAGCCTATCGGGTAGCCGCCTACGACGGCCTCAACCGGCTTTTTTGAGCGGCTCCGGCCGGTGGCCTGAGCCGGCCGGGGAGACCGATTTCAGTAATTCCCGAGAGTGGCAGTGGCCAAACCGGGAAAGTCTGTAATCAGGCTATCTACGCCGAAGTCGGCGAGCCTGCGCATCAGCGCAGGTTCGTTGACCGTCCACACGGATACATGCAAACCCTGGCGCTGGGCTTTCTCCAGGCGCTCAGGGGTGCATAACGTCCAGTTCAATGCCAGGTACTCACAGCCGTAGTTCTGCGCGACTTTCAACGGGTCGAGCCAGGCGTATTCGGCCACCAGGCCGCGTGACAGGTCCGGGGTGAGTTCTACCGCGGCTTTCAACACCTCCCGAGAGCTTGAGGTCACCGTGACCTTGTCCATCAGGCCAAAGCGTACGGCCATCTCACGGATTGCCAGCACGGTGGTTGCAGCGCGAGTGCGTGAAGCGCTTTTGACTTCCAGTTGCCAGTGATCGAAGTCGCACTTTTCGAACAGCTCCTCCAGGCGTGGGATCGGGCACGGGCTGACCCAACCCGGGCCGCCTTTGCGCGCGTCCATCTTCACCAGATCAGCCGCCGAGTACTCGACGACCTTGCCGCGCCGGTCGGCGGTGCGCTTGAGGGTCGGGTCATGGATGACCATCAGCTCGCCGTCCATGGACAGGTGCAGGTCCAGTTCGCAACGACGTACGCCGTGCTTGAGGCATTCCTGAAAACTGGTCAGGGTATTTTCCGGTGCTTCGCCTTTGGCACCGCGATGGCCGTAGATCAGGGTCACAGTTGCTCCTTTGCGCCAGGATCGCTGGCGGAATGAATAGGTATTCAGAGGTCGTCGCTTTGCTCTCGCGCCAGACGGCGTTCCTGCGCCTGCTTTTGCAGGATGTAGCGCGCCAGCAGTTGGCGTTGGGCATCGGTCATGGATTCGAATTCCGTGCCCACATCAAAGCCCTCGCCCTGGGGATCGCAATGGGTTACCCGTGCGCGCAGTAACAGGCCGAGCGCTTGGGGCATCAGCACCAGCTTGACTGCCAGATGGGTATCGGGGGCCAGCGGGGTAGGGTGCCGGAAGTCGATGCCGCCTTCGGAAAGAATCACCGGTTGCGGCGCGCCCACTTCAGCCAGCAGGCCGCGGGCCATGACTTGGCTGAGCAGATCCAGGCGCTTGTTTTGCACTTTGAGGAAGGCCGCCAGGCTGCGATCTTTCTCGCTGATCTGACGCAGCAGGTGCTGGGCTTCGAATTCGCTCAGGTGCAGTTCGCTGAGCAGATTGAACAGCGGCGAATCATCCAGCAACACTTCCTTGCTCGCCGCGTCGGGGCCAGACAATGTGCTGATTTGAAGTGCGATCATGTCGTCGATACGGTAGTATTCGCGGCGCTCTTCTTCATCTAATGTCGACATGGCGAACCCCAGGTAACGGTAATGGTCTGAGTGTAAAGCTGCTTACCAGACCCCGCCACCGGGACGTCTTCTTTTCCTCCGAACAAGCCCCGACATGTTCAGACCTCTCTTCGTTTTTATCGGCACGCGTTATACCCGTGCAAAGCGTCGCAATCATTTTGTGTCGTTCATTTCCTTGACCTCGATGATCGGTCTCGCCCTGGGCGTGGTTGTGATGATCGTGGTGCTGTCGGTGATGAACGGCTTCGATCATGAGATGCGTACCCGCGTGCTGGGCATGGTGCCCCACGCGACCATTGAGGGCGATGCGCCCATCAACGACTGGCAAAGCCTGGCCGCCAAGGTCAAGCAGAACCCCAAGGTGGTGGCGGTCGCGCCGTTTACCCAGATGCAGGGGTTGCTGACCAACGACGGCAAGGTGCAGAAGATCCTGCTCAATGGCATCGACCCGGCCCAGGAGCGCAACGTCTCGATCATCGACAAGTTCATGCTGCAAGGTAAGCTCGACGAGCTGGCGCCCGGCAGCTTCGGCATCGTTATTGGTGACAAGGCCGCAGCCAAGCTGGGCGTGGGGGTTGGCGACAAGCTGACCTTCGTTGCGCCGGAAGTCACCGTGACCCCGGCCGGCATGTTCCCGCGCATGAAGCGCTTTACCGTGGTGGGCACCTTCCACGTCGGCGCCGGCGAGATCGACGGTTACATCGGCCTGACCAACCTCACCGACCTGGCCCGCCTGCATCGCTGGCAGCCCGACCAGGTGCAGGGCCTGCGGCTGAAGTTCAACGACCTGTTCGACGCCCCGCGCGGCGCCTGGGAAATTGCCCAGCACTTGGGTGAATCCGAGTATTACGCCCGCGACTGGACCCGTACCCACGGCAACCTCTACCAGGCCATCCGCATGGAGAAAGCCATGATCGGCCTGCTGTTGCTGCTGATCGTCGCCGTGGCTGCGTTCAACATCATTTCCACGCTGGTGATGGTAGTGAACGACAAGAAGGGCGATATCGCCATCCTGCGTACCCTGGGCGCCACGCCGGGGCAGATCATGGCGATCTTCATGGTGCAGGGCACCGTGATTGGCGTGGTCGGCACCCTGATCGGTACCGCGGTGGGCATTCTGGCCGCGCTGAACGTCAGCGCCGCCATCGCCTTGCTTGAAAAAGTGATCGGCCACAAGTTTCTCAACGCTGACGTCTACTTCATCGACTACTTGCCGTCCCAGGTGCAAACCCAGGACGTGCTGATGGTGGGCGGCGCCGCGTTGGTCCTGAGCTTCCTTGCCACCCTGTATCCAGCCTGGCGCGCGGCACGTACCCAGCCAGCACAGGCATTACGTTATGAGTGAATCGGGCATGAGTGAAAAAGCAATCCTGAGCTGCCGCAACCTGGGCAAATCCTACGAGGAAGGCCCGGAATCGGTGGTCGTGCTGTCGAACCTGCAACTGGAACTGCATCCGGGCGAACGCGTGGCGATCGTCGGCAGTTCCGGCTCCGGCAAAAGCACCTTGCTGAACCTGTTGGGCGGCCTCGATACGCCGTCCCAGGGCAGCGTATGGCTGGCCGGCGAAGAACTGTCGGCGTTGAATGAAAAGGCCCGAGGCCAACTGCGTAACCGCTCGCTGGGCTTTGTGTACCAGTTTCACCACCTGCTGCCGGAATTCACCGCCCTGGAAAACGTGTGCATGCCGCTGTTGATCGGCAAGACCGCGATCCCGGAGGCGCGCCAACGTGCCACCGCCTTGCTGGAACGCGTCGGCCTCGGCCATCGCCTGGAGCACAAGCCGGCCGAACTCTCCGGCGGTGAGCGCCAGCGTGTGGCGATTGCCCGCGCCCTGGTGAACAACCCGGGCCTGGTGATGCTCGACGAGCCCACCGGCAACCTCGACTCCCACACCGCCCAGGGCATCAAGGACTTGATGCTGGAACTGAGCACCCAGATGCGCACCGCGTTCCTGGTGGTGACCCATGACATGAGCATGGCCCGGCAGATGGACCGCGTGTTGCACCTGCAGGAAGGTCACCTGGTCGCCATCTGACCTGTTTCAAGCCTGGCGCCTGGCGTCGGGCTTTTTCATTTTTTCAGGCGGTGTACGCGAATGTTCAGACCGTTATCCATTTTCATCGGCACGCGCTATACCCGCGCCAAGCGCCGTAACCGTTTTGTCTCGTTTATCTCGATGACCTCGATGATCGGCCTCGCCCTGGGCGTATTGGCCATGATCGTGGTGCTGTCTGTGATGAACGGCTTCCAGCGCGAAATGAGCTCGCGCATCCTCGGCATGGTGCCCCACGCCACCATCGTCGGCGTAAAGCCGATTGATGACTGGCAACCGGTGGCGGCCGCGGCGATGAAGAATCCCCAAGTCACCGCCGCCGTACCCTTCACGCAGATGGACGGCATGTTCTCCTACAAGGGCGCCATGCAGCCGATCGAGATCAGCGGCGTCGACCCGGCCCAGGAAGGCAAGGTGTCGATCGTGACCCAGCACATCGTGCGCGGCAAACTGGACGACCTCAAACCCGGCGAGTTTGGCGTGGTGGTCGGTGATATCACCGCGCGGCGCTTTCGCCTGAACGTGGGCGACAAGCTGACCCTGATCGTGCCGGAACTGAGCAGCGCGCCGGGTGGCATCACCCCGCGTATGCAGCGGTTGAACGTGGTGGGTATCTTCAAAGTCGGCGCCGAGCTGGATGGCTCCATGGCCCTGATCCACATGGCCGACGCGGCAGAAATCCAGCATTGGCAGCCCAACCAGGTGCAAAGCGTGCGCCTGGCGGTGAAGGACCTGTACGCAGCGCCCAAAGTCTCGGCGGATATCGCTGCCAGCCTCGGCGCGGCTTACAAGCCGGATGACTGGACCCACACCCAGGGCAGCCTGTTCAGCGCGATGAAGATGGAAAAGACCATGATCGGTCTGTTGTTGCTGATGATCGTCGCAGTCGCTGCGTTCAACATCATCGCCACGTTGATCATGGTGGTGAACGACAAGGGCGCGGACATCGCGATCCTGCGCACCATCGGCGCCACGCCTCGGCAGATCATGGCTATCTTCATGGTGCAGGGCACGGTGATCGGCGTGGTCGGCACCTTGATCGGCGGCGTACTGGGGGTGATTGCGGCGCTGAACGTCAGTGAACTGGTAGGTTGGCTGGAGCGGGTGAGCGGGCAGCATATCTTCAGTTCGGATGTGTATTTTGTCAGCAACCTGCCTTCGGAGCTGCAAGGTGGGGATGTGTTGCTGATTTGCTCGGCGGGGTTTGTGTTGAGCTTTTTGGCGACGATTTACCCGGCGTATCGGGCGGCGAAGATTGAGCCGGCCCATGCCTTGAGATATTCGTAAGGTCTTAGACCGCTATCGGGGGCAAGCCCCCTCCCACACTGGACCGCGTTTATACAGGAACAATGAGGGCAAAATGTGGGAGGGGGCTTGCCCCCGATAGGGCCGGCCCAGCTTGCATCAATCTCCCTTGGGCAACTCAATCACAAACCTGGTCCAGCCCGCCTGCGACTCACAATAAATCCTCCCCCCATGCGCCCGCACAATCGACTGGGTAATCGCCAACCCCAGCCCCGCATGTTCACTGCTGCCTGGCCGTCTTGACGGGTCGGCTCGGTAGAACCGGTCAAACAACCGCGGCAACAGCTGCGCAGGAATACCTTCCCCGGTGTTCTCAACTGTCAGTGTCACGCCACTCTCTATCCGCACCCGCACTTCACCGCCTGGTGGAGTAAACCGCAGCGCGTTATCCAGCAAGTTCGACAGGGCCCGGCGCAACATGCCGCGATCGCCCAGCGTATGGGCGCTGCCTTCGCGTACCAGCGTGACCTGCGCATCCTCTGCCAGCAGGGTAAAAAACTCCAACAGTGCGTCGACCTCATCGCCCAGATTCAGGGCTTCACGGTTGGGCATCAGCAAGCCGTGGTCGGCCTTGGCCAGGTACAGCATGTCGTTGACCAGTTGCGCCATCCACTGCAACTCTTCCAGGTTGCTGTGCAGCGCCTCGCGGTAATCCTCCAGTGGGCGTGGCTGGGTGAGAATGACCTGGGTTTGGGTCAGCAGGTTCGATAGCGGGGTACGCAGTTCGTGGGCGATATCGGCGGAAAACGCCGAGAGGCGTTGGAACGCGTCGTCCAGGCGCTCCAGCATGGCGTTAAAAGCTTGGGCCAGTTCCGCCAGCTCCACCGGCATTTGCGCCTGGGGCAGGCGTTGGGTCAGCGAGTGGGCTGATACGCTGGCGGCCACCTCGCCCATGCGCCGCAACGGTCGCAACCCACTGCGCGCAGCCCAGGCGCCGAGCAGGGCGGTAGCCAGCGCGGAGAGGCCGACGGTCAGCCAGATCAAGCGTTGCATATGCTCCAGGAAGTGCTGGTGGTGGGTGATGTCGAGTATCAGGCTCAGCTGTGGCGAACCGGGTTGGCCGGGCGTCAACGGCGCGTTGTACACACGGTAGTCGGTGCCTGCGTTTTGCAGGCTGTGCAGGCCCGGGGCGGCGGGCACGCTGAGGTTCGGCGCACCGTCCACCCAGCGCTGGCCGGCCGCCGTGATGCGCACGGTGAAGTCGGGCTGGTGATCCAGCTCGGCGCGCAATTGCGGGCCGCGCAGGGCGAAGGCTTCACGTGAGTCGACACCCTGCAAGGCACTGCGCAGGGCCACCAGCTTGCTGTCGAGCAGTTGCTGGTCCAGCTCGACGAAGTGCGCTTCGCTGGCGCGATTGAACAGTACGCCGGCGATCAACGAGACCACCGCGGTGCAGGCGGCAAACAGCAGCGCCAGGCGGCTGGTCAGGGACAGGCGCTTGATCACGTGAAGCGCTCCTCCAGCACGTAACCCATGCCGCGCACGGTGTGGATCAGTTTGTTGGGGAAGTTATCGTCGACTTTCAGGCGCAGGCGGCGGATCGCCACTTCGATAATGTTGGTGTCGCTGTCGAAATTCATGTCCCACACCTGGGACGCGATCAGCGTCTTGGGCAGCACCTCGCCCTGGCGACGCAGCAGCATTTCCAGCAGGGCAAACTCCTTGGCGGTGAGGTCGATGCGCTGGCCGTCGCGCTCGACGCGGCGACGGATCAGGTCCAGGCGCAGGTCGGCCAGTTGCAGGGTGGTTTCCTGCGGTGTGCTGCTGCCACGGCGTAACAAAGTGCGCACCCGGGCCAGCAGTTCGGAAAAGGCGAAGGGCTTGACCAGGTAGTCGTCGGCGCCCAGTTCCAGGCCATGTACGCGGTCCTCCACCGCATCGCGAGCGGTGAGGAACAGCACCGGCATGTCCAGGCCGGCACTGCGCACCGCCTGCAGGATCTGCCAGCCGTCGCGGCCCGGAAGCATCACATCGAGGATCAACAAGTCATAATCCCCGCTCAGCGCCAGGTGCTGGCCGGTCGTGCCGTCGGCCACCAGTTCGGTGGTAAAGCCCGCCTCGGCCAAGCCTTGACGCAGATAGTGGCCGGTTTTGGGTTGGTCTTCGACGATCAGCAGTTTCATGTTGGGCTCTTGGCAAGGGGTAAGCGCGGGCCTTTATACCGTGGGCGCAAGGGTATGGGCGCAAGCTGACAAAGTTGTAATCTAGCAGTCAGCTGGCTGGCAGCGAGGCTATCTTAAAGTGCGGCCCAAGCTGGTCACCTATTTTTGGAGCGTGAGAAATGGCGTTGCGTACATCCCTGTTAATGGCGGGCTGCTTATTGGCGCTTAGCTTCAATGCGCTGGCGGATGCGGCTCATGGTTACGCGTTCGGCCAGCCGGCTCCGGCAGCCAAGGCCACGCGTACCGTGGAAGTCACCCTGCAGGACATTGCCTTCGAGCCCAAGAGCCTGGACGTAAAAGCCGGTGAAACCGTGCGGTTTGTACTGGTCAACAAAGGCCGGTTGCTCCACGAATTCAACCTGGGCGACGCGGCGATGCATGCCGCTCACCAGAAAGAGATGCTGCAGATGCAAGCCAGCGGCATGCTCACCGCCACCGGTATGGGCAAGATGGACCACAGCGCCATGGGCCACGGCGATATGGGCGGCATGAAGCATGACGATCCCAACAGTGTGTTGGTGGAGCCGGGCAAGACGGCCGAACTGACGTGGACCTTCACCAAGGCCACTGGCCTGGAGTTCGCTTGCAACCTTCCCGGCCATTATCAGGCGGGCATGGTCGGCAAGCTGACCGTTGAGTGAGGCGTTTGTTAAGGCAGGGGGCAAAGGCTGGTAGACTGGCGCGGTTTATTTAGCCAGGTTTCCGCCATGCATCCCGCAGCCGAACATTCGCCGCTGGGCAAGTCCAGTGAATACATCTCTACCTATACGCCTTCGTTGCTGTTCCCGATTCCGCGTGCCGCCAAGTGGGCCGAACTGGGCCTGAGCGCCGACACCCTGCCGTACAAGGGCGTGGATTTCTGGAACTGCTTTGAATTGTCCTGGTTGCTGCCATCGGGCAAGCCGGTGGTGGCCATCGGTGAGTTCAGCATTCCGGCGGACTCGCCGAACATCATCGAGTCCAAGTCGTTCAAGTTGTACCTCAACTCGCTGAACCAGACTGCGTTTGCCGATACGCAAAGCCTTGAAGCTACCTTGCGCACTGACCTCAGCGCCGCTGCCGGCAAGCCGGTGACCGTGCGCATCCGCAGCCTGGCCGACATCGAGGCCGAAGGTGTGATGGCGTTGCCGGGTGCGTGTATTGACGGCCTGGATATCAATGTCAGCAGCTACGAGCACCCGCGCCCGGAGCTGCTGCGCTGTGATGACTCGCGTGTTGTTGAGGAGAGTGTGCACAGCCACCTGCTCAAATCCAACTGCCCGGTGACCAGCCAGCCCGATTGGGGCAGTGTGGTGGTGGAGTACCGTGGCGCGGCGCTGGATCACGCCAGCCTGCTGGAATATATCGTGAGTTTTCGCCAGCACTCGGACTTTCATGAGCAGTGCGTGGAACGCATCTTTCTCGACCTGCAGCGCTTGCTCAAGCCGGAGAAGTTGACGGTGTATGCGCGCTATGTGCGTCGAGGAGGGTTGGATATCAACCCGTACCGCAGCACTGAGAACACCCAATTCCTGAACGTGCGCCTGGCGCGCCAGTAGGCCTGCACACAAAACTAAATGTGGGAGGGGGCTTGCTCCCGATAGCGGCGTGTCAGTCACAGCATCTGTGTCTGAACTTCTGCTATCGGGAGCAAGCCCCCTCCCACATTTTGGTTTTTTGCTGGGCCTGTGTTCGGGTTAGATGCCGATATTGCCCAGGGTGATCATGATATTGCGCAATGTCCCGGAAATGACCGGGTGTTCAGCGTCGAACTCTATGGCCGCTTGATTCACATCGTCGGAAATACTGGGTGTCTGAGTCGCCGGTTCAAGTTCGAGTTGTAATTCAAACTTGGCAATCAGGGCTTCCAGCGCTTCACGTTTTTCTTCCGACAGCGGCGGCTCCTGTTCCAACTGCCCACGCAGAATCTCGACCTGTTCTTCCAGCTTTTTGCGATCAGGCATGACGTCTTTCCTTTTATCGATAGTCACTGGCATAGACCACGGCACGCCGTGAAAGGTCTACGGGCTGGCCTGTAGATTAATCCACTGCGGCCAACCGTGCATGATCTTGATCAGGGCTTCTCGCCTTTGAGCCGGCGCAGGCTGATGTCCGCCAGGCAACTGCCCAACTCGCCCAGGTGGTCGATCACCGAGTGCACGCCCAGACCATAGAGCGCTACCGTCGCCTTGCCGCGCTTGTATTCGCGTTGCTGCGCGGTCAGTGCCTGCCATTGCTCGGGTGACAGGCCGCAGAGCGAGCCACAGGACGCCAGGCCGATAGTCCACAACCCGGCATTCAAGCCCGATTGCAGCAGGCGCGGCTCGCCGCTGACCAGCACGCAGCCTTCCAGGCGCTCAATGTTCAACTCCATCAAGGCTTGCCAGCAGGCGTGGGGCGCGGGCCAGCGGATGGAGGAGGGCGAGGCGGCCTTGATCCAGCTCGGCAGGCTGGCGGAAAGGGGCGCGGTCACCGATGGGGGCAGTTCATCCAGCCAGGCGCAGGGCACGCCTTGTTCTTTCAGGCTACGCAGGCTTTTCAAGGCGCCGGGTGTAGCCACGCAGCCGGGGCAGGGCGAGTCGGTACGCGCCAGGGAACCGAAATCCACCAGGCAGCCACTCAGGCCAAATAGCACGGCGGTCAACGAGGAGGCTGTGGCGATGGCAATCTCGGCGTGTGGCATCTGAACGTCCCTGAAATAGCAGCAACACTATCGGGGTGGCATGACAAGGCCATGACACTGACAGTGTTTGTAGGAATTTTGTGCATTTTTCGTGAGACAGGACCCTGGTAGCTGCCTAAACACACACTTCCGTCATATACTGACGGCCTTATTCAGGGCATAGCGCCCATGACAGACCATTCAAGGAGCAAAAGCTATGCGCTGGAGCCACTACTTCGCTCAGCTATCGGTGTGTGCCACCATCCTGTTGGCACCGTTCGCCGCTCAAGCCGCGTCGGAAGATGATCCATGGGAAAGCGTCAACCGCCCGATCTTCACCTTCAACGACACCGTTGATACCTACGCCCTCAAGCCGATCGCCCAGGGCTATCAGTTCGTCACCCCGCAGTTTGTGCAGGACGGCGTTCACAACTTCTTCCGTAACATCGGCGATGTCGGCAACCTGGCCAACAACGTGCTGCAACTCAAGCCGCACAATGCAGGCGTCGACACCGCTCGCCTGTTGGTCAACACCACCTTTGGCGTGCTGGGCTTTATCGATGTCGGCACCAAAATGGGGCTGCAGCGCAGCGACGAAGACTTCGGCCAGACCCTCGGCTACTGGGGCGTCGGCAGCGGCCCCTACGTGATGATCCCATTGCTGGGCCCAAGCACCTTGCGTGATGCGCCGTCCAAGTACGTCGACAGCTACACCCAGCCGTACCGCTACATGAACGACATCGGCTGGCGTAACAGCACCTTCGGCCTCAACGTCGTTGACGTGCGCGCCAGCCTGCTCGACAGCGAGAAGCTGATCAGCGGCGACAAGTACACCTTTATCCGTAACGCCTACCTGCAGAACCGTGAGTTCAAGGTCAAGGATGGCAAGGTTGTCGACGACTTTTAAGCCGTGACATCTTGAAATGAAATAAGGCGACCTCTTGATGGTCGCCTTTTTTTATGCGTGCTCCAACCTTACTTTGTGTTGTGGTCCAAGCGGTTCTTATAACTCCCGGTGATTTGCAGGGTAAAGACGCCCGGCGACCATCGCCATGAGCTTGAAACCCCTCACGGATGGGAGTACCGTCTGCGCCTTAGAAGGGCACCTCTGCTTTACCGTTGTGCATGGGCGAAATCCCAATGCTTTGTAGGACAGAGAGGCTAGAAAGCGAATCCAGTACGTGAGCCCGGCCATTGCCGAGCCGCCTACGCCAACCTAATTCTGGCGCCGTTTGCCCACATGCAAAAAACCAGTGCCACGCTGCTGATAATCGATGACGACGAAGTAGTGCGCGCGAGCCTCGCGGCCTACTTGGAAGACAGTGGCTTCAGCGTCCTGCAGGCCAGTAATGGCCAACAGGGTCTCCAGGTATTCGAGCGCGACAAGCCCGACCTTGTGATCTGCGACCTGCGCATGCCCCAGATGGGCGGCCTGGAGCTGATTCGCCAGGTGACCGAGCTTGCCCCGCAAACGCCGGTGATTGTCGTGTCCGGTGCCGGTGTCATGAACGACGCTGTCGAAGCCCTGCGCCTGGGCGCTGCCGATTACCTGATCAAGCCCCTGGAAGACCTGGCCGTGCTGGAGCACTCGGTGCGCCGCGCCCTGGACCGTGCCCGCCTGCTCCTGGAAAACCAGCGCTACCGCGAAAAGCTCGAGACCGCCAACCGCGAGCTCGAAGCCAGCCTGAATCTGCTCCAGGAAGACCAGAACGCCGGTCGCCAGGTGCAGATGAACATGCTGCCGGTGAGCCCCTGGAGCATCGACGAGTTCAAGTTTGCCCACCAGATCATCCCGTCGTTGTACCTGTCGGGTGATTTTGTCGACTACTTCCGCGTCGATGAGCGACGCGTGGCGTTCTACCTGGCCGACGTTTCCGGCCATGGCGCCTCTTCTGCCTTTGTGACCGTGTTGTTGAAGTTCATGACCACACGGCTGTTGTTCGAGTCCAAGCGCAATGGCACCTTGCCGGAGTTCACCCCTTCCGAGGTGCTGGGCCACATCAACCGGGGCCTGATCAGCTGCAAGCTGGGCAAGCACGTGACGATGGTCGGCGGCGTGATCGACGAAGAAACCGGTCTTTTGACCTACAGCATTGGCGGTCACCTGCCGATGCCTGTTTTGTACACTCCTGACAGTGTGCGCTATCTGGAAGGGCGTGGCCTGCCGGTGGGCTTGTTCAACGAAGCCACCTACGAAGACCACATCCTGGAACTGCCGCCGACCTTCAGCCTGACGCTGATGTCCGATGGCATCCTGGACCTTCTTCCAGAGCCTACACTCAAAGAGAAAGAAGCCGCCTTGCCCCAAAAGGTCAAGTCGGCGGGCGGCAGCCTGGATGGCCTGCGGCAGGTTTTTGGATTGGCCACGCTAGGGGAGATGCCGGATGATATCGCCCTATTGGTGTTGAGCAGGAATCTTTGATGAGTACCGGAAGAATCCAATTCGCCGAGCAAGACGGGACCTTCGTCCTGAAGTTTGTCGGTGAAGTGCGCCTGACCTTGTGTTCGGCCCTGGATGCGACGATTGAGCGGATCTTCACAGCGCTGAACTTCTCGGCGATCGTGATCGACCTGACCGAAACCCGCAGCATCGACAGCACCACCCTGGGGCTGTTGGCCAAGCTGTCGATTCTGTCGCGGCAGAAGGTCGGCCTGTTGCCGACTGTGGTCACCACCCACGAAGACATCACCCGTCTATTGCAGTCGATGGGCTTCGACCAGGTGTTCAACATCGTTGACCGCCCAATTCCCTGCCCGGAATGCCTCACCGACCTGCCGTCGCAAGACCAGTCCGAAGAGATCGTACGGGTCAAGGTGCTGGAAGCGCACAAGATCCTCATGGGCCTCAACGAGTCCAACCGCGAAGCCTTCCACGACCTGGTCAACGCCCTAGAGCGCCACTGACGGCTTCCCTGTCGAAACACATACCCATGTGGGAGGGGGCTTGCTACCGATAGCGGTGTATCAGTCGGCACATATCCAACTGACAGTCCGCAATCGGGAGCAAGCCCCCTCCCACAGTTGATCTGCGACTGGCTTGAGGCTGGCGCACACAAAAAAGGGCGGCACCCTCACAGGTGCCGCCCGTTTTGCTGCTATCTGCCCTTACAGCTTGGCCGACAACAACGCCTCCAGCTTCTCCTGATCCCGAGCAAACTGGCGAATACCCTCTGCCAGCTTCTCAGTCGCCATCGCATCCTCGTTGGACTCCCAGCGGAACTGCGCTTCAGTCATATGCACCCGCGCCTCACCGGCATGGCCTGGCGCCAACTTGCGCTCCAGCTTGCCCTCATCCGCCGCCAGCTTCTCCAGCAGGTCCGGGCTGATGGTCAGGCGGTCACACCCGGCCAGCTCTTCAATCTGGCTCAGGTTACGGAAGCTCGCACCCATCACCACAGTCTTGTAGCCATTGGCCTTGTAGTAGTTGTAGATGCGCGTCACCGACTGCACGCCCGGGTCATCGGAACCGGTGTAGTCGTTACCGTTGGCTTTCTTGTACCAGTCGTAGATACGGCCCACGAACGGCGAAATCAGGAACACACCTGCTTCAGCACAGGCAACGGCCTGGGCGAAGGAGAACAACAGCGTCAGGTTGGTCTGGATGCCTTCTTTTTCCAGCTTCTCCGCGGCGCGGATGCCTTCCCAGGTGGAGGCGATCTTGATCAGCACGCGATCGCGACTAACCCCGGCTTTGTCGTACAGGTCGATCAGACGGTGCGCACGCTTGAGAATCGCGGCCTCGTCGAACGACAGGCGCGCATCCACCTCAGTGGAAATACGGCCCGGCACTACTTTTAGAATCTCTTGACCTACCGCCACCGCAAAGCGGTCACTGGCCAGGCCCACATCGCCGTTGCAATCCTGCACACACTCATCCAGCAGCTTGGCATAGCCAGGAATCGACGCAGCCTTGAGCAGCAGGGAAGGGTTGGTGGTCGCGTCTTGCGGCTTGAGCTTGGCGAGGGTGGAAAAATCGCCGGTATCGGCTACGACGGTGGTGAATTGCTTGAGTTGTTCCAGCTTGGAAGTCATGGGCGTGCTCTGTCCTGTGGGTCTAGTGACATTACCCGAGCGCTGGCAGGCGCTCAAGGGCGCAAATGCGTTAGGTCGTTTGCGAGGGCAATAACCTGGAAACGGCCGTTTGAATTACCGGCAGTGGTGCACAATAGGAGGGCAAAATCGCTGGCAGGTTCAACCCAACTGCCCGATGACCACCCCAATCAAACTGTGAGAGCCGGCTTGCCTGCATGACGCCAGCCCAGCCACTGACATTCACCTGACCCCCATCAGTCAAACTGTGGGAGCTGGCTTGCCTGCGATAACGCCAGTCCAGCCACTGACATTCACCTGACACACATCGCTCAAAACTGTGGGAGCGGGCTTGCTCGCGAAAGCGGTCTGTCAGCCCCAAATACCCCCACTGACACCCAACCCGTCACCGCCCCTCCAACAATTCCCCCGCCTGATCCAGCAACGCCAACGGATCCACCGCCTTATGAATATCCACCGACAACAATTGGCGAAACTTACGCGCCCCCGGGAAACCGGTTCCCAGCCCCAGAACGTGGCGCGTGATGTGATGCATCGAGCCACCTGTTGCCAAGTGCTCGGCTATATACGGGCGCAACTGTGCCAGCGCCTCGGCGCGGGTGATGACAGGCGCAGTGCTGCCAAACAGCTGTTGATCCACCTCGGCCAGCAAATACGGATTGTGATAAGCCTCCCGCCCCAACATCACCCCATCAAACGTCTGCAAATGCTCCTGGCACTGCTCCAACGTCTTGATGCCGCCATTGAGATTAATCTCCAACTCCGGAAAATCCCGCTTCAACTGCGCCGCCACGTCATAACGCAACGGCGGAATGTCCCGGTTCTCCTTGGGCGACAACCCCTCCAGAATCGCAATCCGCGCATGCACGGTAAAACTGGTGCAACCTGCATCCTTTACCGTCCCGACGAAATCACACAGCTCGGCATAACTGTCCCGGCCATTGATGCCGATACGGTGCTTCACCGTCACCGGGATCGATACCGCATCGCGCATCGCCTTCACACAATCCGCTACCAGGGCAGGGTGCGCCATGAGGATCGCGCCGATCATGTTGTTCTGCACGCGGTCGCTGGGGCAGCCGACGTTCAGGTTCACTTCGTCGTAACCGGCGGCTTCGGCCATACGGGCGCAGGCGGCCAGATCAGCCGGAACACTGCCGCCCAATTGCAGCGCCAGCGGGTGCTCGGCTTCGTTGTGGCGCAGGAAGCGCTCGTGATCGCCGTGGAGGATAGCGCCGGTGGTGACCATCTCGGTGTAGAGCAGGGCGTGTTTGGAGAGCAGGCGTAGGAAGAACCGGCAGTGGCGGTCGGTCCAGTCCATCATGGGGGCGACGGAGAAGCGGCGGGAGAGGGCTTGCGGTGGAGCTATGGCTGAAGGCATTGGAGTCTTGGATGGAGAATGCGAAGGGTGGGCAGTTTATCAGGAATGGGTCCGAGGGGGCTGGGTGTTGATTGGGTGGCGCGAGCCCCAAATATTAAATAAATCTGTCCCCTTTTCCCCCCTTTTCCCCGAACGCACGGCCTCTTTTCAGTCCTGGGGGCCTGGTTTCACTACTTGTGAATCGGCCCTACACGAATGTGTAGGGCCGATTCTTTATCGTGCTCTTAGCGGGATAAGTTCATGTGCAGTAACGGAAACGGCCTGCCTTCACCATCCAAAGGAGAGCGGCCTGTTTGAACGAACCCGTAATGGAGATAGAAGCCTACCGCCTGGGGGTTTTGCTCGTTTACGTCAACGCTCATTGTAGAGCGCGAACTGCGGACGTGATCTAGTAGTGCACGGCCCATACCTTGGCCGCGAAGATCAGGATCAATAAAGAGCATTTCTACGTGGCTTTGATTGAGTCCAATAAAGCCAAGCGGGTGGTCTTTGACGTCTACCGCAACCCATACGTCAACAACGGGTAGATAGATGTCGCGGAGCTGCGGAAGCAGCGCTTCTATGTCGGACTCTTGAAGAAAGTGGTGAGTGGCGCGAACGGATCGCAGCCAAATGTCGAGCAGTTGCGGATAGTCGGCAGCACTTGCCTGGCGAATGATCATGAAATCAACCTTATACACTCGATATCGAAATATAGGCTCGCCGGTAAATAGCGGCCGTGTAAGTGTCGGTATCTGTATGACCGCTTCGCGAGTTAACGCCTGGGCGGTGCACGGCAGAGGTAGCCGAAAAGGAGGGGAGCTGAAAAATACTTTGTGTTTTTCGAGGCGTCAAGAAAACGGGCACTTGAGCGACTTCAAAATGTGCGCACTCAATACCGGTACACAGGAGGGGCTTCTACAGGATGAAAGGTGCAACGTATGAAGCGACAGAGTGATCTATGGGGATAGGTCAGGATTTACAGGAAATATCCTACGCTTTTTCGGCTTGCTCCTTGGACCATCCATAGCTAATCTCGTCGAGCCGCTGAATACCCAGTGGCCGGAGGTGGAAGTCCGTATTGCTAAGGCGTTTTTAACTCCCGAATATTGGAGCTTCGCCCATGCACCACAACACTCGCAGTCCTTCACTTGATCAAAGTAAATCGTCCATCGAATGTCCAAGTAACAGCCTATTCCTCGTAAACCCAACCATCGACCCTGAAACCCTCCTGGCCAACGCCGCCGAAAACCTAGCATCCGCCAACGAAATGGCCGCCACTTTGGCGTTCGACCTCGACGATTCCCAGCGCGCCATCGCCCTAGGCATTCAGCAGTTAATCGAGTTGAGCTCGCTGCTCGTTGACCGAGCCCAGGAGCAAGTTGCGCCTGTAACCGCCCCAGTCAAAGCCTGACAGCCAACCCTGCCGCCTTACCTCAAGGCGGCAACCTGAACTCATGCTGTCCCCCAGCAAAGTTTCATAATTCCCTGCGCCTTTGAGGCCTACGATTGCCTGCAAGAGAGGACCCCAGCGCCTCCAGCCCACAGGGAGTTGAAAAATCATGATCTCGAATCTCGTCAAAGTCGTGATGATCACCGGCACGTTGATGTTGAGTGCTTGTTCATCTTCACCAGCCGTGAGCAGTGACCCGTGCTTTTCAGGCGGATGCCAGTCGTTTGGGGACCACAGCCCCAGCAAAGCCGCCAAGATGAATTTTGGCGGCAGTGGGCTGGGGAGTAGTTATGGGGAGTATGGTTCGGGGTTGTTGCATGATGATTGAAGGAGGGGGTCAGTCAGTGGTGTGTTGACTGGCCCATTGCTATCGGGGGCAAGCGCCCTCCCACATTGGATCTATGATCGGCGCAAAACTTGTGGCGTTAGTGGCCGCCTTTCAGACGCCGAGCGATCAGGTAGAGGCCCAGGCCGACCAGGGCTGTTGCGGCGCCGATGTAGCCGGTGCTGGTCCAGCCTAGACCGGCAGTAATGGCCATGCCGCCAAACCACGGGCCGAGCGCATTAGCCAGGTTGAACGCGGCATGGTTGGACGCTGCCGCCAGGCTTGGCGCTTCGTGGGCAATGTCCATCAGGCGAATCTGCAACGGTGCTGCCAGCGCAACCATAGTGCCAACCAACCCCATGCTCAGCAGCACGCCCCATAGCGACGAGGCGGCGAAGGGGAAGAACAGCAGCACGGCCATCGACCACACCAATATCAAGCCTACGGCTCGAAACTGCATGCGATCAAACAGTTTGCCACCGGCAATGTTGCCGATGATGCCGCCGATGCCAAATGCGGCGAGGCCAAACGGAATCCACTGCGGCGAGACTTTGGTCACTTCCAGCATGGTTGGCGCCAGGTAGCTGAATACGCAGAACATCCCGGCAAAGCCAATCGCGCCGATGGACAGGGCCATCCACACCTGGGGTTTGGTGAAGGCGCGCAGTTCTTTGCGTGGGTCGCTGCGTTGTTCGTCGTGGCGGTGGGGCACGAATTGCCAGACCAGGGCGATGGTGAGCAGGGCGATCACGCTGACCAGTGCGAACGCCGAGCGCCAGCCCAGGTGTTGGCCGAGGAAGGTGGCGATGGGGTTGCCGAGCAGCATGGCCAGGGTCAGGCCCATCATCACGCGGGCTACGGCGCCGGCGCGTTTGTCGGTGGGCACCATGCTGGAGGCGACCACGGCGGCGATGCCGAAGTAGGCGCCGTGGGGCAGGCCGCTGATAAAGCGGAAGGCCACCAGCGAGCCGAAGGTGGGGGTGAAGGCGGTGGCGAAGTTGCCCAGGGCGTACAGGCCCATCAGTAACAGCAGCATGTGTTTGCGCAGCAGCTTGGCGCCGAGGATGGCCAGCAGTGGGGCGCCGACCATCACGCCCAGGGCGTAGGCGCTGATGGCGTGGCCGACTTGCGGTTCGCTCAGGCCCAGGTTCTGGGCGATGTCGGGCATCAGGCCCATGATGGCGAATTCGCCGGTGCCGATCGCGAAGGCGCCTACGGCCATGGCCGCTTCCATTTTCGCGGCGCTGCGCGCGGGCAGTACGTGCCCGGGTGTTTGCTGGGTAGTCATGGGTAACTCTGTGTGGAAGGTGTGCACGAAGGACAGCTGCCGATGCTACGCAGGCAACGGCGAAGGTGTCTAGAACCGCCATTTGCGTGAGAGTTCCAGGCCTGTGACCGCAGGTCGCGGCTGTCAGGCTTGACACCGGCGCATTAAAACCCGCGATTTAGGCCTGTCAATTGGCCAAACGGCGCATAAACGCTGTTTAGCGTGATATTCTGCGCGCCGTCTTGGTCTAGTCTTTCCCTGGTGCGTACACCCGTATACGTCCCAGCGGTTGGCTGTCGCCCAGGTAGCTGAAGCCAATAACGATAAGAAGTCAGCGCAGAAGGGACATAACAGTGAGGTCGATCCATCGGCCTTGTGTGCCCACCCTGCAGCCTTCATGTGAATGTGCAGACCCCGCGGTACGTTGCCTGACGTAGCGTGAACGAGGGTTACTCATGATCGGGGGCGGTAGGGCGGATGGCGTTTTATCATAGGTGCTACTGATGTTTAAAAAAGTAAACACTGCCCTGCTGGGGCTGGCTTTGTCGATGGGGATCACGTCCGTTCACGCGGAAGAGGCAAAGAAAGTCGATGTGCTGCTGATCGGCGGCGGCATCATGAGTGCAACCCTGGGTGTCTGGCTCAATGAGCTGGAGCCGGACTGGTCGATGGAGATGGTCGAGCGCCTCGATGGCGTGGCCGAAGAAAGCTCCAATGGCTGGAACAACGCCGGTACCGGTCACTCGGCCCTGGCTGAGCTGAACTACACCCCGGAAGACAAGAACGGCAACGTTGAGATCCCGAAAGCGGTCGAGATCAACGAAGCGTTCCAGATTTCCCGTCAGTTCTGGTCCTGGCAGGTTCAGCAGGGCGTGTTGAAGAACCCGCGTTCGTTCATCAACTCCACTCCGCACATGAGCTTTGTGTGGGGCGATGACAACATCAAGTTCCTGAAAAAGCGCTACGAAGCCCTGAAGGCCAGCCCGCTGTTCGCTGGCATGCAGTACTCCGAAGACCCGGCGCAGATCGCCAAGTGGGTTCCGCTGATGATGGAAGGGCGTGATCCGAAGCAGAAGATCGCCGCCACCTGGAGCCCGATCGGTACCGACGTGAACTTTGGCGAGATCACCCGCCAGTTCGTCGCTCACCTGCAAACTACGCCGAAGTTCGACCTGAAGCTGTCGAGCGAAGTGCAGGACATCACCAAGAACGCCGACGGTTCGTGGCGTGTGAGCTACAAAAACCTCAAAGACGGCACCAAGACTGAAACCGACGCCAAGTTCGTGTTCATCGGCGCCGGCGGCGGTGCCCTGCACCTGCTGCAGAAGTCGGGTATTCCTGAAGGCAAGGAATACGCAGGCTTCCCAGTCGGTGGTTCGTTCCTGGTGACCGAGAACCCGACCATCGCCGAGCAGCACCTGGCCAAGGCCTACGGTAAGGCTTCGGTAGGTTCGCCACCGATGTCGGTTCCGCACCTGGACACCCGTGTGCTGGATGGCAAGCGCGTGATTCTGTTTGGCCCATTCGCGACCTTCTCGACCAAGTTCCTCAAAGAAGGCTCGTACCTGGACCTGCTGACCAGCACCACCACCCACAACATTTGGCCAATGACGAAAGTCGGTATTCGTGAATACCCACTGGTCGAGTACCTCGCTGGCCAACTGATGCTGTCCGATGACGACCGCTTCAAGGCGCTGCAAGAGTACTTCCCGAACGCCAAGCAATCGGACTGGCGCCTATGGCAAGCCGGTCAGCGTGTGCAGATCATCAAGCGTGACGAAGAGCAAGGTGGCGTGCTGAAGCTGGGTACCGAAGTGGTCAGCTCTGCCGACAACACCATTGCCGGCCTGCTGGGTGCATCGCCAGGCGCGTCCACCGCAGCTCCGATCATGCTGACCGTGCTGCAAAAAGTCTTCAAGGACAAGGTAGCAAGCCCGGCCTGGCAGGAAAAACTGCACCAGATCGTGCCAAGCTACGGCACCAAGCTGAACGACAGCCCTGAAGCGGTTGCCAAGGAATGGGCCTACACCGCCGGTATCCTGCAACTGACCCCGCCACCTGCGATCCCGCAACTGGCTGCTCCACAGGCTACCGAGGCTGCCAAGCCTGCGGCTGAGCCAAGCAAGCCGGCGTCTGACCTGGCGCTGTAAGCAATACCCACGAAAAAGCCCGCTGAACCGGTGACGGTCAGCGGGCTTTTTTGTGCGTGAATGATCAGGCGCGCGGTGGGTGTCGCTCCACCGGGGGAAGCTCAGCCGTACGCTCGGCCGCTGCCAGCGCAGCCTTCAAACCCGCTTGGTTCAGGGGCACGCAATACGCCGGTTTAGCCCGCTCGAATCGCCAGCTTTCATCCAGCCCTCCGGCATCCACGGCATCGAACCCCAGTTCGTCGAGTAACCTAATCACTTGCGCCTTTGCCGCAGCGTCATCTGCTGCCACTGGCAATGCGCGGCGGTCAGGAGCGCCGCGCGGGCGGGCATCCTGCGTCAGGTCTGGGGCGAAGATCGCATTAAATACTTTTACCACGTGTGATTGCGGCAAATGGTCGGCCAGCAATCGGCTGGTGGTGGTTTCAAACCGGTCCAGTTGCGGGATATGCCCATCGCGGTCGGGGTAGTAATTGTTGGCGTCCATCACCGTCTTGCCCTCCAGCCATTGGGCAGGGACGCTGCGGTAGTGCTCCAGCGGAATCGCCACGAGTACCACATCGCCAAACCTGGCGGCATCATCCGCGCTGCCCACTTGCACGCCGAGTATGCCGCTCACCACGCTGCTCATGGTGTGTGGGCCGCGGGAATTGCTCAACATCACCTTATGCCCGGCGGCAAGCGCCAGTTGCGCCACGGCACGCCCGATAAAACCTGCTCCAATCACGCCAATCTTCATGTGCTTGCTCCAGTGGAAGTAGGAAGTGGCTATGATGATTGGCAACCATAACGTGATAAATCAGCATTTCGGTGTAGGTGTTGTTACTGGGAGTTGGGAATGATGGACCGCCTATCAAGCATGAACGCCTTCGTGATAGCCGCTGAATTGGGCTCCTATGCGAGGGCCGCCGAACGCTTGGGCATGTCGCCGCAGATGGTGGCCAAGCATGTCACCGCGTTGGAACAACGTTTGGGTGCGCGATTGCTCAACCGCACTACGCGTCGACAAAGCCTGACTGAACTGGGAGGGGAGTATTACGAACGCTGCAAGCATATCCTGACGGAGGCCGAGGCCGCCGACTCCCTGGCACAGATCATGAACGACACGCCGCGCGGCAAGCTGAAGGTCACTGCCCCGGTGACCTTTGGCTCCTACAGCCTGATGCCGTTGATTACCGGGTTTTTACGTGACAACCCACAGGTAGAAGTCGATTTGCACCTGACGGATCGTTTCGTTGACTTGGTGGAGGAGGGCTACGACGCCGCGTTTCGCATTGGTCCGCTGGGCACGAGCGGCCTGACGGCGAGGCCCCTTGCACCTTATCGGTTGGTGGCCTGCGCTGCGCCGGCTTACCTGATGGCGCGAGGTACGCCGCAGAAGCCGGTAGATCTTGAACATCATGAGTGCCTGGGGTACGCCTTTTCATCGCGTCCGGCGGATCGAGAGTGGGTGTTCTTCCAGGGCACGGTTTCCTACAAGGTACAGGTGGCCAGTCGTTTGCTCATCAATGAAAGCCGGGCCTTGATGTCGGCGGCTTTGGATGGCTTTGGCATTGTGCTCGGCCCGCAAGACTTTCTGCGAACGGCGTTGGCGAGTGGCGAGTTGGTGCGGGTGCTACCGGAATTTGAGGCTCCGAGCCGGTCGATGCATTTGGTCTATACCGCAAACCGCCAGCGCACCGCCAAGTTGCGGCGCTTTGTCGAGACTGTGCTGGGACGTTTTGGTCCGGTATGAAGATTCATCACCATGGCGGTCGCCGGGAGGCACGTTAAAGGTCTACAGGTTCAGCAACCCGACAGACATCTCCTGTTAAAAATAACCCAGGCCCAAGCAGGGCCCGGCTGCAACAAAGGAAGGATTTCTTTCTGATGCAGGTGTTGGGCGTTCGCGCCCGAGGGTTTTGTATGTTGCTACGTTATGCAGCATTGGCCGCCATGGTGGTCGCCGCTTCCGGGTGTGTGCAAGAGCGTGTTGTGCATGAGCGCAGGCCGGTACAACACGAGTACGTTGATGTGGTGGCGCCGCAACCGCCGCCGGTGCAGGTGATCGAAGTCGAGCCGGCGGTGCGCGAAGGTTATATCTGGTCACGCGGTTACTGGCGTTGGGAAGGCGGGCGTTATGTAGCAGTGCACGGCCATTGGGAACCGGTGCGTCAGGGTTATCGTTATGTACACCCGCACTGGGTGCAGCGTAATGATGGCTACCACTGGCAGATCGGCGGCTGGGTTCGCTGACCCAACGCTTTCTCCCATTGGAGCGAGCTTGCTCGCTCCTACAAAAAAGCCGGCCTAGCCGATCCGTTTCATCCCCGCTGCCTTGGCCGCGTTCAGATCAAACGTTGCGGTGTACTCGCAACCGGCCGCGTGGCCACAGCGTTCGATCAGGCAGTCGGCAAAGTCCGCTTTGCTTGCGGTGAACTTGCGCAGGGCCTGCCAGATGATATCGGCGTGCTCGACGGTCAGTTCCCGTGTGTGCAGCAAGGTTTCCAGCACCGTCACCACGTCGCTTTTGGTCGACTGGTAGCAGGACTGCAACACCCACACCAGCTCCGTAAGCGTCACCAGGCTGACAAAACCGGGTGAGGCGGCAGTGAGCGATTCGATCAGTTGGGATGCTTTAGCTGATTGAACCGGGTCGTCCTGGGTCACATAACGCACCAGCACGTTGGTATCCAGGCCAATCATCCAGCGGTTGCTCCCTGGGCCGCGATGGCTCGGTTCATGTCTTCGATAGACACGGTGTGAGCGGGTTTGCGGATCAACCCCTTGAGGTCCTTGACGGTTTTGCTGGCGGCGATCATGGAAAACTTGCCGTCTTCCATCTCGACGAATTCCACCCGGTCGCCTGTTTCCAGGCCCAGGGCTGTCCTGACCTGGACAGGGATGGTGATTTGCCCTTTTGAAGTGAGTGTGGCGGTAGCCATAGTGAAGATCTCCATCGTGATATTCCTTACCTTAGGGTAAGGAATGACAGAGGACAATATCCGTTGGTCCATAGGTCGCTCGCAGGTGTGAGTCAGTCGGTAGTAAAACCCTAGTCCGAATGCTCGATCCTCACACCGTTGGCTACGCCCCAAACAGATACAAACTATGACCTACCGCCGCTACCTCACTGCACCACGCGATAGCACGGCACATACGCCGCGCCGCCCGGCAGTTTCATGCGGTGCTGGGCCACGAACGCCTTCAATAATTCATCCAGCGGTTTCATGATCGCCGGGTCGCCGTGGATCTCATACGGGCCGTTCTCTTCGATCAGGCGGATGCCCTTGTCCTTGACGTTACCCGCCACAATCCCCGAGAACGCCCGGCGCAGGTTGGCTGCCAGTTCATGGGGCGGCAGCGCGTGGCTCAGTTGCAGGCTGGCCATGTTTTCGTGGGTAGGATCGAACGGGCGCTGGAAGCCTTCGTCGATCTTCAGCAGCCAGTTGAAGTGGAACGCGTCGTTACGCTCACGGCGGAACTGCTTCACTGCCTTGAGGCCGGCCGTCATCTGGCGCGCCACTTCGGCGGGGTCGTCGATGATGATCTGGTAATGCTGCTGCGCCGCTTCGCCGAGGGTGGCACCGACGAACGCGTGCAATTGTTCCAGGTAAGGCGCGGCATGTTTGGGCCCGGTGAGCACCACCGGGAACGGCAGGTCGCGGTTGTCCGGGTGCATGAGGATGCCCAGCAGGTACAGGAACTCTTCGGCCGTGCCAGCGCCGCCAGGGAAGATGATGATGCCGTGGCCGACACGCACGAAGGCTTCCAGGCGTTTTTCGATGTCCGGCAAAATCACCAGCTCATTGACGATGGGGTTCGGCGCCTCGGCGGCGATGATGCCTGGCTCGGTCAAGCCCAGGTAACGGCCATTGGTGATGCGCTGCTTGGCGTGGGAAATGGTCGCGCCCTTCATCGGACCTTTCATTACGCCTGGGCCGCAGCCGGTGCACACATCGAGGCTGCGCAGGCCCAGTTCGTGCCCGACTTTCTTGGTGTATTTGTATTCTTCGGTGTTGATCGAATGGCCGCCCCAGCACACCACAATCTTGGGCTCCACACCCGGGCGCAGCGTACGGGCGTTGCGCAGCAGGTGGAACACGTAGTCGGTGATGCCTTGGGAGTTGCTCAGGTCGATGCGCTGGCTGTCCAGCTCGTTCTCGGTGTAGACAATGTCACGCAAGGCGCTGAACAGCATTTCGCGGGTGCTGGCGATCATTTCGCCATCGACGAAAGCATCGGCCGGGGCGTTGAGCAGTTCCAGGCGTACGCCGCGGTCTTGCTGGTGAATACGCACTTCAAAGTCTTTGTAGGCGTCGAGGATGGTCTTGGCGTTGTCGATATGCGCGCCGGTATTGAGGATAGCCAAGGCGCATTGGCGGAACAGGGTGTAGATGCTGCCGGTACCGGCTTCGCTCAGTTGCTGCACTTCACGTTGGGACAGGGTTTCGAGGCTGCCCTTGGGGCTGACGGAGGCATTGATGACTTGACGTTGGGGCATTCTGATTCCTTGAAAGCACAGCCACCGCGCCCGTTTCGGGGCGATGGCTTGAGAATGGTGAGCGCCAATTAAGGTCGCACGAGACGGTTATTTACCTCAGGCGCAAGGCCCAGCGCAAATACCGTCCAACACCATCATGCCGCAGAACTTACTGAATCAGCTTCCAGTTTTTGTAGAAAACCCGACGCAGGGTAAAGACCAGCCCGGCAAAGCCTGCGATCACGGCGTTGAGCACTGACGGCAGCAAGGTCGGGCGCACGATGTCGATGAACAGGCAGTAGCGCTTGGCGTCGTTTTTGTTGAAGGACGCATGCATCAGGGTGTCATCGAAGATAAACAGCGGGTCGTCGTGCCAGTAGTGCTTGTGCTTGCCTACCTGGATATACACGCCTTCGTGGTGGGGCGCCGGGGCCATGTTGTAGAGCACGCGGAACATCATGCGCAGGGGGCCGAAGTGAAAGGACGTGGAACGGTTCTCGTTGAATACCGAGACACCGATGGTCTTCACGAATGGCAATTTCTTGCGCAGTTGCGGGATATCCAGCGTGGTCTCAATGGGGCGGCCGTACCACTGGAAAAACAACATGCCGCGTTTCTTCTCGGCCATGCGTTCGTCCAGATACCCGATGATTTCATCCTTGCGGGCCATGGCGTCGTCGATCACCTGTTGCAGGTCTTCGCGCCAGGCCGGTGGCAGGTCTTGCATCGTATAGACATGGCGGTTGCGGCTGCTCAGCAGATCGAGCAGGGTGTTGAACGGTGCCAGCACCCAGGTATTGCGACCGTTGCCGATGAAGTATTTCTTGATGGTGTCGCGGTCGTAGAGGCCGTTACGCAGGAAGTCATAAACGCCGCAGCACACCACCAACAGCAGAAACACCAGGCAACTGCGCGGGAAACAATAGATCAACAGCAGAACGCCGAGTGCCCACGCCAGGGACACCAGCTTTTTGCCGACAGCATTTTTGCTCATGAAACGAGGCTCCAAGGCCGAAATATATTGAAACAATGTCGTCATCATAGGGGTTTCTGGCGCCGGCAGGCGTTTTTAAATAGGGTGAAATTGTGAAGCCGCTGCACAATTTGTAACCGTTGCCGTGCAGGCTTCGACGTTTTGTGGATTGAATTTTGAGAACAGAAGATTTGCGACTATCGTGACGCTTCGGTTTTTTGGACGTCATAGACCGGTACGATTGAAGTTGAATGGCCACCATTGGCCTTCGGCACCTTGGAAGAGGCAGAAATTTTTATGATCATCAAACCGCGGGTTCGTGGCTTTATCTGTGTGACCGCCCACCCTGTTGGCTGTGAAGCGAACGTCAAAGAGCAGATCGACTACGTAACCAAGAATGGCGTCATCGAAGGCGGCCCCAAGAAGGTGCTGGTCCTCGGCGCCTCCACCGGTTACGGCCTGGCCGCGCGCATCAGTGCTGCGTTTGGCTGTGGCGCCGACACCCTGGGCGTGTTTTTTGAGAAAGAAGGCGAAGAAGGCAAGCTGAGCTCCGCCGGCTGGTACAACAGCGCGGCATTCGAGAAGTTTGCCGTGGAAAAAGGCCTGTACGCCAAGAGCATCAACGGCGACGCGTTTTCCGACGAGATCAAGCGCCTGACCATCGACACCATCAAGAAAGACCTGGGCAAGATCGACCTGGTGGTCTACAGCCTGGCCGCGCCACGCCGTACCGACCCGCAAGGCGTGGTGCACAACTCCACCCTCAAGCCAATCGGCAAGGCCGTGACCCTGCGCGGTATCAACACCGACAAGGGCGTAGTGGTAGACACCACTCTTGAGCCTGCAACCCAGGAAGAAATCGACGGCACCGTGAAGGTCATGGGCGGCGAAGACTGGCAGCTGTGGATCGATGCCCTGCGTGACGCCGATGTGTTGGCCGAAGGCGCCAAGACCACCGCCTTCACCTACCTCGGTGAGAAGCTGACCCAGGACATCTACTGGAACGGCTCCATCGGCGAAGCCAAGAAAGACCTGGATAAGAAAGTCCTGACCCTGCGCGAAAACCTGGCGGCGCTCAAGGGCGACGCCCGCGTGTCGGTGCTCAAGGCCGTGGTGACCCAGGCCAGCTCGGCGATCCCGATCATGCCGCTGTACCTGTCGTTGCTGTTCAAGGTGATGAAAGAGCAGGGCACCCACGAAGGCTGCATCGAGCAAGTCTACGGCCTGTTCAAGGACAGCCTGTACGGTAAAGAACCTAAGCTCGACGCCGATGGCCGCCTGCGCGCCGACCTGGCTGAGCTGGAACCGAAGGTCCAGGACGCCGTGGCCGCGCTGTGGAACCAGGTCACCGATGACAACGTCAACGAAATCAGCGATTTTGCCGGCTATAAGGCGGAGTTCCTGCGCTTGTTCGGCTTTGAAGTTGAGGGCGTGGATTACGACGCGGACGTGAACCCGACCGTCAAAATCAACGGCCTGATTCAAGCTTAAGGTCTGATCCAGACCAAAATGTGGGAGGGGGCTTGCTCCCGATAGCAGGGTGTCAGCCACTGAAGATAGTGACTGATGCACCGCCATCGGGAGCAAGCCCCCTCCCACATTTGATCCGAGTCTTTTCAGACACTTCTTACGCCCCGACGCGCGCCTCTCTCTTCCAGATCTGCCAGACTCCAGCTGCTATCAAGCCACGCCAACGGAGGATCTGATGACGATTCGTGCAGTAGTTTTTGATTTCGGCGGTGTCCTGTTCGACTGGAGCCCGCAGCACCTGTACCGCAAGCTGATCGCCGATGAGGCAGAGCGGCAGTGGTTCCTCGATAACATCTGCACCCAGGCCTGGAACACCGAGCAAGATGCCGGTCGTACCCTGGCCGAAGCCACCCGCACCCTGATTGACCAACACCCCGATCACCACACCTTGATCCAGGCTTATTACGAGCGCTGGCACGAGATGCTGCGCGGTGAGTTAGCCGACGGCGTGGCGATTCTCAAGGCGTTGCACAAAGCCGATATGCCATTGTTCGGGCTTACTAACTGGTCGGCGGAGACCTTCCCCTACGCCCGGGCCCACTATCCGTTCCTGCAACTCTTTCGAAACATCGTCGTGTCCGGCGAATTGAAATTGATCAAGCCTGACCCGGCGATCTACCACGCCAGCCTTGATCAGGTCCGCGCTCACCTGCCGGACGTAAAACCGAGTGAAGTGGTGTTTATTGACGATGTCGTCGGCAACACCGAGGCTGCTATCGCCTTGGGTTGGCAGGGCATTCATCATGTATCTGCCGAGCGCACCGCCGCGCGTCTGCGGGCGTTGGGCGTGGCCTTTAATGTGCCCACTTTTCCATGACGAAATCGACGAATGCCCGCAGCTTGGGCAGGCGGTAACGGTCATGGCGATACAGCAGGTGCATCGGGCGGCTGGGCAATTTATACGTGGTTAACAGGGCCACCAGCTTGCCGCTCTCCAGGTCCGGTTGCACCAAGGCGTCGGCCAGCATCGTGATGCCCATGCCGTTGACGGCCGCCTGGCGCAAGCCTTGCGAGCTGTTGATGGTCAATGACCCCGCCACCGGAACCTCCACCTCGCTGCCATCCTCGCTCATGCGCCACAGTTTGTCGGTGTCACGCCAGTTGTCGTTCGCAGGGTAGGCGAATGCCAGGCAGTCATGTTGTTGCAGGTCCTGCGGGGTCTGCGGCGTGCCGCGTCGCGCCAGGTAGGCAGGCGATGCGCAGAGGGTGAGCGTATAGGGCTGCATAGGCCGGGCGATCAGGCTGGAGGTCCCCAGTTCACCGAGACGGATCGCTACGTCGAAGCCACTGTCGACCAGGTCCATGCGTTCATTGCCCAGCACCACGTACAGGTCGATAAGCGGGTAGCGCTGGGAAAATTCGCTCAAGGCCGGCACCAGGCGTTCGGTGCCGAACACGGGAGGCGCTGTGATGCGCAGGCTGCCCTTAGGAGCTTCGCTGTGGATTTGCTCGGCCAGCAGTTCGGAGTCCGCCACCAGCCCCAGCACTTCCATGCAGCGCTGGTAATATTGCCCGCCAAATTCGGTCAGGTTCTGTTTACGCGTGGTGCGTTTGAGCAAGCTCACGCCCAACCGTTGCTCCAGCGCCCGCAGATGGTTGCCCACCATGGTGGTCGACATCCCGCATTCTTGCGCGGCGGCAGTCATGCTGCCGGTTTCGACCACTTTCACGTACACCGACATTGCCTGGAACAGATCCATTATCAAGCCCTGGTTTAAAGTCATTGCAGATATTCGCAGTTTATCCAGCGCAGGTGGTTAACGATACTTCCATCACCGCAACGATGCACTGGAGCCGCAACCATGACCGCCGCCTGCCTGATGAGCACCTACCAACCCTTGGCCCTGAGCTTCACCCGTGGCCTGGGCACGCGCCTCTGGGACCAGCAGGGCCGCGAATACCTGGACGCTGTCGCCGGCGTAGCGGTGACCAATGTCGGCCATTCCCACCCCAGGCTGGTGGCAGCTATCAGCGAACAAGCCGGTTTGCTGCTGCACACGTCCAACCTCTACAGCATCGACTGGCAACAACGGCTGGCCCAACGCCTGGCGCAGCTGTCCGGGCTCGATCGCGCGTTCTTCAACAACTCCGGCGCCGAGGCCAACGAGACAGCGCTTAAACTGGCGCGCTTGCATGGCTGGAAAAAAGGCATTGAACAACCGTTGGTGGTGGTGATGGAGAACGCCTTTCACGGCCGCACGCTGGGCACCATGGCCGCCAGTGACGGGCCGTCGGTGCGCCTGGGCTTTCAGCGCCTGCCGGGGGATTTCATCAAGGTAGGCTTTGGCGATATGCAGGCTTTGGAGGTGATCACTGCGCAGTTCGGCACGCGCATCGCAGCTGTGCTGCTTGAGCCGATCCAGGGTGAAAGTGGTGTGGTGGTGGCGCCAGTGGGTTATCTCAAAGCCTTGCGCGATCACTGCACGCGCCACGGCTGGCTGATGATGCTCGACGAAATCCAGACCGGCATCGGGCGCACCGGCGCCTGGTTTGCCTTCCAGCACGAAGGCATCGTGCCAGACGTGATGACGCTGGCCAAAGGCCTGGGCAATGGCGTGCCCATCGGCGCCTGCCTGGCCCGCGCCGCCGTCGCCGAGCTGTTCACCCCAGGCAGTCATGGCAGCACCTTTGGTGGCAACCCGCTGGCGTGCCGTGTCGGTTGCACCGTGCTGGATATCATTCATGAGCAAGGCTTGTTGCAAAACGCCGCACACCAGGGCGAACACTTGCTGGCGCGCTTGCGCATGGAGCTGGATGGGCACCCGCACGTCCGGGCAATTCGTGGCAAAGGCTTGATGATCGGGATTGAGCTGGCCAGCCCTTATCGCGACCTGGCCCAACGTGCCGCCCAGGAGCACGGGCTGCTGATCAACGTCACACGGGGCAAGATCATTCGCCTGTTGCCGCCGCTGACGTTGGATGCCAAGGAAGCCGAGATGATCGTACGGACCATCACCCGATTGCTGGATTGAAAACGCAATCAAAGTGTGGGAGGGGGGCTTGCTCCCGATAGCAGTGTGTCAGCCACTGGAGATATTGACTGATACACCGCTATCGGGAGCAAGCCCCCTCCCACAGTGGTTCTGTGTGGGGTTCAGAGGGAGGGGCCATTCAGCCATTCCTGGTTCATGGTTTCGGTATCTCCCAGGTATTCCAGCAACCACGCCATGGCCGGCGAAAGCTTGCTTTGCGCCCACGCCACGCATGATGGGCTGGCTGGAAAGGGCCGGCTCAATTGCAGCGCCACCAACTCGCCGCGCTCGATCCATGGCAATACCTGATGGGCCGGCGCCATCCCTACACACAGCCCATCGCGTAGGCAATCCAGGGCCGAAGCCCAGTTGGGCACCACCAGGCGGCGCTGGTTATCCAGGGTCCAGGTGTCACGCTTGGGCAGATTGCGCGAGGTGTCAGTCATGCACAGTGAGGCGAAAGGGCGCAATTGGTCATCACTGAGCAAGCCTTCCACCGCCGCCAAGGGGTGCCGGGCACTGACCACACACAGCCAGTTCAACAGGCCCATGTCACGGAAGCTGAAGTGACTGGCCACCGGCACTGCGCTGGTGGCGCCGATCACGATGTCGGTGCGCTCATCGGCCAGCGCATCCCATACGCCGTTGTACACCTCGTATTCGAGCAGCAGTTCCACCTCGGGAAACTGCCGATAGAAGTCCAGCACCAATTGGCGGCAGCGCTGGGGTTTGACGATGGAGTCCACCGCCACCTTCAACTGGCCGCTCCAGCCATTGGCCACCTGCTGGCACAAGCGTCGGGTGCCGAGCATTTTCTTCATCACGCTGCGGGCTTCGTCGATAAACAGGCGGCCGGCTGGGGTCAGTTCCACGTCGCGATGCCGGCGCACAAACAAGGGCACGGCCAGCCATTCTTCAAGTTGGCGTACGGTGTAACTGATGGCCGACGGTACGCGGTGCAGTTCCTGGGCGGCGGCGCTGAAGCTGCCGTGACGGGCGACGGCGTCGACCACATCCAGAGAATATTCCGACCACATGTGGGCTGCCTTCAAAATTATTGATGAGAGTGTCCAATTATTATCGCTTCACACAGATTTTGTCAGCTTCATAATGGTCGCCAGTCAGCAAATAGTTTGATGGCAGTTTTTACAAGGCTTCGATGAAAAATTCTTTTGGTTTTACCTGGTATCTGGCGGGGCTGAGTATGCTCGGCTATCTCGCCATGGACATGTACTTGCCGGCGTTTGGCGCCATGGGCGAGCAGTTGAATATTGGTGCTGGCGCGGTGGGCGCCAGCTTGAGCATTTTTCTCGCCGGCTTTGCGGTGGGGCAGTTGGTGTGGGGGCCGCTCTCGGACCGCCTGGGGCGCAAGCCCATTCTGCTCGCGGGCTTGAGTCTGTTTGTGCTCGGTTGCCTGGGCATGTTCTGGGTCGAGACCACCCCGCAACTGCTGGCGCTGCGCTTTATACAGGCGATTGGTGTGTGTGCCGCGGCCGTGAGCTGGCAGGCATTGGTGATCGATCGCTACCCGGCCGACAAGGCCCATCGCGTCTTCGCCAGCATCATGCCGTTGATGTCGCTGTCGCCGGCCCTTGCACCGTTGTTGGGTGCCATGGTGTTGAATCACTTTGGTTGGCAGGCGATCTTCGGCGTGTTGCTGGTGGTGTCACTATTGCTGCTGTTGCCGACCTTGTTCCTGCGTAGCCTGCCCAAGCGTGTGGAGCACAAGGGCGGACCCACGCGTCTGGGGTATGGACAGTTGCTCACCTCGCGGGTGTTTACCGGCAACGTGATGATTTTCGCCGCCTGTTCGGCCAGCTTCTTCGCATGGCTCACGGCCTCGCCGTTCATCCTCGGCGGCATGGGTTACAGCCCGAATGACATCGGCCTGAGCTACGTACTGCCGACCCTGGCGTTTCTCGTTGGCGGCTACAGTTGCCGCAGCGCCTTGCAGCACCTGGCGGGCAAAACCCTGTTGCCGTGGTTGCTGGGCGCCTATTGCCTGAGTATGGTGGCGTTGTACCTGGTGGCCACCTTGAGCGTGCCGACCCTGACCACCTTGCTGATTCCGTTCTGCCTGATGGCGCTGTGCAACGGCGCCAGCTACCCGATCGTGGTGGCGAATGCGCTGATGCCATTTGCCGAAAACTCCGGCAAGGCGGCGGCACTGCAAAATACCCTGCAACTTGGGCTGTGCTTCCTGGCCAGCTTGTTGGTGTCGTCGATGATCGAGCAACCGCTGATGATCACGGTGATTGTGATGTTGGCGACGGCGCCGCTGGCGGTGTTGGGGTATTGGCTGGCGCGGCCGAAGCGCAATACTTCCGAACTGGCCAGCGCCTGAGCTGGCAATACGATCAAAATGTGGGAGGGGGCTTGCCTGCGATAGCGGTCTGTCAGTTAGCCCATCTGGCACTGATACACCGCTATCGCAGGCAAGCCAGCTCCCACATTTTTTTGCGTTTCTTCAGTTAGAACGTGACTTCCATGTTCAGCGTCGGCGTTGAGGTGCGGCTGCCACGGCCACCATCCACGCCGAACTTGTTATGCCAGTACTCATAGCCCACTCCTAAATACAGGTTCGGCTTGACGCTTTTACCCGGCCGTACCGCCACCATCAGCGCCGTGCGCATGAGCGCTTCCGGTGCCGTATCGCGGCCATGATAGTCCTCGCCTTTCTCCCCGACGTAATTGATAAACCCCTGGAATTTCGCCGCGTGGTTGCCGACCTCGAACGGGCGCATCCACGTCAGGTTAAGCATGTAGGTGTCGTCGAAGGTGTGGTTCGACTCTTGCGCGCCGGGAATGCCGGTGTGGTTCTTTTCCTTGTAGTACATCAGGCTCAGGTCCAGCACGCCGACGGTGTTGAACTTCAAGGTCGGGCCGATCACCAGCGCGCGCTTTTTGGCTGAGGCGAAGTTGTTGTTGCGGTTGGCGTCGAAACCCAGGGTCAGGGCGTAATCCTTGATCAACCCGGTGCCCGGCGGCAGATCGAACACGCGCGAGGCATACAGCTGGTGCCGGTACACGGCATACACCTCGCTGCCGCCATGGTCGGTACCCTTGCGTGGGTCACGGCTATCGGACAGAAACACATCGAGGTTGAGGAAGTTGCTGCCATAGCGGTAGCCGCTGGCGTGGGTGAAGCTGTAGATACGCTTGCTGAAATCGTCGGGGTTGTTCGGATTGGTGAAGTGCTGGCCGTAGCGAAATCCTACGCTGTTGTTCATCCATTCCACCGCGACAGCCTCACCACCGCCCAGAAGGGTCAATGCAACGGTTGCGCCCTGTAGTGCCTTTTTCATTATTTTTGTCCTTTGGCGTTCTGGCTCATGACGGCCGGATTATTTTTGTAACGCCGCGGGAGGGTATCTTGTTCGATTGATTGTATACAACTCTATGGACATACAGTCTGAATATTGCATACAGTGAGCGCACAACAAAAACAGAGAACCCCTCACCATGACTATCCCGAAGGCGTCACCGCAGCGGCCCGAAGATGAAAATCTGGGCGTTGCCGCCAACATGGCTTACGGCCTGCAGCATGTACTCACCATGTACGGCGGCATCGTCGCCGTGCCGTTGATCGTCGGCCAGGCCGCCGGGTTGTCGCCGGCGGATATTGGTCTGTTGATTGCCGCGTCGTTATTTGCCGGTGGCTTGGCCACGTTGCTGCAAACCCTTGGCCTGCCGTTCTTCGGCTGTCAGTTGCCGCTGGTGCAGGGCGTGTCGTTCGCGGGCGTGGCGACCATGGTGGCGATTGTCGGCAGCGACGGTGCGGGAGGTATTCCGGCAATTCTCGGTGCGGTGATGGCCGCGTCGTTGATCGGCCTGTTGATCACCCCGGTGTTTTCACGCATTACCAAATTTTTTCCGCCACTGGTGACCGGCATCGTGATCACCACTATCGGTCTGACGCTGATGCCAGTGGCTGCGCGCTGGGCCATGGGCGGCAACAGCCGTGCGGCGGATTTCGGCAGCATGTCGAATGTCGGCCTCGCGGCCCTGACTCTGGTGCTGGTGCTGCTATTGAGCAAAATCGGTAGCGCCACGATCTCGCGTTTGTCGATCCTGCTGGCAATGGTGATCGGCACAGTAATCGCCGTACTGCTTGGCATGGCTGACTTCTCCAGCGTCACGCAAGGGCCGATGTTTGGCTTTCCTACACCTTTCCACTTTGGTATGCCGACCTTTCATGTGGCCGCGATCATTTCCATGTGCATCGTGGTGATGGTGACGCTGGTGGAAACTTCGGCGGACATCCTCGCAGTGGGCGAGATCATCGACACCAAGGTTGACTCCAAGCGCCTGGGCAATGGCCTGCGCGCCGACATGCTGTCGAGTATGTTCGCGCCGATCTTTGGTTCGTTCACCCAAAGCGCGTTCGCCCAGAATGTCGGCCTTGTGGCGGTGACCGGTGTGAAGAGCCGCTTTGTGGTGGCCACCGGCGGGGTGTTCCTGGTGGTGCTGGGCCTGTTGCCCTTTATGGGGCGGGTGATCGCGGCGGTGCCCACCTCGGTGCTGGGTGGCGCGGGGATCGTGTTGTTCGGCACGGTCGCCGCCAGCGGTATTCGTACGCTGTCCAAGGTGGATTACCGCAACAACATGAACCTGATCATCGTTGCCACGTCCATCGGCTTTGGCATGATCCCCATCGCCGCGCCGAGCTTTTACGATCAGTTCCCGAGCTGGTTCGCGACCATCTTCCACTCGGGCATCAGTTCGTCGGCAATCATGGCGATCCTGCTGAACCTGGCGTTCAACCACTTCACCGCGGGTAACTCGGACCAGCAGTCAGTGTTTGTGGCGGGGACTGAGCGCAGCCTGTGCTTTCGCGACGTGGCCGCGCTGCGTGATGGGGATTATTACCGGGGCGGGAAGTTGTTTGATGCAGAGGGTAAGGAGATTCCTCTGGTAGCGGATACCTCAAAGAAAGCTGCAAAACCCGAAACCACTGAGGTCTAAAAATGTGGGAGGGGGCTTGCTCCCGATAGCAGTGTGTCAGCCACTGAAGATATTGACTGATACACCGTCATCGGGAGCAAGCCCCCTCCCACATTGGAATCTAGCCAGCCTTGCGGGCTTTGTGCGGCATTGAACACACCTCATCCAAAAACTTCACCACGGTCCCCATGCACGCCTGGCGTTCTTCCACATGGGGCATGTGGCTGGAGTCTTCAAACAGTGCCCAGCGCACGTCTGCTATCTCATCCAGAAACGGCTTGACCACCAGCGGTGTGGCTTCGTCATGCCTACCGGAAATCACCAGGGTCGGCACCTTGATCGCGTCCAGGCGGCCAATCACGTTCCAGTCCTTCAAGCTGCCGATCACGTGGAATTCAGTCGGGCCGCTCATGGCGTGGTACACCGTCGGGTCTGCGTCGACCTGGGCGAAGGTGCGCGCCACTTCCTCGGGCCATGGGTTGACCCGGCACACGTGCTGGTCATAGAAAATCCGCGAGGCCGCCAGGTATTCCGGGTCTTGATAAGTGCCGGCCTGTTCATGTTTGAGCAGGGTTTCGTGCACGCCTTCGGGCAGCAGTTTACGCAGGCGATTGGCTTCGCTGACCCAGGTGCGCATACAGGTTGGTGAGTTGGCGGGGATAAACGCGCGCAGGCCCTTGGGCTGCAAGATCGCGTGTTCGCTGCCCAGCATACCGCCCCAGGATTGACCGAGGATCGCGTAGTTCTCGCTGATCTGCAGGTGGTCCAGCAGGTTGTTCAACTCGTCGAGGAACAGACCGATGGTCCAGAACGAAGGATCTTTGTGGGGCAGGTGCGTGGAGCGACCGTTGCCCAGTTGGTCATAGTGGATCACCGCGTGGCCGCTGGCGGCGACATCCTTGAAGGCATCGACGTAATCGTGGGTGCAGCCCGGGCCGCCATGGATGATCACCAGCGGCGTGCGGCCCGTGCCCAGGTCACCGGTGACGCGATACCAGGTCTGGTAGGCGCCAAAGGGTGCGAAGCCTTCGCGAACTTTTTCGATGAATTCCATTTCGTACCCTCTGAAAAAAATGATCAGGGTTACGATAATCTGAACAAAAAGTTTAGGTAACTAGCAAAACAGCTAGGTTTTTGCGAAAACTCAACCTTCCAGCAAGCGGTAATGCGTGGCCCGCACCACCGCTTGGACGCGGTTCTTAGCCCCCAGTTTGTGCATGGCCGAGGCCAGGTGCAGGGTGACGACTGCCAGGGAGCGGCTCAGTTTGGTGGCGATTTCGGCGGCGGTCAGCCCATCGGCGGCCCATTTCAGGCATTCGCGTTCGCGCTTGGTCAGGTGGATGTGCGGGTAGGCGCGCAGTTCCTTGCTGAACAACGGGTAAGCCGCTTCCTGCAGGGCATGGGTGATCAGGCTGAAGTCGGCCAATGTGTGCTGTGCGTCCTTCAATACCGTGCGCGCCTTGCCGGTGCGCAGGCCGGTCAGCGATGCGAAGCCACCACGGGGCAAGTGAATGGGCACGCTGACGCCGCAGGTCAGTTCACGTTCGTGCAGGTACGAGGAAACGGGGGCGTGGCACGGGTCGATGATTTTTTGCAGGGCGGTCTCGGTTTTCGCTTCATAGGACCAGACAAACGGCGATACCGTGCTCAACGCCAGGTGCTGCACCGGGTCGATCTGGTAAAACCCTTCGCTGCACCATAAGGCGTGCCAGTCGGGCGGTGTGTTGCGCAGTTGCAACACAGAGGGGGTAATCAGCGTGCCATTGAGGTCGATGGGCACCGGCGTGTAGTCGTACACCAGCGCATCGAAGCCCAGTTGTTGGGCGAGAATAAACGTATTGTCCATCTGTTCATCCAGGCTCCTGCCCGGCATGAGGCGATTATTGAAGGCGGTCAGCTTGGCCAGCATCCGTTCTGCTCCCGAATTCATTTGAATCTCGACTTGCTGCAAGTAGAATGCCACGCCCCGGCGAAGGACAGCCAGGCCAAACCTATAGGAAATACTAGGTTATGGACGCACGGTATCCTCGGTAGTGTTGACCTGATAAACGGCCGCTACCCGCCAGGCCGATACAACACAAGGAATGTATGCATGTGGCGTGAAATTGCCCCCGACCAGCAGTACAACGTACAAGTCGACGGCCATAACCTCGTGGTCTACAGCTTTGGCGAAGGCGATGAAGTGCTGCTGTGTCTCAACGGCGGCCCAGGCCTGCCGTGTGACTATCTGCGTGACGCTCATGGCTGGCTCAAAGCGCATAACCTGCGAGTGGTTGCATTCGACCAGCTTGGCACGGGCGCATCAGCCAGACCGACCGATGTTGCGCTGTGGGAAATCCGCCGTTATGTCGAAGAAGTCGAGACCGTGCGCCAAGCCCTGGGCCTGGGCCGCGTGCATTTGCTCGGGCATTCCTGGGGCGGTTGGCTCGGTATCGAATACGCCATCCATTATCCCGATGCGCTGAAAAGCCTGATCCTGGAAAATACCGTCGGCGACATTCCCCATCTGTCCCAGGAACTCGAACGCCTGCGAGGCGCCCTGGGCAGCGAAACCGTGGCCATGATGCAACGCCACGAAGCCATGGGCACCCTCGACCACCCGCAATACCAGGCCGCCATCACCTTGCTCAACTACCGCCATGTGTGCCGCCTCGACGAGTGGCCGGAGCCGCTCAAACGCTCCCTGGGCGACTGGAACATGGGGCCCTACGCAACCATGCAGGGGCCCAACGAGTTCCTCTATATCGGCAACCTCAAGGACTGGAACCGCCTCAAGGAGATGGCTGAATTCAGGATGCCGATCCTGATCACTACCGGCCAGCACGACGAACTGACCCCCGCCTGCGCCATGCGCATGAAGCTGGCCGCCACACACGCCGAACTGCACGTATTCCCCAATAGCAGCCATATGCCGTTTTATGAGGAACCTCAAGCATACTTCCCGGTGCTGCTGGACTTTCTCGCTCGCAACCGAGGCTGACGGATGAACCTGGCGCGTTACCGTTTTGTCCTGTCCCGGCCGTTGCAACTGCTGCCGGTGCTGTTTGGCATCAGCCTGATCACTTTTGTGTTGGTGCGCTCGATCCCCGGCGACCCAGCGCGGGCTTTGCTTGGCTCGCGCAGTACGCCGGATGCGCTGCTGAAAATCCGTGCCCAGTTCGGCCTCGACCAGCCCTTGTGGCTGCAATATTTCTACTTCCTGAAAAACCTGCTCAAGGGCGACCTCGGCCAATCGCTGCTGTACAAGGTCGACGCGCTGAAACTGATCGTTACCCGCATCGAGCCGACGCTGGTGCTGGTGCTGGGCAGCGTGGCCCTGGCGTTGCTGATCGCGGTGCCGCTGGCGACAGTAGCGGCGCGCCACAAAGGCGGTTGGGCGGACAACCTGATCCGCGTTTTCACCACGGTCGGCCTGGGGATGCCGGCATTCTGGCTGGGCTTGATGCTGATCCTGCTGCTGAGCGTGCAATGGGGCCTGTTCCCGGTGTCTGGCTATGGGCGGACCTGGCTGGACAAGGCCCACCATATGGTGTTGCCGTGCCTGACCATCGCCCTGGCGCTGTCGGCGGTGCTGGTGCGCAACCTGCGGGCGAGTATGTTGATGGAGCTGCAGGCCGATCATGTCACCGCCGCCCGGGCCCGAGGCTTGTCCGAGGCTGCGGTGTTTCGTCGGCATGTACTGCCCAACTCGCTGGTGCCGGCCGTCAACCTGCTGGCGGTCAACATCGGCTGGCTGATCAGCGGTACGGTGGTCATCGAAAGCCTGTTTGCGATTCCGGGCATCGGCCAATTGCTGGTGCGCGGTATTTTCACCCGTGACTACATGGTGGTGCAGGGCGTGGCGATGGTGCTGGCCTGCGCCACGGTGGTGGTCAACTTCGTCGCCGACATAGTGACGGTAGCGCTCGACCCACGGGTGAAGATGCAATGAGCAGCCGCCCACTGATTGCACCCTGGCGCTTGCGCCTGCGCTTTGGCTTTCGCAATGGCCGCCTGACCGCCGCCTGGGGCCTGCTGATCCTGTTGACGTGGCTGGCCCTGGCGCTGTTTGCGCCGTGGATCGCACCGTTTGACCCCATCGCGCAAAACACCGACATGAGTTTGCTGGCGCCCAGCCTTGCCCATCCGCTGGGTACCGACAATTACGGCCGGGATGTGTTATCGCGGGTGATCTGGGGCGCGCGCATCGACCTGCAACTGGCGATTGTCGGGGTGATCTTCCCGTTCATCATCGGCACTTTCGTCGGCGCGGTGTCCGGTTATGTGGGTGGGCGTTTCGACAGTTTCTGTATGCGCGTGATCGATGTGGTGCTGGCGTTCCCGTTCCTGGTGCTGATGCTGGCGATCATGGCCATTCTGGGGCCTGGCTTGCAGAGCTTTTATATCGCCATGGCACTGGTGGGCTGGGTGTCGTATGCGCGGTTGATTCGCTCGCAGATCCTGGTGCTCAAGGAAAGCGAGTTTGCCCTGGCCGCCAAGAGCCTGGGGTTTGGCCATGGGCGCATTCTGTTCCTGCATTTGCTGCCCAATGCCCTGTTTGGCTCCATCGTGTTTTCCATGTCCGACGCGGTGCTGGTGCTGCTCAACGGCGCCGCCGTGAGTTACCTGGGCCTGGGCGTGCAACCGCCTACCGCGGAATGGGGGACGATGGTGGCCGAGGGGCAAGCCTTTATCACCACGGCCTGGTGGATCTGCACCTTCCCGGGGTTGGCCATTGTGACCCTGGCCATGGGCTTCAGCCTGTTGGCCGACGGTGTCGCGCAAGTGTTGGGGGACCGCTCGTGAGCCTGCTGCAAGTGCGCGACCTCAGCGTGATCGCCAACAACAGCGGGCGTGATGTCACCTTGGTGGATCGCGTGTCCTTCGACCTGGCCGAAGGTGAGATTCTCGGCCTGGTGGGTGAGAGCGGGTCGGGCAAGACCATGGCCTGCCGCGGCTTGATGCGCCTGCTGCCATCGCCCAGCCTGCGTGTGCAAGGCGGCGCCGTACGCCTGGCCGGCCAGGACCTGCTGCAACTGGATGACGCCGGTATGCGCGCCGTGCGTGGCGGGCAACTGGGCATGATCTTCCAGAACCCCAGCAGCCACCTGGATCCGCTGATGCGCATTGGCGAGCAGATCGCCGAGGGCATCCGCCTGCATCAAGGTGCGTCGAAAAAGGACGCCCGCTTGCAGGCTATCGAGGTGCTGCGCCAGGTCGGGATTCCTGACCCGCAGGCGCGGGTCGACAACTATCCCCATGAGTTTTCCGGCGGTATGCGCCAGCGCGCGATGATCGCCGTGGCACTGGGCTGCAACCCGAAAGTGCTGATTGCCGACGAGCCGACCACGGCCCTGGATGTGACGGTGCAGGCGCAAATCCTGCGCCTGTTGCTCGACCTGCGCGACCAGCGTGGCCTGTCGATCATCATGATCACCCATGACCTGGGCGTGGTCGCGCAAACCTGCGATTCCATCGCGGTGATGTACGCAGGGCGCCTGTGCGAGCACGGCAGCAAATACGAGCTGCTGGCGCGGCCGCAACATCCCTATACCGCTGGGCTGATCGACTGCCAGCCGGCCCACAGCAGCGGTCATGCCTTGTTGCGCACAATCCCTGGCCAGCCGCCGTTGCTCGATGCCTTGCCTGACGGTTGCCGCTTTAATCCGCGTTGCCCGCAGGCCGGGGCCTTATGCACCGAGCTGTTGCCCCAAGGCGCACGCGTGGCCTGTCACTATCCACTGGGAGGTCGCCCATGAGCCTGTTGCAGATCAAGGACCTGGAGGTGCGCTTTGCCGCGTCCGGCAGTGGCCTGCTCGGCCTGAACAAGCAGTGGGTGAGGGCGGTGAACGGGGTGTCGCTGAACCTTGCCGCCGGTGAAACCCTCGGCTTGGTGGGCGAGTCCGGCAGCGGCAAGAGCACCCTGGGCCGGGCGATTTTGCACCTCAACCCGATCAGCGTCGGCCAGGTGCTGTTTGACGGTATCGATATGGCGCACGGCAGCGCCATCGACATCGCCCGCCTGCGCCATGAAACCGCGATGATTTTCCAGGACCCGTACGCCGCGCTGAACCCCCGGCACAGCATTGGCGAAACCCTCGCCGAGGTGTTGCGCGTGCAGCGCAAGGTGGGTGTGGAGCAGATCCCGGCACGCGTCAATGAGCTGCTGGAGTTGGTGGGCCTGCGCCCCGAGTTGGCCGGGCGCAAACCGGGCTCCCTCAGCGGCGGCCAATGCCAGCGCGTGGGTATCGCCCGGGCACTGGCGGTGGAGCCGCGCCTGATCATTGCCGATGAATGCGTGGCCGCGCTGGATGTGTCGATCCAGGGCCAGATCATCAACTTGCTGCTGGAACTGCAACAACGCATGAACCTGGCGATCCTGTTTATCGCCCATGACCTGGCCATCGTGCGGCGCCTGTGCGACCGCGTGGCGGTGATGTACCTGGGCAAGATCGTCGAGGAAGGACCGGTGGAGGCGGTGTTCACCACGCCGCGTCATCCGTATACGGCGGCGTTGATCGAGGCGATTCCCGAGATTGACCCGCATCGGCCATTGCCCGCGCACCCCTTGCCGGGTGAGCCGCCCAGCCCACTGAATCTGCCTACAGGCTGTGCGTTTCACCCGCGTTGCCGGTACGCGCGAGCGGTGTGTTCCTCGGTGTTGCCGCCGACCCATTTCCTGCACGAGCATCGGTACAGTTGCGTGCTTGAAGAACCTTTGCTTTGACCTCTGCCATTCATTAACAAGGAGTTGTGATATGCAATCGCGCCACTTGAAATTGCTCGCCGCCGCTACGCTGACCGCTTGGTCCCTGACCGCTGGCCTGGTCCAGGCCGCTGGTGTCCTCACCATCGGCTGCCGTGAAGACAGCACCACCTTCGACCCGATCAAAAGCGCGCAAAACCGCGACACCTGGGTGTTTGCCAACGTCTACGACACCCTGGTGCGCGTGGATAACCTGGGCACCAAGATGGAACCGGGCCTGGCCGAGAGCTGGGAGATATCCGAGGATGGCTTGACCTACACCTTCAAACTGCGTGAAGCGAAGTTCTCCGACGGATCAAAGATCACCGCGGCCGACGCGGCGTTCAGCCTGTTGCGCATCCGCGACAACAAGGCGTCGTTGTGGAGCGATCCGTTCAGCCTGATCAACACCGCCAAGGCCAGCGATGCGAAGACCCTGGTGGTCACTTTGAAAACCCCGGCGGTGGCCTTCCTCTCGCAACTGGCGTCGCCGACGGTGTCGATCCTGTCGGAAAAAGCCATGACCGAGATGGGTGAAGACGCCTACTCGGAAAACCCGGTGACGTCCGGTGCGTTTACCGTGGAAGAGTGGCGCAAGGGCGACCGGGTCATCCTGAAGAAGAACCCGAATTTCTGGCAGGCCAATAACGTCAGCCTCGACGGCGTGGAGTGGGTGTCGGTGACCGACGACAACACCCGTATGCGCATGGTGCAGAACAACGAACTCGACACGGCGATCTTCGTACCGTTCTCGCGGGTCGAAGAGCTGAAGAAAGACAAGAACGTGGTGATCCACGCCGACCCGTCTACCCGTGAAGATCACTTGTTGATCAACCACGAGCACGGCTTGCTCGCCAAGCCGCAGGTGCGCCAGGCATTGGACATGGCCATCGACAAACAATCGCTGGTGAAAACCGCTACTTACGGTCAAGGCACCGTGGCGTATTCCTACATTCCCAAAGGCTCGCTGTACCACTACGCCAACAACCTGCAACGTCCTTATGACCCGACTGAGGCCAGGAAACTGCTGGAGGAGGCTGGTGCCAAGGACTTGAAGCTCAACTACGTGGTCAACGCCGGCAACGAGGCCGACGAGCAGATTGCGGTGATCATCAAGGACCAGTTGGCCAAGGTCGGCGTGACCGCCAACCTGCAAAAGGTCGACCCGACCCAAAGCTGGCAGATGCTGGTGGACGGTGAGTACGATATTTCGGTGATGTACTGGACCAACGACATCCTCGACCCGGACCAGAAGACCACATTCGTGCTGGGCCACGACACCAACCAGAACTACATGACCCGCTACAAGAACGACAAGGTCAAGGCGCTGGTAGCTGCGGCGCGAGTCGAGGCAGACCCGGCCAAGCGTGAGCAGATGTATGTCGAGTTGCAGAAACTGGCGAAACAGGATGTGAACTGGATTGACCTGTACTACAGCCCGTACATCAATATTTCACGCAAGAATGTGAGCAACTTCCTGCAGAACCCGCTGGGCCGTTTCACCCTTGAAGAAGTAGTCAAAAACTAAAGATTGCTGGGAATCAATGTGGGAGGGAGCAAGCCCCCTCCCACATTTTGATCTGGGTTGTGTCAGTTATTATTGCGCGTCAAACGCCTGCCCATTGATGCCCGCACTGTCCGGCCCCATCAGGTACAGGTACACCGGCATGATGTCTTCCGGCGCCGGCCTTTCCATCGGATTCTCACCGGGATACGCCTGGGCCCGCATACTCGTGCGTGTACCGCCCGGGTTGATGCTGTTGGCGCGCACTGCCGCTACATCTTCCAGCTCATCGGCCAGGGTTTGCATCAAGCCTTCGGTGGCAAACTTCGATACACCATAAGCCCCCCAGTACGCCCGCCCCTTGCGCCCGACGCTGCTGGAGGTGAACACCACCGATGCATCCTGGGACAGCTTGAGCAGCGGCAGCAAGGTGCTGGTCAGCATGAACATCGCGTTGACGTTCACATGCATCACGCGCATGAAATTCTCGCCGGACAACTGCTCGATGGGCGTGCGTGGGCCGATGATCGAGGCGTTGTGCAACAGGCCGTCGAGGCGGCCGAATTCTTTTTCGATCATCGCTGCCAGCTCATCGTATTGATGGGGCAGGGCGGTCTCCAGGTTGAACGGGATCACCACCGGTTGCGGCTGGCCGGCGGCTTCGATCTGGTCATACACCTGGGCCAGGTTGGCTTCGGTCTTGCCCAGCAACAGCACGGTCGCGCCATGGGCGGCATAGGTCTTTGCCGCTGCTGCGCCAATCCCGCGGCCGGCGCCGGTGACCAGGATGACCCGGCCTTTGAGCAGTTCTGGAGGGGCAGAATAATCAAACATAAATAGCCTCGACAAAATTCAGTAGGTAATACCAATTTTGAGTGCATTGAAAATCCAATGTGGGAGGGGGCTTGCTCCCGATAGCAGTGTGTCAGTCACTGCATTTACTGACTGACCCACAGCTATCGGGAGCAAGCCCCCTCCCACATTTTTTAATCTTCATGGGTCATTAGAGTGTGGGAGCCATCAGCAACTGCACAGCGCGTTATCCAGCACCTTGCGCAATTCCAGCGGGTGATCCACCACCACATCCGCGCCCCAGTGACGTGGGTTGTCATCCGGGTGGATATAGCCATAGGTGACCGCCGCCGTGCGCGTACCGGCATCGCGGCCGGATTCGATATCACGTAGGTCATCGCCCACGAACAATACGCTCGCCGGGTCGAGGTCGAGCAGCTTGCACGCCAGAATCATCGGCTCCGGGTCCGGCTTGCTGTTTTTCACGTGGTCCGGGCAGATCAGCACGGCCGAGCGCTCGGCCAGGCCCAGTTGCTGCATGATCGGTTCGGCAAAGCGCACGGGCTTGTTGGTGACCACACCCCAGATCAACTTGGCCTTCTCGATGTCTTCCAGCAACTCGGCCATGCCGTCGAACAGTTTGCTGTGCACCGCGCAGCCCTTGAGGTAGCGATCGAGGAATTCCTGGCGCAGCTCTTCAAAGCCTGGCGATTCAGGATCCATCGAAAAGGTCACGGCAACCATCGCCCGCGCACCGCCGGAGATTTCATCGCGGATGTGCTGCGGGTTGATCGGTTCCAGGCCGCGGTCGGCGCGCATGGCCTGGCAGATGGCGATAAAGTCCGGCGCGGTATCCAGCAGGGTACCGTCCATGTCGAAGAGAACCGCTCGCAACTTCACAGGCTTACTCCTCGCGCAGGGTCTGGATCATGTAGTTGACGTCAACATCGCTGGCCAGCTTGTAGTGCTTGGTCAGCGGGTTGTAGGTCAGGCCGATGATGTCCTTGACGGTCAGCCCGGCCTGACGGCTCCACGCACCCAGCTCGGAGGGGCGGATGAATTTCTTGAAGTCATGGGTGCCACGCGGCAGCAGCTTCATGATGTATTCGGCGCCAATGATCGCGAACAGGTAAGCCTTGGGGTTGCGGTTGATGGTGGAGAAGAACACCTGGCCGCCCGGCTTGACCATACGGAAACACGCACGGATGACCGAGGATGGGTCCGGCACGTGTTCCAGCATCTCAAGGCAGGTCACCACGTCGAACTGCTCGGGCATTTCCTCGGCCAGGGCTTCGGCGGTGATCTGGCGGTATTCCACGCTCACGCCGGATTCGAGCTGGTGCAACTGCGCCACGGCCAATGGCGCTTCGCCCATGTCGATACCCATCACGGTCGCGCCGCGTTGAGCCATGGCTTCGCTGAGGATGCCGCCGCCGCAACCCACGTCCAGCACCTTCTTGCCGGCCAGGTTGACGCGCTCGTCAATCCAGTTGACCCGCAGCGGGTTGATGTCGTGCAGGGGTTTGAACTCGCTCTCGCGGTCCCACCAGCGGTGGGCGAGGGCTTCGAATTTGGCGATTTCTGCGTGGTCGACGTTGCTCATGATGAATCCTCTAAATCTGAAAAATCGGTGAGTGGGTGCCGAGCGCATGGGCTCAGCGCCTTCATTCGCTGTGCCCGCTGATGCGTTGGCCCCAGGCAATGGCCGTGGCGGTCAACTGTTGTTCATCCATGCGGGTCAATTGCCGGTCGTCGAGCAATGGCTTGCCGGCGACCCAAAGGTGTTTCACGCAATCGCGTCCGGTGGCATATATAAGCTGTGAGACCGGATCGTAGATCGGTTGTTGCGCCAGCCCCGACAGATCGAAGGCGACTATATCTGCGGCCTTGCCGACTTCCAGCGAGCCAATCTCGCTTTCCAGGCCCATGGCCCGTGCACCGTTGAGCGTTGCCATGCGCAGGGCACGGTGGGCGTCCAGGGCGGTGGCCGAGCCGGCGACGGCCTTGGCCAGCATCGCGGCGGTACGGGTTTCGCCCAGCAGGTCCAGGTCATTGTTGCTGGCGGCGCCGTCGGTGCCGATGGCCACATTGACCCCAGCCTGCCACAAGCGCTCAACCGGGCAAAAGCCGCTGGCCAGTTTCAGGTTCGATTCCGGGCAATGGATGATGCTGGTGTTGCTTTCTACCAGCAAAGCCAAGTCTTCTTCGCTGATTTGGGTCATGTGAACGGCCTGGAAGCGCGGCCCGAGCAAGCCGAGGCGACCCAGGCGCGCCAATGGCCGCTCGCCGGTCTGCTCCACGGCTTGTTGTACTTCAAAGGCGGTTTCATGCACATGCATATGGATCGCGGCGTCCAGCTCTTCGGCGATCACCCGGATCTTTTCCAGGTTGGCGTCGCACACGGTGTAGGGCGCGTGAGGGCCGAAGGTGATCTTGATGCGCGGGTGGTGCTTGAGGTCGCCGAACAGCTCGATGCCCTGGCGAAGCGCCTCGTCGGCAGTGCTGGCGCCGGGAATCGGGAAGTCGAGGATCGGCATGGCGATCTGCGCGCGCATACCGCTATTGTGCACGCAATCGCTGGCGACCTTGGGGAAGAAGTACATGTCGGAGAAGCAGGTGATGCCGCCCTTGATCTGTTCGGCGATGGCCAGGTTGGTGCCGTCGCGCACAAAGGCTTCATCGACCCATTTGGCTTCGGCCGGCCAGATGTGTTTTTCCAGCCAGGTCATCAACGGCAGGTCATCGGCCAAGCCACGGAACAGGCTCATTGCCGCATGGCCGTGGGCGTTGATCAAGCCGGGGCTGAGCAACATGCCGGGCAGTTCGCGCACCTCATTGGCCGCCAGCTTCAATGCGGCGGCCCGTGGGCCGATAAAGGCAATGCGCCCATCGCGGATGCCCAGACCATGCTCTTTGAGCACCACGCCGGCAGGTTCGACCGGTACCAGCCAGGTCGGCAAGAGCAACACGTCGAGCGGGGCGGCAGTGGAGGTCATCGCAGGCTTCTTCCCAGGCAGCTATAAAAGAAGGGCGAAGTATACCCGAGCGTCCTGGCTGGCGGATCGCTATAATCCGCGGCTTTTGTTCATGAGTGCGGGGTAAGGGATGCGCGACCGACTGTTGGCTGCAGAGAAAGTGAAGGCCATCGATTGGCGTGACGGCGCGCTGTACCTGCTCGATCAGCGCGTGTTGCCGTCCCGGGAGAGCTGGGTGGCCTGCCATACCGTCGCGGCGGTGGCCGAGGCCATTCGTTCGATGGTGGTGCGGGGCTCAGTAGCCATCGGCATCAGTGCCGCCTATGGCCTGGTGCTGGCTGCCCGTGAGCGCATTGCCGAGGGTGGCGACTGGCAGGCAGCGTGGGAAGAACACTACGCGCTGCTGGCCGATAGCCGCCCGACCGGGTCGAATCTGTTCTGGGCACTCAAGAATATGCGCGACTGCCTGGACCGCCTCAAGCAGCACGCCGACCCGGTTGCCGTGCTGGAAGCCCAGGCCATTGTGATCCATGAAAGCGACCGGGAGGCCAATGTGGTCATGGCCCAGTTGGGTATGGAGCGGATTCGCAAGCACCAGGGCAACGCCCAGGCGATCCTCACCCATGGCAACGCCGGTGCATTGGCCACGGGCGGTGTCGGCACGGCCCACGGCGTGATTCGCGCGGCGTTCCTGGAGGGGCTGGTCGAGCAGGTCTATGTCAACGAAACCCGTCCATGGCTGCAAGGCTCGCGCCTGACGGCGTGGGAGTTGGCGGGCGAGGGCATCCCGGTGACGGTGAATGCCGACTCCGCCGGGGCGCATATCCTCAAGACCAAAGGCGTGACCTGGGTGGTGGTCGGTGCTGACTGTATTGCCGCCAATGGCGACGTGATCAGCAAGATCGGCACTTATCAGCTGGCCGTCTGTGCCATGCACCATGGCGTGCGCTTTATGGTGGTGGCGTCGAGTTCGACGCTCGATTTGATGATGGCTACTGGCGATGATGTTGCACTGGAGGCGCGCGATCCCGCTGAGCTGCTGGACGTCATGGGGCAGCGCCTGGAGGTGGATGCGTTTAATCCGGTATTTGATGTGACCCCGGCCGACCTGATTGATGTGATCGTGACTGAGAAAGGCGTGGTCGAGCGGCCGGATACTGCCAAATTGGCCAGGTTGATGTGCCGTAAGCGGCTGCATTGAGGACAGTGGTGTCTGTGAAATAGCAATCGGGGGCAAGCCCCCCTCCCACATTTTGACTGTGTTCACAATTCAAGTGTGGGAGGGGGCTTGCCCCCGATTGGGCCCGAAAGTCAATAAAACCCTCGGATCCATCCTCAAAAAACAGCATCACCCCACCTCTGAGCCCCTCTCGTCCCCTTCAAGCCTGTCATCCGTCAAATTACTAGCCTCCATGCGCATCAGGGGGATAGGTGCGTGGCGGCGATTGTGATAACATCCGGCGGTTTCCAGGGCTGCCCCGAGGGGTTGCTCATAACGCGCAGATCCGTGTCATAACTCGTTGATTTGTCGTAAGTCGTTGTCAGGCACCGTGCCGGCAGCGGCGAGCTTCGTTCGTCCCGAATGGATGTGACGAGGTTTCACCCGAAAAAGGAATCAGGCTTCTCATGGGCGAACTGGCCAAAGAAATCCTCCCGGTCAATATCGAAGACGAGCTGAAACAGTCCTACCTCGACTACGCGATGAGCGTAATTGTCGGTCGGGCACTGCCTGATGCGCGCGATGGCTTGAAGCCCGTGCACCGGCGTGTGCTGTTCGCGATGAGCGAGCTGGGTAACGACTGGAACAAGCCGTACAAGAAATCTGCCCGTGTTGTCGGTGACGTGATCGGTAAGTATCACCCTCACGGCGACACTGCGGTGTACGACACCATCGTTCGGATGGCCCAGCCGTTTTCCCTGCGCTACCTGCTGGTAGACGGCCAGGGCAACTTCGGTTCGGTCGACGGCGACAACGCCGCGGCCATGCGATACACCGAAGTGCGCATGACCAAGCTGGCGCACGAGCTGCTGGCCGACCTGCATAAAGAAACCGTGGACTGGGTGCCGAACTACGACGGCACCGAAATGATCCCGGCCGTCATGCCCACCAAGATCCCCAACCTGCTGGTCAACGGCTCCAGCGGTATCGCCGTGGGCATGGCCACCAACATCCCGCCGCACAACCTCGGTGAAGTCATCGATGGTTGCCTGGCCCTCATCGACAACCCCGAGCTGACTGTCGATGAGCTGATGCAGTACATCCCCGGCCCGGACTTCCCGACCGCCGCGATCATCAACGGTCGCGCCGGCATCATCGAAGCCTACCGCACCGGTCGCGGGCGCATTTACATGCGTGCCCGTTCGATGATCGAAGACATCGACAAGGTCGGTGGCCGCCAGCAGATCGTCATCACCGAACTCCCGTACCAGTTGAACAAGGCGCGTCTGATCGAGAAGATCGCCGAGCTGGTTAAAGAGAAGAAGCTCGAAGGCATTACCGAACTGCGCGACGAGTCCGACAAAGACGGTATGCGCGTGGTGATCGAACTGCGTCGTGGCGAAGTGCCTGAGGTGATCCTCAACAACCTCTACGCCCAGACCCAGCTGCAAAGCGTGTTTGGTATCAACGTGGTTGCACTGATCGACGGCCGCCCACGCATCCTGAACCTCAAGGACCTGCTGGAAGCCTTCGTACGTCACCGTCGCGAAGTGGTCACCCGCCGTACCGTGTTCGAACTGCGCAAGGCTCGCGAGCGCGGCCACATCCTGGAAGGCCAGGCCGTTGCGTTGTCGAACATCGACCCGGTGATCGCCCTGATCAAGGCCTCGCCAACCCCGTCGGAAGCCAAGGAAGCGTTGATCAGCACGCCTTGGGAATCCAGTGCCGTGGTGGCCATGGTTGAGCGCGCAGGCGCCGATTCTTGCCGTCCGGAAACCCTGGACCCGCAATACGGCCTGCGCGAAGGCAAGTACTTCCTGTCGCCGGAGCAGGCCCAGGCCATCCTGGAACTGCGCCTGCATCGCCTGACCGGTCTTGAGCACGAGAAGCTGCTTGCCGAGTACCAGGAGATCCTCAACCAGATCGGCGAGTTGATCCGCATCCTCAGCAGCGCCGTGCGCCTGATGGAAGTGATCCGCGAAGAACTGGAAGTGATCCGCGCCGAGTACGGCGACGTGCGCCGCACCGAAATCCTCGATGCGCGCCTGGACCTGACCCTGGGTGACATGATCCCGGAAGAAGAGCGCGTCGTGACCATCTCCCACGGTGGCTATGCCAAGACCCAGCCGTTGGCTGCGTATCAGGCCCAGCGTCGTGGCGGTAAAGGTAAATCGGCTACCGGCGTCAAGGATGAGGACTACATCGCTCACCTGCTGGTCGCCAACAGCCACACCACGCTGCTGCTGTTCTCCAGCAAGGGCAAGGTGTACTGGCTCAAAACCTACGAAATCCCGGAAGCTTCCCGTGCTGCCCGTGGTCGCCCATTGGTCAACCTGCTGCCGCTGGACAGTGATGAATACATCACCACCATGCTGCCGGTCGAGGAATACACCGAAGGTCACTTCATCTTCATGGCTACCGCCAAGGGCACCGTGAAGAAGACCCCGCTGGAATCCTTCAGCCGTCAACGCAGCGTGGGCCTGATCGCCCTGGAGCTGGATGAAGGTGACGTACTGATTTCCGCCGCCATTACCGATGGTGAGCGCGAAGTCATGCTGTTCTCCGATGGCGGCAAGGTTACGCGCTTCAAGGAATCCGACGTGCGCGCGATGGGCCGTACCGCCCGCGGTGTACGTGGTATGCGCCTGCCGGAAGGGCAGAAGCTGATTTCGATGCTGATCCCGGAAGAAGGCAGCCAGATCCTCACCGCTTCCGAGCGTGGCTATGGCAAGCGCACTGCCATCAGCGAGTTCCCGGAGTACAAGCGTGGCGGCCAGGGCGTGATCGCCATGGTCAGCAACGACCGCAACGGCCGCCTGGTTGGCGCGGTACAGGTGCTTGATGGCGAGGAGATCATGCTGATTTCCGACCAGGGGACGCTGGTGCGTACCCGTGTGGCTGAAGTGTCGAGCCTGGGCCGTAATACCCAGGGCGTGACCCTGATCAAGCTGGCCAAGGATGAAAAACTGGTCGGCCTGGAGCGTGTGCAGGAGCCTTCGGAAGTTGAAGGTGAAGAGCTGGAAGGCGAGGAGTTCGACGGCGAGGTGATCGCAGCCGGCGATGACAACGTCGACGAGCCAACCCTCGATGCTGCCGCAGACGAAGAAGAACCGCAGGAATAAGCGGACACACAGGGGGCGGATGAAGATTCGCCCCCTTGTTGTTTGTCCCCTTTGAAAAATACACGTCCTTTGCCTGGACGCGGTCCATGTGGGAGCTGGCTTGCCTGCGATAGCATCACCGCGGTATCACTGGAACTACCGAGGTGCCTGTATCGCAGGCAAGCCAGCTCCCACACGGGTTGGCTTCAAACAAAGGGTGTTGCCGAACATGATTGCAGCCCCACCAGATCAGAGTGAGATTGGATGTGAGCAAGAGAGCCTATAACTTCTGTGCCGGTCCCGCGGCGCTTCCTGAAGCAGTCCTGCAGCGTGCGCAGGGTGAACTCCTCGACTGGCATGGAAAAGGCCTCTCCGTGATGGAAATGAGCCATCGCAGCGATGAGTTCGTGTCCATCGCCACCAAGGCCGAGCAGGACTTGCGCGACTTGCTGGACATCCCCTCCGACTACAAAGTGTTGTTCCTGCAAGGCGGCGCGAGCCAGCAGTTCGCTCAGATCCCACTGAACCTGTTGCCCGAAGAGGGCACTGCCGACTATATCGACACCGGTATCTGGGGTCAGAAAGCCATTGAAGAGGCCTCGCGCTACGGTCACGTCAATGTGGCCGGTACCGCCAAGCCCTACGACTACTTCGCCATTCCAGGTCAGAACGAGTGGAAGCTGACGAAGGACGCGGCCTACGTTCACTACGTCGCGAACGAAACCATCGGTGGCCTGGAATTTGATTGGGTGCCTGAAGTCGGTGACGTTCCGCTGGTGTGCGACATGTCCTCGGACATCCTCTCGCGCCCGATCGACGTGTCCCGGTACGGCATGATCTACGCCGGTGCGCAAAAGAACATCGGCCCGAGCGGCATCCTGGTCAATATCATCCGCGAAGACCTGCTCGGCCGCGCCCGTTCGCTGTGCCCGACCATGCTCAACTACAAGGTCGCGGCCGATAACGGCTCGATGTACAACACCCCGCCGGCGTTTGCCTGGTACCTGTCCGGCCTGGTCTTCGAATGGCTCAAGGAGCAGGGCGGTGTGGCTGCGATGGGCAAGCGCAACGAAGAGAAGAAGCGCACCCTGTACGACTTCATCGACGCCAGCGGCCTGTACAGCAACCCGATCAACCTTACCGACCGCTCGTGGATGAACGTGCCGTTCCGCCTGGCCGATGATCGTCTGGACAAGCCGTTTCTGGCCGGCGCCGACGAGCGTGGCTTGCTGAACCTCAAGGGCCACCGCTCGGTCGGTGGTATGCGCGCCTCCATTTATAACGCTGTCGACATCCACGCCATCAACGCGCTGGTTGCCTACATGGCAGAGTTCGAAAAGGAACACGGCTAATGTCTGAGCAAGAACTCAAAGCCCTGCGCGTACGCATTGACAGCCTGGACGAGAAAGTTCTGGAGCTGATCAGTGAGCGCGCGCGCTGCGCCCAGGAAGTGGCTCGGGTGAAAATGGCGTCCCTGGCGGAAGGCGAAGTGCCGGTGTTCTACCGGCCTGAGCGCGAAGCCCAGGTGCTAAAGCGCGTGATGGAGCGCAACAAGGGGCCGCTGGGCAATGAGGAGATGGCGCGGTTGTTCCGTGAAATCATGTCTTCGTGCCTTGCCCTTGAGCAGCCGCTGAAAGTGGCCTACCTGGGCCCCGAAGGCACTTTCACCCAGGCGGCGGCCATGAAGCACTTCGGGCACGCGGTGATCAGCAAGCCGATGGCGGCCATCGACGAAGTGTTCCGCGAAGTGGCGGCCGGCGCGGTGAATTTTGGCGTGGTGCCGGTGGAAAACTCCACTGAAGGCGCGGTCAACCACACGCTGGACAGCTTCCTCGAGCACGACATGGTGATCTGTGGCGAAGTCGAGTTGCGTATTCACCACCACCTGCTGGTGGGCGAGAACACCAAGACCGACAGCATCAGCCGTATCTACTCTCACGCTCAGTCCCTGGCCCAGTGCCGCAAGTGGCTGGACGCCCATTACCCGAATGTTGAGCGCGTGGCGGTGTCCAGCAACGCCGAAGCGGCCAAGCGGGTCAAGGGTGAGTGGAACTCGGCGGCGATTGCCGGCGATATGGCTGCGGGCCTCTACGGGCTGACACGCTTGGCCGAGAAAATCGAGGACCGCCCGGACAACTCCACGCGCTTCTTGATGATCGGCAGCCAGGAAGTGCCGCCAACCGGCGACGACAAGACTTCGATCATCGTTTCCATGAGCAACAAGCCCGGCGCGTTGCATGAGCTGCTGGTGCCATTCCACGACAACGGGATTGACCTGACGCGCATCGAGACTCGTCCTTCGCGCAGCGGTAAATGGACCTACGTGTTCTTTATCGACTTCATCGGCCACCACCGCGACCCGCTGGTCAAGGGCGTGCTGGAGAAGATCAGTCAGGAAGCCGTGGCACTCAAAGTGCTGGGCTCCTACCCGAAAGCGGTTTTGTGAGGCTTTGACATGAGTGGCAACTTCCTCGCCCTGGCTCAGCCGGGCGTGCAACAACTCTCGCCTTACGTTCCAGGCAAGCCTGTGGACGAACTGGCCCGTGAGTTGAATCTGGACCCGTCCAGGATCGTCAAGCTGGCGAGTAACGAAAACCCGCTGGGTCCGAGCCCCAAAGTATTGGCGGCGATTCGGGAGGAGCTTGCCGAGCTGACCCGTTATCCCGACGGCAATGGCTTTGCCCTCAAGTCCCTGCTGGCAGAAAAATGCCGGGTCGAGCTCAATCAGGTGACCCTGGGCAATGGTTCCAACGACATTCTTGAACTGGTCGGGCGTGCCTACCTGGCGCCCGGTTTGAATGCGGTGTTCAGTGAGCATGCATTTGCGGTCTACCCGATCGTGACCCAGGCCGTAGGGGCTGATGCGCGCGTCATTCCTGCCAAGAACTGGGGCCACGACCTGCCGGCGATGCTGGCAGCGATCGATGCGCAAACCCGCGTGGTGTTTATCGCTAACCCGAACAACCCGACCGGCACCTGGTTCGATGCGCAGGCCCTGAACGAGTTCCTGCAGAACGTGCCGGAGCATGTGCTGGTTGTGCTGGACGAAGCCTACATCGAGTACGCCGAAGGCGGCGACCTGCCCGACGGCCTGGATTTCCTCGCGGCCTACCCGAACCTGCTGGTGTCGCGCACCTTCTCCAAGGCTTATGGCCTGGCGTCGTTGCGGGTTGGCTACGGCCTGTCCACAGCGGTAGTGGCCGATGTGCTGAACCGCGTACGCCAACCGTTCAACGTCAACAGCCTGGCCCTGGCGGCTGCGTGTGCGGCGGTGAAGGATGCCCAATACCTGGAAGAAGGGCGCCGCCTTAACGAAAGCGGCATGTTGCAGTTGCAGGACGGCTTTCGCGAGTTGGGCCTGGGCTGGATTCCGTCCAAGGGCAACTTCATCTGCGTCGACCTCGGCCAAGAGGCTGCACCGGTATTTCAGGGCTTGTTGCGCGAAGGCGTGATCGTGCGTCCGGTGGCCAACTACGGTATGCCGAACCACCTGCGTATCACCATTGGTTTGCCGGCCGAGAACAGCCGCTTCCTGGAGGCGTTGGCCAAGGTTCTGGCCCGTGGTTGATGTCACTGCATTGCAACCTGCTGTGCCTATGATCGGTCGCCTGGTGGTGGTCGGCCTGGGGTTGATCGGTGGTTCGTTCGCCAAGGGCCTGCGGGACAGCGGGCTGTGTGGCGAAGTAGTCGGCGTGGACCTTGACCCGCAATCGCGCAAGCTGGCGGTGGAGTTGGGTGTCGTGGATCGCTGTGAAGCGGACCTGGCAATCGCTTGCCAGGGCGCGGACGTGATCCAGCTTGCGGTGCCGATCCTGGCCATGGAGAAATTGCTCGCCGTATTGGCTGGCATGGACTTGGGGCAGGCGATCCTCACGGACGTCGGCAGCGCCAAAGGCAATGTGGTGCGCGCGGCACAATTGGCGTTTGGTGCTATGCCGCCGCGCTTTGTGCCGGGCCATCCGATTGCCGGTTCCGAGCAGAGCGGGGTGGAAGCGTCCAATGCGCAGTTGTTCCGTCGGCATAAGGTGATCCTGACGCCGCTGGCGCAGACTGATCCGGCGGCGTTGGCCGTGGTGGATCGGCTCTGGCGCGAGCTGGGCGCGGATGTGGAGCATATGCAGGTCGAGCGCCACGATGAAGTGTTGGCCGCGACCAGCCATCTTCCCCATCTGCTTGCATTCGGCTTGGTGGATTCGTTGGCCAAGCGCAACGAAAACCTCGAGATTTTCCGTTACGCCGCCGGTGGTTTTCGCGATTTCACGCGGATTGCCGGCAGTGACCCGGTGATGTGGCATGACATCTTTCTCGCCAATCGCGAAGCGGTGTTGCGCACCCTGGACACGTTCCGCAGTGACCTCGACGCCTTGCGCGATGCGGTGGATGCGGGTGATGGCCATCAGTTACTGGGTGTGTTCACCCGGGCGCGGATGGCGCGAGAGCATTTCAGCAAGATCCTGGCGCGCCGGGCCTATATGGAAACTGCAGTGAACGCCGATGAGCTGACTTTTATCGCCAATCCGGGTGGCCGCTTGAGCGGATGCATTCGGGTGCCAGGTGACAAGTCGATCTCCCATCGATCGATCATGCTGGGTTCATTGGCTGACGGCGTAACGGAGGTCGACGGTTTCCTTGAAGGCGAAGATGCCCTGGCGACCTTGCAGGCGTTTCGCGACATGGGCGTGGTGATCGAGGGCCCGCACCATGGGCGAGTGACTATTCATGGGGTTGGCCTGCACGGCTTGAAGGCAGCGCCAGGACCGATCTACCTGGGTAACTCCGGTACATCGATGCGCCTGTTGGCGGGTCTGCTTGCGGCGCAAAGCTTCGATAGCGTCCTGACCGGTGATGCATCGCTGTCCAGGCGCCCGATGAGTCGCGTGGCCAAGCCGCTGCGGGAAATGGGCGCGGTGATCGAGACCGGTCCTGAAGGGCGTCCGCCGCTGACCATTCGTGGTGGGCAGACGCTCAAGGGCCTGACTTACGCGTTGCCGATGGCCAGTGCGCAGGTTAAATCCTGCCTGTTGCTGGCGGGCCTGTATGCACAAGGTAAAACCGCAGTCACCGAGCCTGCGCCGACCCGCGATCATACCGAGCGCATGTTGCGTGGCTTTGGTTATCCGGTGGCGGTGGAGGGCGCGACGGCGTCGGTGGAGTCGGGTCATCGGTTGACGGCTGCCCACATTGAAGTGCCTGGGGATATTTCGTCTGCGGCGTTTTTTCTGGTGGCGGCCTCGATTGCCCAGGGTTCGGAGTTGCTGCTTGAGCATGTCGGCGTCAATCCTACCCGCACCGGCGTGATCGATATCCTGCGGCTGATGGGGGCTGATATCAGCCTTGAAAATCCGCGTGAGGTAGGTGGCGAGCCTGTTGCGGACTTGCGTGTCCGGGCAGCTGTCTTGAAGGGTATCGAGATTCCAGTGGCGTTGGTGCCGTTGGCGATCGATGAGTTTCCCGTATTGTTTGTCGTCGCTGCCTGCGCCGAGGGGCGCACCGTATTACGCGGTGCCGAGGAGCTGCGGCTCAAGGAATCGGACCGTATCCAGGTTATGGCCGACGGTCTGCTGGCCCTGGGTGTGAAGTGCCAACCCACGCCTGATGGGATTATCATTGACGGTGGCCCGATAGGCGGTGGCGAAGTGCATGCCCATGGCGATCACCGCATTGCCATGGCGTTCAGCGTGGCCTCCCTGCAGGCAGCGGCGCCGATTCGTATTCGTGACTGCGCCAATGTTGCTACGTCTTTTCCGAACTTTCTTACACTGTGTGCCCACGTCGGCATTCGTGTTGCCCAAGAGGCTCAATTGTGAATATCAAAGCACCGGTGATTACCATCGACGGGCCAAGCGGCTCGGGCAAAGGCACCATCGCCGGCATCCTGGCCAAGCGCCTGGGCTGGTGCCTGCTCGATTCCGGCGCGCTGTACCGCCTGTTGGCATTCGCGGCGCGCAACCATGGTGTCGACCTGACCAACGAAGAGTTACTGACGAAAATTGCCGCCCATCTGGACGTGCAGTTCATCGCGGCGACCGACGGTCAACTGCAGCGCATCATTCTGGAAGGCGACGAAGTCAGTGATGTGATTCGTACCGAGAGCATCGGTGCCGGCGCCTCCCAAGTGGCTGCTTTGCCGGCGGTTCGTGAGGCTTTGCTGCAGCGCCAGCGTGCGTTCCAGGAGCCGCCGGGCCTGGTGGCCGACGGCCGTGACATGGGCACGGTGGTGTTTCCCGAGGCGCCGTTGAAGATATTCCTCACGGCCAGTGCCGAGGAACGAGCGCGCCGCCGCTACTTGCAGTTGAAGGGCAAAGTCGATGGTGTTAGTCTGTCGAGTCTGCTAGATGAGATCCGTGCACGCGATGAGCGTGATACCCAGCGTGCGGTAGCCCCGCTCAAGCCGGCGGCTGACGCCATACAGCTGGATTCCACGGAGTTGTCCATCGAGCAGGTGCTGGAACGCATCATGAGTGAAATCGCCATTCGCGATATCGCCGGGTGATCAAGAAGGCCGCAGGGGACCAGTCATAGTCCTGCGGTGGCTTCTTTTAACTGAAACTGACCCACACCGTCTGGGGTGTGGAGATGGGCGTATTCTTCGCCCTTATCAACAGGAATTAAAATGAGCGAAAGCTTTGCGGAACTCTTTGAAGAAAGCCTAAAAACCCTGAACCTTCAGGCAGGCTCCATCATCACCGGTGTTATCGTTGATATCGATTACCAAGCTCGCTGGGTAACCGTTCACGCTGGTCTGAAGTCTGAAGCTCTGATCCCGCTGGAACAGTTCTACAACGATGCTGGTGACCTGACTATCAATGTCGGTGACGAAGTTCACGTTGCTCTGGACTCGGTTGAAGACGGTTTCGGTGAAACCAAGCTGTCCCGTGAAAAAGCCAAGCGCGCTGAATGCTGGATTGTTCTCGAAGCAGCCTTCGCAGCTGAAGAAGTGGTCAAGGGCGTTATCAACGGTAAGGTTAAAGGCGGCTTCACTGTCGACGTTAACGGCATCCGTGCGTTCCTGCCAGGTTCTTTGGTCGACGTTCGTCCTGTGCGCGACACCACGCACCTGGAAGGCAAAGAACTCGAATTCAAAGTCATCAAGCTCGACCAGAAGCGCAACAACGTTGTCGTTTCCCGTCGCAGCGTGCTGGAAGCAGAGAACTCCGCCGAGCGTGAAGCTCTGCTGGAATCCCTGCAGGAAGGCCAACAAGTCAAAGGTATCGTCAAGAACCTCACCGATTACGGCGCATTCGTCGATCTGGGTGGCGTCGATGGCCTGCTGCACATTACCGACATGGCTTGGAAGCGTATCAAGCATCCTTCCGAAATCGTCAACGTTGGCGACGAGATCGATGTCAAGGTTCTGAAATACGATCGTGAGCGTAACCGCGTTTCCCTGGGCTTGAAGCAGCTGGGCGAAGATCCATGGGTTGCTATCAAGGCTCGTTACCCAGAAAGCACTCGCGTAACCGCGCGTGTTACCAACCTGACCGACTACGGCTGCTTCGCAGAGCTGGAAGAAGGCGTGGAAGGCCTGGTACACGTTTCCGAAATGGACTGGACCAACAAGAACATCCACCCTTCGAAAGTCGTACAAGTCGGCGACGAAGTGGAAGTTATGGTTCTGGACATCGACGAAGAGCGTCGTCGTATCTCCCTGGGCATCAAGCAGTGCAAATCTAACCCATGGGAAGATTTCTCTGGCCAGTTCAACAAGGGCGATAAAATCTCCGGCACCATCAAGTCGATCACCGATTTCGGTATCTTCATTGGTCTGGACGGCGGCATCGACGGCCTGGTTCACCTGTCCGACATCTCCTGGAACGAAGTTGGCGAAGAAGCTGTTCGTCGTTTCAAGAAGGGCGACGAGCTGGACACCGTTATCCTGTCGGTTGACCCAGAGCGCGAGCGCATCTCCCTGGGTATCAAACAACTGGAAAGCGATCCGTTCTCCGAGTACGTTCAAGAGAACGACAAAGGCGCCATCGTTAAAGGCACTGTGAAAGAAGTTGACGCTAAAGGCGCCATCATCACTCTGGCCGACGATATCGAAGCGACTCTGAAAGCCTCCGAAATCAGCCGTGACCGCGTTGAAGACGCGCGCAACGTTCTGAAAGAAGGCCAGGAAGTAGAAGCCAAGATCATCAGCGTTGATCGCAAGAGCCGCGTGATCCAACTCTCCATCAAGTCGAAAGACGAAGTGGAAGAGAAAGAAGCTATCCAGAGCTTGAAAGAAGCTGCTCCGGAAGCTGCTGCTGACACCACCATGGCGGCACTGCTGCGCCAGGCAATGGCCAAGCAGAACTAAGTTCTGTAAAGCTGTTGAAAAAGGGCGACTTCGGTCGCCCTTTTTTGCGCCTGAAATTTGATGAAGCAACTGCATCGAACGAAGGCGTTCAGCCCAATGTCAGAACTGACTATAGTCTTTGAAACGGCTATTTCGCGTTGCTGACTCAATAAGGGTTTGAATGAACAGGATTATCGTAATACTTGCATTGGCAGTGCTTGCCGGCTGCTCCTCCACCAGCGCCAAGACGCACGCCAAGCGAGGTGTCAGTGGCATCGAGATCGACTGTTCCGGCTTGGGTAATAAATGGGAGAAGTGCGAGAAGCGTGCTGCCCGTGAGTGCAAGATGCAGGGCTACAAAGTCATCACTCGCTCCAGTGATGCAGAGGATGAAGAGGGTGACTACCTGTTCGGCTGGAACCCGGCTGGCGCAGTTACGCGGACGATGTTGGTGATCTGTAAATGAGTAACGGTAGGGTGGCTGAAGGCGTTTATGCGGTCGGCAGATAAGTTTACACATGGGCTGTTCAAATTCATCAAGTCATGCTAAAACCTTCGAAGCGCTTTTCCTAGCTGCTTGAAAAAGAAGGGAAAAATATGACGAAGTCGGAGTTGATCGAACGAATTGTCACCCATCAAGGGCTGCTCTCATCCAAGGATGTGGAGCTGGCTATCAAGACCATGCTTGAGCAAATGTCCCAATGCCTCGCCACCGGAGACCGCATCGAAATCCGTGGCTTCGGCAGTTTCTCACTGCACTACCGCGCACCGCGCGTAGGCCGCAACCCAAAAACCGGCCAATCCGTCAGCCTCGATGGCAAATTCGTACCCCACTTCAAACCGGGCAAGGAATTGCGTGACCGGGTGAACGAAGAAGAGGAAGAAGGCGTCTGAGTGTTTTTGGGGAAGGAGAAGGGTATGCGTGGGGTAAAGCGCGTTGTTGCGGTATTGATTGCAGTGCTTGCGGCGTTGGTGGTCTTGGCATTTGTGCTGGAGAACCAGCAGGGTGTGGCGCTGTCGTTCCTGGGGTGGAGTACTGCGCAGATGCCGGTGGCGGTGTTTGTGGTGGTGGCTTTGATTGTTGGGATGTTGATTGGTCCAGTGTTGGGAGTGTTTCTGCGTAGGCGTCAGAATAAGTCGATTGCTTGATTGTCTTAGGCGGGGATTGGATAAGCGGTGATCGTGACCGCTTGTCAGAAATCTCATGCCCTTCAAGGATTATGAATCGCTGCGGGTGCCTATTGGCGCAGCCCCGTAGATTGCGATAGTTCCTTGGAAAACTCAGAATCGCCCTACATACATGTCAAGACTTGTAAAATGTCTGAGAGATGGCAAAATGGAATCTGTTCTCGATAACAGGCATTTTGTGCGCTCGAAATTCGGCAGAGACGCAGGGTTTTGACGATAATCCAATTAAAATAAGAAAATACACAATCTGTTTTGCATAACGAGCCCGCAGTTTCTCTTTGAAGGCAGGTTTTTGTTGTGAGTAGTAGTTTCCGCGTCCCGCCGGCACCATCGTCCGGCGAAATTGATCTTGCTCAAATCTTGCGTGCTGCCTGGCTGCATAAGAAATTAATTTTAGCTACGTCCATCGTTTTTGGGTTGCTGGCTGGCTTTTATGCCTATTCAGTGGTTCCGGAGTATGAGGTCAGCAGCGTGCTGCGACCTGCTGCGATCAACGAACTCGACGCGCTGAATCGCTCGGAAATTTATCAACTGCCACCTAGTGCAGCGCTCATCAGGGTGGGGGCTTCTCTGGAATCCTACGACACCAGGTTGGGTTTTTTTCGTTCCAATCCAAAGCTCTTTCAAGCGTTTGAGCGCCCAGGCAGAACGTTGGAGCAAAGTTTCGAAGAATTTAATCGCAATTCCATTCGGCTTATTCTCACTGATCCAAGAAAGATAGATACTCTCAGTCCCTTTATTGGCATTGAGATGACCTACCCGCAGGGGGTTGATGGTGTCGCGATTATCAACGGGTTTGTTGATTACGCCATCGCCACTGAGCGAGACCAAATTGCTGGCGATCTGAATGTAATCGTTAAAAATCGCTTGAGTGAGCTCAAGGGCAAGTTGGAGGCTGCTCGTTCCAGTTATCAAATTGGAAAAGAGGCCAAAATTGCGGCATTGCGAGAGTCTGATAATTTGCGCCGAGCGCAATTGCAGGATGAGCTCAAGGCTTTGCGTGCGCAGCTAAAGGCGTTGCGTGGGGATCGTATCGCGCAGCTTACGGAGGCGATCGGCATCGCCAAGTCACTCGGGATCCGCAAGCCTACTACGCCCTCATCGCTTGGCGACTCGGATCGAGCCAGTTTGACTGGGACCATGCGTACTGAAATCAATAATCAGCAGATTCCTTTGTACTTCATGGGTGTCGAGGCCCTTGAGGCTGAGCGCTCAGCGTTGGCGCAGCGTAGGTCTGATGATTTTACCGACGGGCGAATTGCCCAGATCGCAAAAGAGCTTCAACTGCTGCAGGCTAACCGCGAGGCAGAAGTATTGGGCCGGCGCGATAACGAAGACATCTTTCTGGGTGGTGTGGAATCTCTCAGGGCCGAAGAGGCCCGCCTGTCCGCACTCAGTATCGACATTAGCCGGCTCAAGCTGGTGACGGTGGATAAGCGAGCATTGGAGCCTTTGGCGCCAATTCGGCCTAAAAAGACCCTGATCATTCTTGCGGGCCTGGTCCTTGGCCTCCTGTTAGGATTGGCAGTAGCGTTGGGCAGTTATCTTTTCAAAGCAGCCGGGAGTGACTCGCGGAATCGACTGCGTGCGTCCACCTCACTCGCAGACGCGCAATTGTCGATTGCGGGCCGAGAAAAATAATGCCGTAAGCGCCTGTAGGGTGGAGGGCGGATGATGCCAGGCATTAAAGTCACTGAGCAATTGTGAGGATGAGAACGACTTTTTGGTTTGTTTTCGGAACTCGCTAGTTCGCGTCGTATCCAACCCGACAGGCAGGTCATGGCATTTTGCTCTGTTTCGGGCGCGCTGTACGCTTGCTGGCCTGGCACCGTCTCTTGTGCAGGTTTCGGTCGGCTCCTGTTTAAACTTCCATCAAAGGGCACCCGATCAGTAAATTTGACTGATTTTTTCACCCGCTACACTGAGCGTTGGTTCAAAATTGGATACCGCTTGCTATCACTCTTGGTGGTTAAACATTGAGGGTGGTCAGGGGGATTCTCTAAGCAGTTTTTGAGGGAGCAAGAATGGTGTCGAATTTGGTGCCTTTGAAGTTTATCTGGCTGGCGACGCTTGTGGAGTGGCCGAGCGCCACTGAGCATGGGTCGGGCACTCATAATGTCTGATGTAATTGCGTGTGCTGGGACGTCCGAGGCTGCCCGAGCGCTATTCTGGGAGGTTTTCTTTTTTTCTCGTGGCCGCGGGGTGAGCTTGCAGGTTCATTTTCCCTGGTTAGAAAATGATCAGGAAGTGACTTGCCTTGAAATCAGAGATCCCTCCAATCTTGAGTCTGCCATAGCCGCTCTGATTATCAGGGCAATTGAGCTACCCAATGGCGAGCCGGTAGGGTTGATCGGGTTAGTCTGCGTACATGAAGAGTGGAGGGGAGCAGGCTTGAGTGTTGAACTGATGTCCGCTGCTATGGACCATGCTATGCATAATGGCCTATCCGCGTTGGTGCTCTGGACTCAGAAGCCAGGCATCTACGAGCGGCATGGCTTCCGTTTTGACGAGCAAGAATCAACAGGGTCGATCTATCTCACTAACAAGTGTGCTGTCGACATTGAGTACGTAACGAGCGACTGGCCTGGCTCGGATACACATGATCGAGAACGTGGTCTTCCGCCGTTTGCTTTATATGGGCAACGGATTAAAAGTGAAGGCGCTGAGTTGATTCTTTTAGGCGGGGCAGATCGCGTAACCTTGGCTGAGTGGCAAGGGGAGGACTCGCAGGTGGCGAGTTTGATCCAGGTTGTTATGGCAGAGCCTTGGATCATCAATGTCTGCGCACAAAGTACGTTAATGGCGGAATTGACTAAAAGAGGCTTCAAAGTTGATCTTGTGCCTGGAGCGGTTCGAATGATCAAGTGGTTAACAAACCGTCCCTCGACAGTGCACCCTATTAAACTTATTGATCGGATCTAAATTAATGTCTAGTAGTCTTCCAATGTTACCTATCGTTAAGGTCGCGATGCCTCCTAAAGAGGTACTGATGCCCGCCTTGGAAGCGGTGCTCTATAGCGGAATGATTGGCGAGGGCGAGTTTGTTTATCAATTCGAAGCGGCATTTGCGCAATTGTTTGGTCTCCAGAATGTAGTGGCTACGAGCAGCGGTACTGCAGCCTTGCACTTGGCTATGCTGCTTAGCGGCATCGAGCCTGGAGATGAGGTCATCACCACCTCTATGACAGCTGAGCCGACGAATACGACAATTCTGCAAATGGGTGCCAAGCCAATTTTTGCAGACGTTGACAGCCTGACAGGTAACCTTGATCCCTCGGCAGTGGAAGCCCTGATTACAGAGAGTACAAAAGCTATTTGTGTTGTCCATTACGCCGGATATCCTGCGCGGTTGAATGAGCTGCGATCCATAGCCGATCGTCACGGACTGTCTCTGATCGAAGATTGCGCCCATGCACTGGGAGCGTCTTATGGAAATCAGTCCATTGGGACAATTGGTGATTATTCGATCTTCTCCTTTCAAGCGATCAAGCACATGACCACCGTGGACGGCGGTGCCTTGGTGGTGAAGGATGCTGCAAAAATTCAAGAGGCACGTCGCTTGCGTTGGTTTGGATTGGCCAAGGGCGTGCCTCGCACCGAAGTCGATATCACGCGCGTGGGTTACAAATACAACATGCATAACGTGGCGGCCGTTATCGGGCTCAAGCAACTTGAATATATAACGCCGCTATTGAAGCGGCATCAAGCTAACGGCCAATACCTGGATCAGGCATTACAGGGTATCCCTGGACTCCAGCCAGCTAAGTATGAAGCCAACGCACAGTCTGCCTACTGGCTTTACACGCTGCTAGCGGATGACTCGGATGATGTTGAGCGTATCTTGGCTGAAGAGCGCGTAATGGCGTCGAAGCTGCACCGTCCCAATCACTTTCATTCGGTATTCAAAGAGTTCGTGAGGCCGATGCCACAATTGGATGCTTTTTATAAAAAATTGATTCATGTGCCCTGCGGTTGGTGGGTCTCGGATGAGGATCGTGAGAAAATTGTTACGGCCTTGAAACGCGGCTGATTAGAGATTTGACTATGCCTAACAACGTTCCTCTGTATAACTCAGTCGTGCTCCCTGAAATGGAGCAAGCTGCTGTGGAAGTTTTACGCTCCGGAAGAATCGCGGGCGGAGAGTGGGTGGCAAAGTTTGAGTCCGAGATGGAAAAAATTACCGGCTTACCCCACGTAGTTTCCACCATTGATATGACGACGGCTTTATACCTCGCCCTGCATTTGGCTGGTGTAAAAGATGGAGACGAGGTACTCACCACGGCGTTTGCGTGTCTCTCCACCAACTCGGCGATTGCACAGAGCAGAGCGGTTCCTGTCTGGGTGGATGTCAGTCCGCGCTCGGTTACCATGGACGTTGCAGACCTCGAGTCGAAGATCACGGCTAAGACTAGAGCGGTTATTTTGTATCATGTTGCTGGCTATCCTGGGCCAGCCCGTAAAATAGCAGAAATATGCAAGAAACATAATATTGTCTTGATAGAAGATTGTGATAACGCTGTGTCAGCGACGCACGCTTCGTTACCGGTTGGCGCTTACGGTGACTTTGCCATTTATTCGTTTTATCCAAACCGACAGATCAATACCACTGAAGGTGGCGCGCTAGCATGCCGAAGTATTGATATGGCGAATAGAGCGCGCAAGTTACGGCGCTTTGGTATCGACTTCAGCACTTTCCGATCAGCTATTGGTGAGATAAATAGCAGCTCGGATGTGCCGGAAATTGGCTGGAGCATGACGCTGAATAATATGTGCGCGGCTTTGGGATATGCTCAGATGGCATCCTTGCAGTCTCGGCAGGCCGCCACACAGGCTAATGCCCAAGCGTTGCTGGGGTTAACCAGAGATATTGACGGTTTGACACCTGTGCCTGTGTTAGAGGGTGACCAATCCGCCTATTGGGTATTGCTGTTTTTTGTTGAAAAAAGAGATGAAGTGATTCGCCGGCTCAAGCAGTCCGGAGTCATGGTTTCAAGTATTCATCAAAGAAACGACACCTACAGCGGGTTTGACGCGGCGCCGCAATATCTGCCGAATACCGATTTTCTTCAGCAGCATATAATAGGTGTGCCGTGTGGTTGGTGGCTCGACGAGGATGACCTACTGACGATCACAGCGTCTTTGAAGGGGGCACTGAGCGGCGCTGTGGATACTATGACCGATTGTACAAAATGATGAATATGTCCGTTATTAGCAGGATGCTGATGCTGTACGCTGGGCGATCATCCAGCCTATTGGTAGCTTTTGTTTTTTTACCTATTTATAGCCGCATGCTCGGTGCGAGCCAATTTGGCAGCATTGCGGTGATTTTGTCCTTTCAAGCACTTTTGGTGATGATGGACTTGGGCATGTCAACGCTGCTGGGGAGGGAGGTTTCTGTATCCGGCCAAGATAAATCCCCCTTAATCAAGTTGCTTAGAAGTGCGGAGCTTAGTCTCGCTGGATTTTATGGGTTTTTGTTTTTTGTCGCGGTAGGCGTCAAGCTGTTTATTGCGGAGCTGGGCATCAGCTGGGGGGCGATCCTTGCGGTAGTCCTGCTGTTTTGGTTCCTGGTGCTGCAAAATCTTTACTATTCGATGCTGATCGCCAACAGGCAATATATATCGGGTAGCGCTTTGCAGGTGATAGGCGTGTCGCTGAGAGCGGCCTTGACTGTCATCGCAATGTACGTGTTTTCAGCGACCCTGGATGTGTTCATATACACCCAACTGGTAACTACGATTATTCATTGGTGGGTGTCTCGAGTGTTCTTGATAAAAGATCTGTCGGGCACAGCACTCGGGGTCCAAAAGACTGATTGGCCATCCTTTTCCGAAGCATTCAATCTCACGAAGGCCGGTGGCGCGCTGGTTATCTTCTCCGCGGCGGGTGCCGCGGTGACGCAGCTCGACAAACCAATCATTTCATTTTTTACTTCAGCTGCCAGTGTCGCGCCCTATTACCTCGCGAGCTTGCTTTGCATGGCCCCGATTTCGATTCTCGCAGGGCCGGTCAGCCAGTATTTTCAACCGATCATGCTGCGCACAGCAGCTAGCGGAGTGAGCAGTGACGCGCGTAAGATAATTATCAGGTTCGGCATCTCGGTCTTCGTAGTGACCGCGCTACCGACCTTTGTGCTCTGGTGGTTCCGTGATCCCCTCATCACGCTGTGGGTGGGGCCAGGAGCCAATAACGAGCTGATTTCAGCCTATCTCGCGATACTTTTACCCGGTGTTGCAATCGGGGCTTTCGGATTTATCCCTTATAGCCTGTTAATCTATGCCAAAGACTTCAGGTTTCAGGCGACCATGTCGGGCTTTTTGACGATCGCCACGCTGGTCATGACGATATTGGCTGCCTCCGCAGGCGACGTAAAAGCGATCTGTTATGTGTACTCGGCCTACCATGCGTCATCGACTATGGTTTCGTGGGTCAGGGCGATGACCCTGCCTGAGGTAAAAGGGTACGCGAGAGTTTCGGCGCTATTGGTTTCTTCAGCAGTGCTGTTGTTTGTAGCGGTGGTAGCGCTGCTGTTTTTCTTCTTGGTTTGATTGGTGAAGGTATGTTTGACAATAAGGTTTTGATGATCACCGGTGGTACAGGCTCATTTGGCAATACTGTCCTGAAGCGTTTTCTCGACACCGCGGTTAAAGAGATCATCGTGTTCAGTCGCGATGAGAAGAAGCAGGAAGACATGCGGATTGCGCTGAACAATCCCAAGGTGAAATTTCACATTGGCGATGTAAGAAATTACGAAAGCATCAGTCGGGCAATGGCCGGGGTCGATTACGTATTTCACGCAGCCGCGCTGAAGCAAGTGCCGTCCTGTGAGTTTTACCCGATGGAAGCTGTATTGACCAATATCATCGGTACAGAGAACGTGCTCAATGCGGCGATCGATAACAAAGTACAGCGCGTTGTTTTGCTGAGTACAGATAAAGCAGTCTACCCGATTAACGCTATGGGTATTTCCAAGGCGATGGGCGAGAAGGTCCTGATCGCAAAGTCTCGAACAGTCCGCGACGGCGGCCCTGTGTTGTGTGCGACCCGTTACGGTAACGTAATGGCATCCCGTGGCTCGGTTATTCCGTTGTTCGTGGATAAAATCAAAGCGGGTGTCCCTCTGACGGTAACTGACCCGAACATGACCCGCTTCCTCATGAGTCTTGAAGACTCCGTGGACTTGGTATTGCATGCGTTCGAACATGGCGAGCAGGGTGATATCTTCGTGCAGAAGGCGCCGGCCAGCACCATCGGTGATCTGACGAACGCGTTGAAGGAGCTTTTTAATAGCCAGGTGCCGGTTAATATTATCGGTACTCGACACGGCGAAAAACTCTATGAGTCTCTGGTGTCTCGAGAAGAGATGGCCAAAGCCAAAGACATGGGGCGTTACTATCGAATTCCAGCGGACAATCGCGACCTGAACTATGATAAATTTATTATCGAAGGTCAGCCCGAGGCAAACGCAATTGACGACTATACGTCGCACAATACAGAGTTGTTGAAGGGCGAAGATATTAAGAAGTTGCTCATGACATTGTCCTATATTCAGCGCAGCCTCGGTCAATAGTATGAGTATTCTGAGCGTCATTATCCCTACGCATAATCGGGCGCGCTACGCGATTCCGTCAATCCGATCCATATTGGATCTGTCCGAAGAAATTCAAGTAGTGGTTTGCGACTCGAGCCCGGTTGACGAAATATCAGAAGCCTTTAAAGGTTTCTATCCAGAAGCACGCTTGAAGTTGGTCCGTTCAACTGAGGGCATCAGTGTGGTCGATAACTTTAACCTTGGGTTGCAGTCGGCAGATGGTGATTATTTAGTTTTCATCGGCGATGATGATTTTGTCGCGAAGGAAATAATTGATGTTGCCCATTGGGCTAAAAAGCACGATGTTGATGCGCTGAAATTCAACTTCCCTGCGTTGTACTACTGGAATGATTTCAAGCATTCAACCCGTGGCGATTCCTATTTTGGCACGCTGCATCTGAGCCCCTTCACAGGTGATGTGGTTCGACACGATGTCAAAGCATCGGTCAATTACGCTCTGGATAATTTTGGCGGTGGTGTATTTGGAATGCCGCGTGCATATGCCGGTATGATTTCAAACGCATTGGCCAAGAGGATTGAAGGGAAGTATGGCGCGCTGTTTGGCGGTGTCAGTCCTGATATCTACAGTTCATTACTGATCGCCACTGAGTCCACCTCGTGCGTGTTGGTCGATTATCCGGTTATCGTACCAGGCGCCTCGGGTCAAAGCACTTCTGGCAAGAGTGTAACGGGCGGGCACTACGGAGCATTAAGAGATAATGCTCATATTGCGCCGTTCAAAAATTTGGTGTGGGATGCACGAATACCCGAATTTTATTCGGTTCCCACGGTGTGGTCGTATTCTCTGCTTAAGGCTGTCGAGCGAGTTCAGTCCCAGGGCGGTAAAAATCTGAACCCGAATTTTGGCAGGCTGTTATTGAAGTGTTTCGTTTATTTTCCAGGCTCGTATAAGCATACATTGACTTCGCTGAAGGCAGCTTGCGCAGAATTTGGTGTTTTGAAGATTGCAGCACAGTTGGTATCTTCGGTGTGCTCAGAATTTTTATGGGGTGTGTCCAGGATAATCAACCGGGTTCGTGCGCGATACGTCGAGAAGAATGTCGAGGTTTTTGACCAGCTCAACACCACATTGATCGGCAGCGAAAAACTGCGTGAAGTCTTAGATGCGCGTGGCTCGAAGATCAGGTTTCCTGAGTCGAATTCGTGAACTTCTATTATTTGATAATTGCGAAGGTGTGAGCCATAACATGCTGTTTGAAAAGGGCGCCCGTAGCGCCGCGTCTGCTAACGTAAGCGTTGTGATTCCTTGTTATCGCTGCAAGGCAACGATTCGGCGTGCGCTTGATTCAGTGTTTGCCCAGACGCTGAGACCCGTCGAGGTATTGTTGGTCGATGATGCAAGTCCGGACGGCACTCTAGACTTTCTTCAGTCATTGGTCACGGAGTACCCGGAGAACTGGGTGCGGGTTTGCGCGTTGAAAAAAAACGCAGGACCCGCAGCGGCTCGCAACACGGCATGGGAAATGGCGTCGCAGCCCTATATTGCGTTTCTAGACTCCGATGATAGTTGGCACCCACAAAAAATAGAGCTTCAGTATGGCTGGATGCTGGAAAATCCAGAGGTGACGCTAACCGGACAGATCTGTGAGACGCTGAGTTCGGAGTCGATGCCGCATCATGTTTATAACGCTGCGCAAGCGGGGTTCTATCAGGTCACCTTCGCGGATTTGTTGAAATCCAATAGGTTCTCAACGCCCTCGGTCATGATCAGGAAAGATGTGGCTTATCGTTTTTCCACGGATAAGAGGTTCTGCGAGGACTACCTGCTGTGGTGCGAGTTGCTGGGAAGTGGCGCTCGCGGCTATTCACTTGAGTTGCCCTTGACGTTTTGCCACAAGCCCATTTATGGGCATGCCGGGCTAAGCAGTAATATGTGGGCAATGGAAAAGGGGGAGTTGGATGTCTATGACCATCTTTTTCGTGAGGGTCGAATTGGGCCGGTCCGTCGGCGTCTTCTGAAAGGGTGGTCGTTCGTGCGTTATATGCGCAGAGTGCTTAAGGTTAAGTTGGGAAAAAGCTTGGAATGATATATCTAATTGGCTGGGGAACGTTGTATCTCATGTTTTTCCTGACCGGGTTGGCGGGTAACAGGACGCGCCTCTTTATCGCAATATCTTTGATTGTGTTTATGGTGTTTTCGGTCATGCGCGGTGCCGTAGGTACAGACACGGCGAACTATGAGTTGATCGTTGAAGGCTTTTCGGCGGACTATGTCTGGGGGGGGATGGAGCCGGGTTTCGTATTGTTGGGTAAAGCGTTATTGTATGTTTCAGACTCAGGCGTCGTCGCAGTAAGGGTGCTCAGTTTTCTGATTTTTGTGATGCTGTTTCTGTACTTGGCTCGTGCTGACAAGAACGAACGTTTTTTACTCATCGCCTATATTTTGCCGACCTTTGTTTATCAGTACAGCATGAACGGGTTGCGCATTGGGCTGGCGGCAATGTTGGTGTTGCTGGCCACGCAGAACGTGCGTCAGTTTAGGTATAAATCTGGAGTGGTGCTGGCGGTATCTGCGCTGTTGTTTCATTACTCGTCACTGGTGTCGTTGCTATTTATCTGGGCGTCGTGGTCTCGGTGGCTGAAGACAAGTAATGTCTTGGTTGTCCCAGTTGTGGTATGTGCGCTGTTGTTTTTGTTGAGTTTGAATGGTGACTACTTTCTCGCCAAATTGCTGTCTTATCAGGATTCAGAGTCCCCCAACCCGCTGTCGGGACTGAGTAAGGTCGCGGTATTGTTGCTGTTTGTGGCAGCGTTGTTCTTTTCAAAACTTCCAAATGCGGAAAAAACCAAACTCATAGTGTTAGGCGCTGGTTTCACCATTTCTTTTTGGTTGGTGTCAGCGGTGTCGTATGCTGGTTTGCGATTTTTGGATTTGATATCCTTCGCCTTTCCCGTTGCGATTCTTTTGACCTATAGCCGTCTCGCTTTGAATTTTGACACAACAATCAAGCTCGCTTTCATTGTGGCGGGCATTTTGAGCGCGGCGAGTGGCTACAGGAATTTCGTAGCCGAGGAGGGGGTTGGGCCCTCTCCGTTCATGCCTTATCATTTTATCGACTTTTCCAATGGAGGCTAGACAGCCTCATTCTGTATCTAGTAAACATCAGTAGAGCGGGTGTCAGGCTCTCAATCATTTTATATTCATGCGGTCGTGAAGGGCTGTTGGAGACGAAGTTGTGAAGATATTAGTAACTGGAGGTGCTGGCTACATCGCCTCCCACACGGTGGTCGAGTTACTGGGCGTCGGTTGGGACGTTGTCGTGCTTGACAACCTGGCTAATAGCTCCGAGGTTTCCTTGGTCCGGATTGCCCAAATAACTGGACGCGAGCCATTATTTGTCCTTGGCGACATTTTGGACGAGGCACTCCTCGCTACTCTTTTTCGCGAGCATAAATTCGACGCAGTAATCCATTTTGCTGGATTGAAAGCCGTAGGGGACAGCGTTAAAGACCCCCTTGCATACTACCAAACTAACGTTACGGGCAGCCTTTCACTATTTTCTGCCATGGCGGCCGCGGGCGTGTTCAGGCTCGTGTTCAGTTCGTCGGCAACAGTGTATGGCGAGCCAGACGTCATGCCTATTTCTGAGGAGTATCCCATTGGTGCGCCCAAAAGCCCCTACGGTCGTTCCAAGCTTATTGTTGAGCAGGTACTTGAGGACCTGGTTCGCGCCGATGATCGATGGGCGATAGCGACACTTCGATACTTCAACCCCGTGGGGGCCCATCCCAGCGGGCTGATTGGGGAAAACCCAAATGGCACGCCTAATAATTTACTGCCGTATATCAGTAAAGTTGTAACCGGTAAGCTGCCCTATTTGTCCATCTACGGTAGTGATTATCCAACATGTGATGGAACGGGCGTACGCGATTACATTCATGTTACTGACTTGGCGAACGGCCACGTCAGCGCAGTGCGGTATATAGCAGATAATACCGGCTTACATGCTTGGAACTTAGGAACTGGCGTGGGCTATTCTGTCCTGCAAGTGATAGCTGCATTTGAAAAAGTTTCAGGGGTGAAAGTCTCCCACAAATTGTGTGAGCGCAGGCCGGGGGATATTGCCGAATGTTGGTCTGACCCCGCGAAGGCGTTTAGAGATCTAGGGTGGCGTGCGGAATTGAATCTTGAGGATATGATGCGGGATACTTGGAGATGGTTACAGAGTAATCCGGACGGATATCAGTCCAAATGAAAATTGCCTTGATAGGAACTACTGCTGCCTGTGTGTTGGGCTTTCGTGCTGATCTAATCCGTGCGATGTCGGAGCAAGGCCACGTTGTTTACGCATTCGCCCTGGACTACGAAAGTGCAAGTCGCGAGGGCGTCAGGGCGTTGGGCGGTATCCCGATGGATTACCACATTAGCCGAGCGGGTTTAAACCCGTTAAATGACCTTGCCTCGACACTGAAATTATCCAGAACTCTTCGCTCCATCGCGCCAGACATGGTTTTTTCATATTTTGCAAAGCCTGTGATATTCGGTACGTTCGCGGCTGTGTTGGCAGGTGTCAAGCGCAGGGTCGGAATGTTGGAAGGCCTCGGCTACGTCTTTACCGAGCTCCCTGAGGGGATGGGGTTTAAACGCAAACTGTTAAAGTGGGTTCAAGTTTCACTTTACCGGATGGCATTTCCGTTTCTTGAGCAACTGATCCTCTTGAACAAAGATGACCAGATTGATTTGGTTGATAAGTATCGGCTGAGGGTCAATAAGGTTTCGGTGCTCGGTGGTATCGGCTTGAAATTGAGTGACTATCCCTATTCCCGGCCTCCTGTGTCTCCCGTGAGCTTCATATTTGTCGGACGACTCTTGGCGGAAAAGGGTGTGCATATATTTATTGAGTCGGCGCGGATTGTGAAAGAACAATTCCCGGAAGCACGATTCGTGATGCTTGGGGGTATTGACGAGTCGAATCCAGGTGGGCTGAAGGCGCATGACTTAGAGCGACTGAAGATGGAAGGCGTGATAGAGCATCCGGGTCACGTATCTGATGTTGTCAGCTGGGTCTCCGACGCCAGTGTCTTTGTTCTCCCATCTTATTACCGTGAAGGCGTCCCCCGGAGCACTCAGGAAGCAATGGCAATTGGCCGTGCGATCCTGACCACGAATGTACCCGGTTGTAAGGACACTGTGGTGGACGGCGTCAATGGGTACTTGGTTGCACCTTGGTCAGCGGAAGAACTCGCTGACAAGATGATCCATCTTATCAAACATCCAGACGATATAGTCCAAATGGGGCTGGCAAGCCATGCGATTGCGCAGGACAAATTTGACGCTGACATTGTTAATCAGCGTTTGATGAGTTATCTCGTTTGAAATTTTTGTATTTATAGGTCTGGTGGATTATGGAAGGCACTAAGAAAGTCGTGCTGCTGACGGGCGTTTCCGGTTTTGTAGGGCGGGCTCTTTTGGACTCTTTAGTTGGTAGCGCAAGCTATCAGATACGCGCCTGCGCTCGCAATATCGGTGTGGCCGAGCACCCTGGTGTCGAGTACATCGCCATGGGCGATCTGGGTGGCGATGCGCGCTGGGAATCTTTCACCCAGGATGTTGATGTGGTTGTTCACGCTGCTGCTCGCGTGCATGTGATGAACGATAACAGCACAGATCCTGTGGCAGAGTTTCGTAAGGTCAACGTGGACGGTACGTTGAACCTGGCGCGCCAGGCTGCGGCTTCCGGGGTACGGCGCTTCGTATTCATCAGTTCAATCAAGGTAAACGGCGAGTTCACCCTTCCCGGCAGGCCTTTCACGGCAGATGATTCTCCTGCCCCGGCAGACCCGTATGGCGTTTCCAAGCTGGAAGCTGAAAATGGTTTATTGGCCCTTTCCAAAAGTACTGGTATGGAGATTGTGATCATCAGACCAGTTCTCGTCTACGGGCCAGGTGTGAAGGCGAATTTCCGAAATATGATGGCGTTCCTGGCGAAGGGAGTATCCATTCCGTTGCCGCTGGGTTCGGTCAACAATAAGCGCAGCCTTGTTGCTTTGGACAATTTGGTCGACTTGATCAAAACCTGTATGGTGCATCCTGCCGCAGCCAACCAGATTTTTTTGGTGAGTGATGGCAACGATGTGTCCACCACAGAGCTTTTACGTAAAGTCGCGCACTCGGTTGGAACTAAGGCTGTGTTGGTCCCGTTTCCAGTAAAATTATTGACGTTTTTGGCCACGCTTGTTGGCAAGAAAGGGGTTGCAACCCGGCTATTCGGTTCACTGCAAGTGGACATTTCGAAAAATCATCAGTTGTTGGGTTGGTTGCCTCCTGTCACTCTCGATGCGTCCCTCAAAAAAACGGCCAACGCTTATCTCGAGAGTAAATTTGAATGACATTATTTTGGTTGTTTCCCGCCATTCTGATTTTGGCGCTGGTGCTCACAGGGGCTCTGCGCCGCTACGCTCTTAACAACAATCTCATTGATCTCCCGAATGGACGTAGCTCCCATGTCGTCCCAACGCCGCGGGGAGGAGGGGTAGCGATCGTCTCGAGCTTTCTCGCGTTCCTTCCCATGCTCTGGATCGGGGGTGTACTTTCTTTTGACGCATTCATGGCGCTATTCGGCGCTGGTCTGATGGTTGCGATCGTCGGTTTCCTCGATGACCATGGGCATATTCCAGCCCGCTGGCGCTTATTGAGTCATTTCACCGCTGCTGTCTGGGTACTGATATGGAGTCACGGCCTGCCCCCTGTCGAGGCTTTTGGCTATGTGGTGGATTTAGGCTGGTTCGCCCACATACTGGCTGCGTTCTACCTGGTGTGGATGCTCAACCTTTACAATTTCATGGATGGAATTAATGGCCTGGCAAGTGTTGAGGCCATCACCACCTGCTTCGGCGCAGCCTTGCTCTACTGGCTCTGCGCAACGCCCGTCATCGCCTGGGTACCGTTGCTTCTTGGTTTTGCGGTGGCTGGCTTTTTGTATTGGAATTTTCCCAAGGCCCGAATTTTCATGGGCGATGCTGGGAGCGGCTTCCTCGGCATATCCTTGGGTGTCCTGGCGATACAGGGCGCGTGGATGTCGTTTGATCTTTTCTGGGGGTGGTTGATTCTTCTGGGCGTGTTTATTGTCGATGCCACTTTCACGCTGTGTCGGCGTATTCTGCGCGGTGACAAACTATATGAGGCGCATCGCAGCCATGCCTATCAATTCGCTTCCCGCGAATTTAAATCGCACATTCCCGTAACTGTAGCTGTTGCCCTCATTAACGTTCTATGGTTGTTGCCTTTAGCTTGCTTGGTCGCGACTAAGCAGCTTGATGGTATCGTCGCGCTGATCATCGCGTACGCGCCATTGATATTGTTAGCCTGGAGGTTCAGAGCAGGTGCGTTGGAAGCCAGCAAATAACATTTGTTGCTCTGTCGATAGGATGGAGCGTATTTGAAATATCGAGCGACTGTTTTTTTGAACAATGCGGTGCTTTAGAGGTAGGTATGGATAGGGTTCGTGCATTTTTAGTTGATCTGCCACGGCGGCAAAAACGGCTTATTCAAGTTTCTGTAGATGTATTACTTGTGTGGGCTGCGCTCTGGCTGTCGTTCATTGTACGATTGGGTGTAGAGGATTTTGTTAACCCCTTGGTTGCCCATACCTGGCTTTTTCTGTGTGCGCCGATTGTGGCTGTACCGCTCTATATACGTTTTGGCATGTACAGAGCGGTTATGCGTTACTTTGGCAATGACGCGCTGATAGCTATCATCAAAGCCGTGAGCCTGTCAGCGCTGATATTGGGTGTCGTTGTGTACTGGTACAGCAACCACCAAAATGTCGTGCCTCGCTCTATTATCTTCAATTACTGGTGGTTGAGCCTGATAATGGTCGGGGGGTTGAGACTCGCCATGCGGCAGTTCTTCTTGGGCGACTGGTTCTCTGCTGCTCAGCATGTGCCATTCACCAGTCGCGACAATGGCCTGCCACGGGTTGCGATTTATGGTGCAGGCGCCGCAGGGAATCAGTTGGTTGCGGCATTACGGATGGGGCGTGTGATGCGGCCTGTCGCCTTTATTGATGACGATGTCAGCATTTCCGATCGTGTTATTTCTGGCTTGCAGGTTTATAAGTCCAAACACATCCAAAGGATGATTGATGCAACGGGCGCCCAGGAAATTCTCTTGGCAATCCCGTCATCCAACAGAGGCCGTCGCCGGGAAATCCTGGGGTTTCTGGAGGGCTTTCCGTTGCATGTTCGTAGTGTTCCGGGATTTATGGATCTCGCCAGCGGACGGGTTAAGGTCGACGATATCCAAGAGGTGGATATTGCCGACTTGCTGGGACGTGACGCGGTTCCGGCCCAAGGGGAATTGCTCGAACATTGTATCAAAGGCCAAGTAGTGCTCGTGACTGGCGCAGGCGGCTCGATAGGGTCTGAGTTGTGCCGGCAGATACTGTCGCTGCGTCCTTCTACACTGCTGTTGTTTGAACACAGCGAGTTCAACTTATACAGTATTCTTTCCGAGTTGGAGCAGCGCGTCTCCCGTGAGTCGCTGTCTGTGTTGTTACTTCCGATTTTAGGGTCTGTGCGCAACGAAGGTCAGCTGTCCAGCCTCATGAAGTCTTGGTGCGTAAATACTGTCTATCACGCTGCGGCCTATAAACATGTGCCGATGGTCGAGCACAATATCGCTGAAGGCATACTTAACAATGTGATGGGTACTTTGAGTGCGGCGCAGGCGGCACTCAAGGCCGAAGTCCAAAATTTCGTACTCATTTCAACGGACAAAGCGGTGCGTCCTACTAATGTGATGGGCAGTACAAAGCGGTTGGCCGAACTGATACTGCAAGCGCTTAGTCGTGAAGAAAATCCGCAATTGCACGGTGATTTAACCGCTGTAGGCACGGCTAACAAAACGCGCTTCACGATGGTACGTTTTGGTAATGTATTGGGTTCCTCAGGCTCAGTCATTCCGCTTTTTCACAAACAGATCAAGTCAGGTGGCCCCCTGACAGTGACGCATCCGAAAATTACCCGATACTTCATGACCATTCCCGAAGCTGCACAACTTGTCATTCAGGCAGGATCGATGGGCTTGGGCGGCGACGTGTTCGTTCTGGATATGGGCGAGCCGGTCAAGATCGTGGAGTTGGCTGAAAAAATGATCAATCTTTCTGGGCTGAGTGTTCGTTCCGAGAAAAACCCGCACGGCGATATTTCTATTGAGTTCAGTGGACTTCGGCCAGGCGAGAAACTCTATGAAGAGTTGTTGATCGGCGATAACGTTGCCCCCACCCAGCATCCAATGATTATGAGTGCTTCTGAAGACTATCTCGAATGGGATGTACTGAAAGGGGTGCTCAGAGATCTGCTGTCCGCGATAGAAGTGCATGACTACCCTAAGGTACGCCAATTGCTACGCGAGACCGTAAGCGGTTATGCGCCGGATGGCGACATCGTCGATTGGGTTCACCAGCAGCGTAGAATGAAGCTCAAGTGAGCTGAGGTGATTGGGTCCAGACCGAAAGTGATGGTCATGGTATGTGGCCATTTCGGACACGTTGGTGGGGGGGGCGATTAGTGGCCCCTTTAGATCTCGGCTTCGGCATTAGTTTTTTGAGAGTTAGGCATGGATTATTTCCCCTGTTTTTTGTCTGTCGTGTTCGTGGCACGAAATCAGTCGGGCAGTGTGGCGAGAATTCTCGCTGATGCAGCGCTTATCATTGCTGATACTGTCGCGGATTATGAATTGATTGTGGTGGATAATGCCTCCGACGATGACAGCGTGTCGGTATTGAAAGGACTCACGGCTGAAAACGGACTCGCAAATCTGCAGGTGTATGCACTTACCAAGGAAGTGGATACGGACACCGCATTTTGGGTTGGCCTGGAAAATGCGCTGGGAGATTTCGTCGTTGTAATTGACCCATTAGCCGATGATGTAGCCTTTATCCCGACTATGCTTGATCAAGCGCTGAGCGGCGCCGATGTTGTATTTGCTAATAACGCCATGAAGCCCGCGCAGGGGCCAATGTACCGAGCGGCTAATTTTGTTTTTCATAGCCTTTACAACCGATTTAACGGCGTGCATCTGGCCAGGGAGGCGCCGCAGTATCGCATTTTGAGCAAGCGAGTAATCAATTTCATTCTTCAGCATCCGCAGCCTGTAATGACCTATAGGCACTTACCTGCAACGGGTGGTTTTGCCAAAGCATATTTGAATTACAGTTCTACCCCGCAAACCTCGCAGCGTAAACGCCTGGGTGAAAGCATTGATCGTGGCATGCGCTTGCTGATCTCGACTACACGCGCTCCAATGCGATTGGTCACGTCTCTCTCGTTGTTTGGGGCCATTGCAAACCTGCTGTACTGCATTTACGTCATTGCCGTAGGCATTTTAAAAAGCGATGTTGCCCCAGGTTGGATCAGTCTCTCGTTGCAACAATCTGGTATGTTCTTTCTCATCTCTCTGGTGTTGTTGGTATTGGGTGAATACATTCTAAACATGGCAAGCCTGTCGAACGAGGGGCCTCTTTATCATGTTGGGCAAGAGTTCACCAGTGCGCGGATGACCCGTTGTGAAAAATTGAATGTTGAGGAGTGGGTGTCAGAGTCGGCGGATAAGGTAATTCCGACCAGTGACCGTGCCTGATGTCGGGGCTAAACCAAGGCGACATATGCCACGATGCGATAGTCATCGGGGGGGGGTTCTACGGCGCCGCTATCGCTATTTATCTGGCCAGGCAACGTGGATTCAAGCGTATTCTATTAATTGAGCGCGAGTCGGCGTTATTGATGCGTGCGTCTTATAACAACCAGGCGCGTGTCCATAACGGCTACCATTACCCGCGCAGTTTCACCACTGCCTATCGCAGTCGAGTAAACCTGCCGAAATTTGTTCGGGACTGGCCGCTCGCCATAAAGCAAGACTTCACCAAGCTCTATGCTATTGCCCGACGCAACTCAAAAGTTACGGCTAAACAGTTTGAGCGATTTTGCCGGGAGATCGGCGCAGGCATCAAGCCGGCTGAGCCTTCTTTACGTGCGTTGTTTGAACCTCGATTAATTGAGCAGGTATATTGGGTCAATGAGTGCGCATTTGACACCTCGCAACTTTCCACGTGGGCTTCGCGGGAACTTAAAGAGTGTGGCGTGCAGGTTCATTATCAAACCCGCGTTGTGGCTATTTCAAAAGGGCGGCTGGCACCGCTGGCGGTGGTAGCTGACCCTGTGCAGGGAGGGCAGCAAGTCATCGCCTGTCGCTATGTATTCAACTGTACGTATAGCGGACTAAACCAATTTGGCGGAGACTTTCCAGGCGTCGGTTTAGGCCTAAAGCAAGAGATTACAGAAATGGCCCTGCTCCAGATGCCGCCTGCACTTGAGAATGTGGGCGTCACAGTGATGGATGGTCCGTTCTTCTCGATGATGCCGTTTCCCGCACGCGGGCTCCATACGTTGTCTCATGTGCGCTATACACCGCACCTTCATTGGAATGATCGGCAAGGGCTCGATCCTTATCAGAAACTTGGCCAATACGATCGTGCCACGCGCGTTGATAAGATGCTCAGGGACGTAGGTCGCTATATTCCTGAGGCGTTAAAGGCCAAACATATTGACTCATTATTTGAGGTTAAAACCGTTTTACTGAAGAATGAAGGCGACGACGGAAGGCCGATTCTATTTGAGAAACACACTGGTTTGCCAGGCGCCTACTCAGTGCTGGGTGGTAAAATCGACAATATTTATGACGTGCTTGAAAAGCTGGATGCTGAGAGTTTTTTCACCGATAGCGATCGAGCCACGTCGATGTCTGGAGGTACGGATGCGTAACGCGCTGATTGGATATTCTGGATATGTAGGGGGCACACTCCTCAAGCAAACTGCCTTCGCGTCGTTGTACCGCTCAACGAATATCGGTGACATCGATCATCAGTCATTTGATAGCGTCGTGTGTGCGGCTGCTCCCGCGCAAAAATGGCTTGCTAACCGGGAGCCTGAAGATGACCTCAAGAAGATTGAGACATTGATTGATCATCTTAAAACCATAGAATGCAAGACCTTTATTTTGATCAGTACGGTAGATGTTTTCAAGCATCCTATAGGGGTCGATGAGGATGCTCCTGTAGACGAATCAGGTTTGCACGCTTACGGTTTGCATCGTCGGATATTGGAAGTGTTTGTTGAGAAACATTTTTCGAGTTGTCTTGTTGTGCGTTTGCCGGGACTCGTGGGCCCGGGGCTACGTAAGAATGTTATTTTTGATTTTTTGAATGACCACAATCTTCACGCAGTGGATAGCCGGGGCGTGTTCCAATTTTACCCCATGGTCAACCTCTGGCATGACATCCAAACAGCGCTTGATGCCAAGCTCAAGTTGATCCACCTGACGGCGGCACCCGTCAGTGTGGAGCAGATTTCGCTGCAAGGTTTTGGTCGGCCTTTTTCCCATACCTTGAGCCACTCGCCTGCGTCGTATGACCTGCGTACCAAATACGCTCACATATTCGATGCTGCTGGTTTCTATCAAAATAGTGTTCGCGAAACTATGCTGGCGGTCAGAGCATACGCGCAGTCTGAGTCCCGCACGATTAAACCTGACATAGGGTCGAAGACATGAGGTTGGCTATATCCAACATTGCATGGGACATTTGCGAGGATGAAGCCGTCGCTGCCTTGCTTCGGCAGTTTGCTGTAGACGCGATAGATATTGCCCCTGGCAAGTATTTTCCTGAACCTACCAAAGCGACAGGTGAGGATATCGCTCAAGTCAAAGCTTGGTGGGCTGAGCGAGGAGTCGAAATCACCGGTATGCAGGCGTTGTTGTTTGGTACGGCGGGACTGAATATCTTTGGTTCCGCGCAAAGTCGGGCTGATCTGCTTACACACTTGGCCGCAATATGTCGGATCGGTGCCGGCTTGGGCGGGACGCGACTAGTTTTTGGCTCACCGAGAAATCGGGATCGCGCTGGACTGGATGATCAAGAGGCGCTGGACATTGCGATTCCCTTTTTTCGCGAGTTGGGCGATCTCGCTCAGGCGTACGGCGTGACGCTCTGTCTGGAGCCCAACCCCGCGTGTTACGGCGCGAATTTTATGACCACGAATGTTGAGACTGCCAGGGTGGTTCGTGCTGTCGCGCATCCTTCTATCCGTATGCAGTTTGACACAGGCGCACTCGCGATTAACCGGGAAGATCCGCTGGAGGTCCTGGGAGATTGTGCTCAATTGATCGGGCATGTGCATGCCAGCGAGCCCAATCTTTTACCTTTGGGCGATGGCCATACTGACCACGTGGCAATGGCCGCCGCGCTGGGGCGCTACCTGCCGGCTCATCTCGTTTCCATAGAAATGGTAGCAACCGGGAACGAGCCACATTTAGCGTCGATTAAACGCGCTATCCAGGTAGCCACTCTTCGTTACCGTGGGGTCAGTGTATGAGTATGAAATGGCTCATTCTCATTCTTGGTATTCTTTGCAATGCGTCCGCAAGCGTGTTGGTGAAGATGTCCATGATTCCACCACGTAAGTTTCCATCCCCCAGCGATCCCATGACCGCGTTGAGTAACTGGCCATTTTGGCTAGGGCTTGGTTTGTATGGTGGGGCGTTTGTTCTTTATGCAGCAGCATTGGCGCGTCTCCCGATGAATGTTGCCCACCCGGTCCTGACGGCTGGAGCGATTGCGACCGTTGCTGTGTTTTCGGTTGTTTTTTTTCGTGAATCCTTCCACTGGACCACAGCGGTCGGGATCGTACTGATAATCGCCGGCGTCGGGCTGATCACAGCTCGCGTGACTTGATGGAAATCCAAATGATCCTTTCGGATATTGCTGTTGTCCGCGCAACATGGCAAGTACCCGCGTATGACACCCCACTCTGGCTTGGGCGCCAACACTCCTCGTGCGTCGTAATCCCTGTCATTAACGAAGGTGAACGAATTAAAAATTTGCTCGCGAGGATGTCCGCACTTCACGTCGAGAATATTGCTGACATCATCATTGTTGATGGCGGCACCACGGATGGTTCGCTGGAGTTGCAGGATTTGGAGCCGCTTGGCGTACGGGGGCTACTGGTCAAGACGGCCGTAGGAAAACTTAGTGCACAGCTTCGTTGCGCTTACTCCTTTGCGCTCGATCAGGGTTATGAGGGCATCGTTACCATCGATGGTAATGATAAAGATGATCCAGAAGCCATTCCGCGCTTTATAGCAGCGCTGGAGCAGGGCGCTGATTTTGTACAAGCTTCGCGATTCGTTGCAGGGGGCGTGGCTGAAAATACCCCCAAATCAAGAGACTTCGCCATTCGCTTTATCCATGCTCCGATGTTGAGCCAGTTCTCCGGGTTCAAGTGGACAGACACGACTCAGGGCTTTCGGGCGTATAGCCGGAAAATGCTACTGGATCCCAAGTTGGCTGTGTTCCGTGATGTCTTTATGACGTATGAATTACTCGCTTACCTGTCATGTCGGGCCCCAAGGTTGGGATATCGTTGTGTTGAACTGCCTACCGTGCGGCGATACCCTAAAGGTGAAGTACCGACAAAAATTAGCAGTGTGAGGGGTAATCTGTCTGTCTTGACGGTGTTGTTTAAGTCATGTTTCGGTAGTTACAATCCTCGTTAACAGGTCGATATGCGATGGCTCTTTCATATGAGCAGTTCGCCTGATGAGGTCGAATCGGGATGTAGCGTTTATGTGGTTGGCTCGATAGCCTGTGTCGACGTGAAACCGGTGCTTATCACCGCATGGTGATAAGCACGCCAGTTTTAGTTAACCCCTTAGAAACCGTGCTTTGTTGCCGGACAGGTAGCGCATTACCCTTTCTTCGGAAAGTGTAAATCCTTTGGTGTAGGTTTTGCTTTCGATGCAGGCTTTGGATTTGATTTCTTGATTGACCGCAGCGCTGTAGCTTTCAGTGTACTTGAACATAATGATTTGGTCGTTCAAGTCGCCGGTTGAGTGAATTGTCAGCTTATCGTTGTCTTCATTTTTGAACGCGAAAGCATGGTTGGATGCATCACAGAAGTCCTTGATCCAACTGCAAAGCATTTCAAACTTCTCATCCAGCGACTTGTGCGCGTAAGCGTTGATACTTTCTTTGACTTTGGCGGGGGCGCCAGCAACCGTAACGTTTTCTGGCACCGACTTGATAATGTTCGAGCCGCTGAGGCACACGGTTCTCTTACCAATCGTGACACCAGAGCCGACAGTGCATGAGCCCACCAACCAGGCATTGTCCTGGATGACTACCGGGTCGGCGGAGTAGAAGAGGCAGCCTTCAATCTGTTCACCTGCGGCTATGTGCGTCCAAATCTGCGAATACATACCAACTCTAACACCATTGCCGATCGTCAGGCCGCCTGTGCCGTCAATCACACAGTTTTGGCCAAACCAGCAGTGTTGTCCTATTGATACGCCCTTCGTACTTAATACAAGGCAGTCCGAGTGCAGGGTGCTCCAATCATCAATTAATACATCGCCGTCTTCAATGATGACTTTTACACCATCTCCCAGGATGACATAGTCACCCAGGGTTAGCGTTCTGTTACTCTTGAAGATGAACTTTACGTTATTGCCAATCGAACAGTTTTTACCAATATTAACAATGCCGATACCGTGAATTTCATAATTTTGCATCAACAACTACCCATTTTGGTTTTTTGGCTCAGGCAGAGTTATCGGCATTCGTCCTGGGAACACGACCGAATGCCGACGTCGGTCCAAGTAGTGACGTGTAATTAAATCATATGATGATGGTATCTGTCCTACATGCAGGCAATCGGCCTTGATGCGGTTTGAGGTCGAGTCGCTAGCCTGTAGCGACCCTACCGGATCCGCGTTCGTACTGAAACCCTCATGATCGGTACGTAAAGAGAGCTTCAGACTCGGGCGAGCGCTCGTTTACGGAAAAAATGGGGGCGGAGGGGAGGGAGCGCAGCTTTCGACTCAACCGGATGTGGCCGGTTTTTTAAAGTGGATATTTATGAACAGAACGATTGAAAGAGTAGTTATAAAAATCATCCAGTAGGCGTATCGCAGGTCGTTGGCCGGTGTGATGAGTAGATAGCTTGTCGTGTAGGACAGCCCTGACAGGGGTAAAAGCCAAAGTGAATGTGCCCTGCAGTGTCGGCTGAGTTGAAATGCGCCAATCAATAATATGGATATGATAAGCCAGCTATAAGGTTTGAACAGTTCGGGAAGTATTATTATCGAGGTTGTAACGTAATCAGCGATATATTTTTCTACCGGCGAGACCGACCTGATCCCTGCATTGGGCTCATACGGCTGATTCATGACACGGAATTCAGTAGGGTAATATGGAGGGAGGGAGGGCGAGCGTATGAAGTTTAAAAAAGCATTCAACCGGAATGCTCCATACTCCAGAATATTTCGCGGCACATACTGGATCCACGCGTCTTTGAGTTCCTGATAATGAGCTTGGGTTATGGTGGTGAATTTTTCATTGCTCAGACAAAAGGCGGCGCCTACTTCATGAACATTCAGATACTCACACTGTTTGATGGCATTCATGTCGTCCGGGCTCAAAAAGCTTACAGGCACTTCCACACCTCTGACTTTGAGTGCAACGATGTCATCGAACATCACATAACTAACTGAGTTGGCTTTTTTTGCCCCAATCAAAGGGGTGACGCATAAATGCGCCAGGCCGATTATCGCGCTGCTGATGAAGATAAAAAATATTGTGCTCTTGATGGTGTGAACTTTTAAAATAGAGTTGATCAGGAATGGCAGTAAAAAGATCCCGGCGCTTAAAGAGTTGGTTCGCACTAACGCACCGTATATAAATAATGCTGAGACAAGGAGCGCAGCAGTCTTGGGGAATTTTTGGTGGTCTTTATAATATAAGCAGATCGCAGTAGCCAGGCCCCAGGAGTAGGCCATGGCCACATCTTTCCAGAGGGTAAATTCGAAGTTTAAGATCCAGGGAGCAATGGGTATCAGCAAGAAAAGCATGCCATAGGAGTATCCCTCTCTAATACACGTTTTATATAAAATTAGCACGGTTGCCCATAGCAGGCCGCACTGCAATAGGAACATTCCTCCCGGACCATTTGTAAGGGGCAGCAACCAACTCCATACGTAAGCCATTGTGGGCGGTTGCCAATCGCTGTATTCCCCGGCTCTCGCTTGTCTGAGCTGGTCCATGCTGTCCCATGTCATCGCACCTGGATAAAACGAGAAAATCGAGACCATCGACAGGATGAAAAGCGCCAATCCGATCAGGTTCAAATATTGCTTTTTCACCGCGCAGTCCTTGGTTAGAGTCTCATTATCAGGCGCAACTTTATCATTGGGTCATGAGTTAGGCATCATTCATACTCTGTTACTCACCGATTTTTGACACCCTCCAACATTCGCCTAAGTTAGAGAAGCAGCTTCGGAAAAGCTGCTTTACCTCACTCATGTCATGGAGCGTCACCAATGCAAAACCTCTACATCTCGTCCCTCGTCTTCGCCTTCCTCACCTCCCTCTCCGTCGCCACCATCGCTGCGCCTTCCATCAAGCCGGAAGCCCCCGCCCCGATCTCCACCCAAATGACCAAGATCGAGCAATCCACCAAGGTCAACCTCAACGCCGCCGATGCCGAAACCCTGCGCCGCGACCTGTTCGGTATCGGCGCTTCCAAGGCGAAGGCAATCGTTGCGTATCGCGAAAGCAACGGTCCGTTCACGGCGGTGGATGAGCTACTGGAAGTAAAAGGCATCGGTAAAGCACTGCTGGAGAAGAATCGCGACAGATTGGTTATTAATTGAAGATGCGAAGCTAGCCCCAGAAGGCCGGTCATTGACCGGCCTTTCCTTTATCAAAGCTGCGTCTATTTACTCTCAGGCCGCGTTGGCATGAAACGTGATTACATTCAACTCAACGATTGTTCAACAATCTTGAGGTGTACATGACGTCCAGCTTGTCTTTAGCCGACCAAATCGTCCTGGAATTACGCGCCGACATTATCGGCGGGCGGCTGCTGCCGGGTGTGTCGCTCGTCGAGGCCGACTTAGTCAAGGGCTACAACGCCTCGCGCAATACTATCCGTGAGGCGTTGCATCGCTTGGGCCAAGAAGGGCTTACCCGCTATGTCCGCAATAAGGGCGTAATGGTTCGGCGCCTGCAGCGGGCAGAAGTACGTGACCTCTTCGTAGTCCGCCGCACCCTGGAACTGCAGGCCATAGCCCAAAGCGGCCCGCTGACGGACACTCAATCAGGCCGCATGCAAAACGCTATCGACGCCACCACCCTGGCCCGGGAGCGCGAAGATTGGCGAGCGGTGGCTACCCACAGTCTTGTTTTCCACCAACAGATCGTCGCGTTGATGGACAGCCCACTGTTCGACGAGTTTTTTGCCCAGGTGATCGCCCAGCTGCGCCTGGTGTTTTGCGCCGCGCCGGATGAGCAGAGTTTCCAGTTACCCTGGCTGGAGCGCGACCATGAGATATACACGCTGTTAACCCGCAACCAAACCCAGGCCGCCAGCGAGGCGATGAGCCTGTACCTGGATGATTCGGAACATCTTTCCCTGGCCTTGTTTGATCACCCTTGATGGAGGATTGCCCCATGTACAAAGACTATCCGGCCGCGTACCAAGTCAGCAAAGGCTCAGCATTGCAGGTGGATACGGCGTTCTATGAGCGCATTCGTGATCAGAAAACCCAGCGCACGTTGATCGAACAGTTCGAGGTACCTATCCGTACGGGCAGGGCATGGAAAGTGCCGGCCGGGCATGTGTTCCGTGTGACCACGCCGGTGGGCCCGCAGGTGGGGGACTTCAACGTATGGAACGCCAATGACCCGCGCGAGCGTTTGTGGGCTGCGCGCACTCGGCAGCTTCAGGGTGCCCATGTCAGCACCCATGATCGCTTGTGGTCGAACCTGCCTTTTCTACGGCCACTGGTGACCATCACCGACGACAGCCTCGCCAGTTACGGCATCGATGAATACGGCGGACGCTTGCACGATTTGCTCGGTACGCGCTGCGATCCCTATGTGAACCGGATGCTGACTGGGGAGGACTTTCATCACCATTGCCACTCGAACCTGACCCGTGCGGTATTGCCCCATGGGCTGACGGAATTCGACGTGCATGACGTGTTGAATATTTTCCAGTGCACGGGCCTCAATCACGATGACATGTACTTTATGAAAGCCTGTCCGGCGCAGAAGGGTGATTACCTGGAGTTTTTTGCCGAGATTGATTTGCTGTGTGCGTTGTCGACGTGCCCTGGCGGGGATTTATCGCTACCGATGTGGGGGCCGGATGCGCAGGATCCGCTGACGGTGTGTCGTCCGTTGGGGGTGGAGATCTACCGGTTGGAGGATGAGTTGCTCAATGGCTGGAGCCAGCCGGAACGTGCTGCCTACAAGGGGCAGCACGGTTTGCATATCGCCAAGGCGGATTGGGAGTAACTCAAGGTTCAGCGATCCTGCGCATCCTTGGCATCCGCCTGCGCATTGCGCTCGGCCACGCGTTTACGTTGTTCGTCGGTGAGTTCGACTTTGTTGGCGCTGTCGCGCAGCATCATCAGCCCTCCGACGATCGACCCGATTGCGACTACCATAATCAACCACGCATACCACGGCATAAGGCTCTCCTTGAGGCAGATGTCCGTGGGAAAGTTTCCCACGGTAATGACTGCTTTGAGTCACGGGCTTTCTGAGTAGTTCAGTGTAGGCCCGTTCTGCCTCGCGGGCGCTATAGTCCCGTCAACATCGCATCTGTCGGGGCGTCGGCGCGGTCTTGCGCGGTCAGTTGGAAATAGATGAAGCCTGCCAGCATAAAGCCCAGGAAGATCAGCCCGATCAGGGCGTTGAACCAGGCCATCGCCACCAGGCACACCACTGCCAGTACCAGTGCAATACCCGGCACGATGGGGTAGCCCGGTGCGCGAAAGGTGCGTTCCAGCAGGGGCTCGGTCTTACGCAGTTTGAACAGGCTGAGCATGCTCATGATGTACATGACGATGGCACCGAACACCGCCATGGTGATCATGGCGGCGGTCAGGGTCATGCCGCCCAGGTTGATCAGGCCGTCGCTGTAGATGGCCGCGATGCCGACCAGGCCGCCGGCAATAATTGCTCGATGGGGTGTCTGAAAACGCGACAGTTTGGCCAGGAAGGGCGGCAGGTAACCGGCGCGGGCCAGGGCGAAGAACTGGCGCGAGTAGCCGAGGATGATGCCGTGGAAGCTGGCCACTAGCCCGAACAGGCCAATCCACACCAGCATGTGCAGCCAGCCGGAGCTTTCGCCGACTACGGTTTTCATCGCCTGGGGTAGTGGGTCGTTGATGTTCGACAAGGTGCGCCAGTCGCCTACGCCGCCAGCGAAGAACATTACGCCCATGGCCAGGATCACCAGGGTCAGGATGCCGCTGATATAGGCTTTTGGAATCGTGCGTTTGGGGTCCTTGGCTTCTTCGGCGGCCATGGCCGCGCCTTCGATGGCGAGGAAGAACCAGATGGCGAAGGGAATAGCGGCAAACATCCCGGCAATCGCCGGCGCGCCGAAGGTGTCGGAACCGGCCCAGCCGTTGAGGGCGAAGTTGCTGAAGCTGAACGCCGGGGCGACCACGCCCATGAACACCAGCAGTTCGGCGACGGCGAGTACGCACACCACCAGCTCAAAGGTCGCGGCAAGTTTGACCCCGAGTATGTTCAGGCCCATGAACACGATATAAGCGCCGACGGCGGCGTGCTTGGGATCAAGTGCCGGGAATTGCACGTTCAGGTAGGCGCCGATGGCCAGGGCAATTGCGGGCGGGGCGAAGACGAATTCGATCAAGGTAGCGAGCCCGGCAATCAAGCCGCCTTTTTCACCAAAGGCGCGACGGCTGTAGGCAAACGGCCCGCCTGCATGGGGAATCGCGGTAGTCAGCTCGGTGAAACTGAAGATAAAGCAGGTGTACATGGCGGCGACCATCATTGAGGTCACCAAGAAGCCCAAGGTGCCGGCCACGCCCCAGCCATAGCTCCAGCCGAAGTACTCGCCGGAAATCACCAGCCCGACGGCGATGCCCCATAGATGCAGGGTGCCCAAGGTGGGTTTTAGGTGTGTGGTCATTTTCGCGTGCTCCCTGAAGGGGTTGGAATGATTCAGGGTGTTGCAGTGGTTATGCCAGGCTACGAAACCCTGTCGCAAAGCAGTGCTGGTGTCGCCTGCGGGACGGTTTGGCGTTTGAATGTGGCTTGGCGCGCACCAGATAAGGGCGGTGGTGTCTGACATGCCGCCATCGCGGGCAAGCCCTGCCACTGCGAATCTCCTGTAAACCCGGCATAAACCCACTCTTTACGCCATCTTTACGCCCCACCCAACACCTCGCTCTCGTTCCTTTACACCACTCCTGCCGACAATTGCCCCACACGCGGCAATCGCCGCAAGACGGGGAAATTTCCATGAGCGTTCTGGACGGAGTGTCACTGCTATTGGCCGTGGCGCTGTTCATTTATCTGCTGGTTGCGCTGTTACGCGCGGATCGGAACTAGGAGCGGGCTATGCACAGTTATGACTATTGGCTGATCATCGCCTTTTTTGCCGTGGTACTGGTGCCGGCACCGTTTTTGGGGCGGTTCTACTACAAGGTGATGGAAGGCCAGCGCACGTGGTTGACGCCGGTGTTGGGGCCTGTCGAAAAGGCCTGTTATCGCCTTTCGGGCGTGGACGCGCAGCAGGAACAGAGCTGGCAGAAATACATGCTGGCCTTGCTCGCGTTCAACCTGGCGGGCTTCTTGTTGTTGTTCTCGATCCTGTTATTCCAGGGCTCCCTCCCACTGAACCCGCAGAAGTTGCCGGGCCAGGAATGGACCCTGGCGTTCAACACCGCCGTCAGTTTCATGACCAATACCAACTGGCAGAACTACAGCGGTGAGGCGTCCCTAAGTTATCTCAGCCAGATGGCCGGCCTCACTGTGCAGAACTTCGTCAGTGCGGCGACCGGTCTCGCCGTCCTGGTTGCCTTGTGCCGTGGGATCGGGCGCAAATCTGCCCAGACCTTGGGCAACTTCTGGGTCGACATGACGCGCGCCACCCTCTACGGCCTGCTGCCGTTGTGCCTGGTGCTCGCACTGTTCCTGGTGTGGCAGGGCGTGCCGCAAACCTTCGCCCACTATGTTGACGCCGTCACGCTGCAGGGCGTGGACCAAGTGATTCCCTTGGGCCCGGCGGCCAGCCAGATTGCGATCAAGCAACTGGGCACCAATGGCGGCGGCTTCTTCGGGGTGAACTCGGCGCATCCGTTCGAAGACCCGACAGCCTGGGCCAACCTGTTCGAAGTGGCCTCGATCATTCTGATCCCGGTGGCGTTGGTATTTACCTTCGGCCACTACGTCAAAGACCTGCGTCAGAGCCGGGCGATCCTCGCGTGTATGCTGGCGCTGTTCCTGATCGGCGGCGCGACGTCGCTGTGGTCCGAATACCAGCCCAATCCGACCTTGAACAACCCGGCCGTGGAGCAAACCGCACCGCTGGAGGGCAAGGAAACACGCTTCGGTACCACCGGCACCGTGCTGTGGTCGGTGACCACTACCGCGGCATCCAACGGCTCGGTCAACGGTATGCAGGACAGCCTCAGCCCGCTGAGTGGGATGGTGGCATTGGTCAACATGATGGTTGGCGAAGTGATCTTTGGCGGCGTCGGTGCTGGCATGTACGGCATGCTGCTTAACGTACTGATCGCGGTGTTCCTCGCCGGCCTGATGATCGGCCGCACGCCGGAATATCTGGGCAAGAAACTCCAGGCCAAGGAAGTGCAATTGCTGGTGGTGACCCTGCTGGTCATGCCGGTCGGCGTGCTGGTGTTGAGTGCCATCGCCGCCAGCCTGCCGGGCCCGGCGGGCGCGATCAGTAACCCTGGCCCCCACGGCTTCAGTCAGTTGCTTTACGCCTACACCTCGGCCAGTGCCAACAACGGTTCGGCGTTTGCCGGCCTCGGTGCCAACACCGCGTTCCATAACCTGATGCTCGGCCTGGGCATGTTGATCGGCCGCTTTGGCTACATCCTCCCGGTGCTGGCTCTGGCCGGCAGCCTGGCGATGAAGAAGGCCGCACCGATTGGCCAGAACAGCTTCCCCACCCATGGCCCGCTGTTCGTGACCTTGTTGACCGTGACCATTTTGCTGGTGGGCGGCCTGACTTTCCTGCCGACGCTGGCGCTTGGGCCTATCGCTGAACATCTGAGCATGGGCTTCTAAAGGGACATGAAAATGAATATGCCTGCAAAAAACGCGGCCCCGGTCAAAACCCAGGAGCCTGCCAAAACCGCCATCTCGGCGCTCTGGCGCCCGGCGCTGGTCCAGGCTTTCGTCAAGCTCGACCCACGCCAACTGCAACGCTCGCCGGTGATGCTGGTGGTCGAACTGACCGCCATCCTCACCACCGTATTGTGCTTTGTGCCCGATACCACCGTGCCCACCTTTGTTGCGGTGCAAATCGCCGTGTGGCTGTGGTTCACCGTGCTGTTCGCCAACTTCGCCGAAGCCCTCGCCGAAGGCCGCGGCAAGGCCCGCGCAGACAGCCTCAAGGCCGGCAGCGAAGGTTTGAGCGCCCGGCGCCAGGAGGCCGATGGCAGCTTCAAGGTGGTGCCGGCCACCAGCCTGCGCAAGGGCGATGTGGTACGTGTTGCCGCGGGGGAAATGATCCCCGGTGACGGCGAGGTCGTCGAAGGTATTGCGGCGGTCAACGAAGCGGCGATCACCGGCGAATCCGCCCCGGTCATCCGCGAGTCCGGCGGTGACCGCTCAGCCGTTACCGGCAACACACGGCTGGTGTCGGACTGGCTGCTGATTCGCATCACCGCCAACCCGGGTGAGTCCACACTGGATCGCATGATTGCGTTGGTGGAAGGCGCCAAACGCCAGAAAACCCCCAACGAAGTCGCGCTGGATATCCTGCTGATCGGCCTGACCCTGATCTTCCTGCTGGTAGTGGTGACCTTGCAGCCGTTCGCGCATTTTGCCAATGGCAGCCTGCCTCTGGTGTTCCTGGTCGCACTGCTGGTGACGCTGATTCCCACCACCATTGGTGGCTTGCTTTCGGCCATCGGGATTGCCGGCATGGATCGCCTGGTGCGTCTCAATGTGATCGCCAAGTCCGGTCGCGCCGTGGAAGCGGCGGGGGACGTGCATGTGTTGCTGCTGGACAAGACCGGCACCATTACTTTTGGTAACCGTCGTTGCTCGGCCGTGGTCGCGGCGCCTGGCGTCAGTGGTCGGGAATTGGCTGAAGGTGCGCTGCTGGCATCCCTGGCCGATGACACGGCGGAAGGCAAATCCATCGTTGAATACCTGCGTGCCTTGCACCCGCAGGCCGAGCCAAGCCTGGATGAATTGACCGCCGTACCCTTCAGCGCCGAGACCCGATTGTCGGGTGTCGACTATCAGGGCCGCGTGTTCCGCAAAGGCGCCGTGGATTCGCTGCTGGCGTTTATCGGCCAGCAACGCAGCGAGCTTTTACCTGCGCTGTCGCGGGAAATCGACAAGATCGCCCAAAGCGGCGGCACCCCATTGCTGGTCTGCGCCGATGGCAAATTGCTCGGTGCGATCCATCTCAAGGACGTGGTCAAGCCCGGCATCCGCGAGCGGTTTGCCGAGTTGCGCAAGCTGGGCATTCGCACCGTGATGGTCACTGGCGACAACCCCCTGACCGCCGCCGCGATTGCCGCTGAAGCCGGGGTGGATGACGTGCTGGCCGAAGCCACGCCAGAGAAGAAACTCGCGCGTATTCGCCATGAGCAGAACGATGGTCGCCTGGTTGCCATGTGCGGCGACGGCGCCAACGACGCCCCGGCGCTGGCCCAGGCTGACGTCGGCATGGCCATGAACGACGGCACCCAGGCCGCGCGCGAAGCGGCCAACATGGTCGACCTCGACAGCGACCCGACCAAGCTGCTGGACGTGGTGCAGATCGGCAAGGAATTGCTGGTAACCCGTGGCGCGTTGACGACCTTTTCCATCGCCAACGACGTGGCCAAGTACTTCGCAATCCTGCCGGCGCTGTTCGCCTCGATCTACCCGCAACTGGGCGTGCTCAACATCATGCACTTGCAGAGCCCGCAGAGCGCGATCCTCTCGGCCATTGTGTTTAACGCCTTGATTATCGTGGTGCTGATTCCCCTGGCGCTGCGCGGTGTACGGGTGCAAGCGGCGAGTGCGGCGGCCTTGCTGCGGCGCAACCTGCTGATTTACGGCCTGGGCGGGCTCTTGGTGCCGTTCGTGGGTATCAAAGCCATCGACATGCTGCTGACGGCGCTGCACCTGGTTTGACCTGTCTGATTTATTGAGGATTTGACTATGACAAACATCATCCGCCCCGCCCTGAGTCTGCTGGTACTCATGACCCTGATCACCGGCGTCGCCTACCCGCTGGTGGTCACGGGCGTGGCGCAAGTGGCCTTCCCCGATCAGGCCAATGGCAGCCTGGTGCACGACGCCAGCGGCAAGGTGCGCGGCTCCAGCCTGATCGCCCAGGACTTTACCGGCGACCGCTGGTTTCATCCACGCCCGTCAGCAGGAGCCTTTGCGACGGTGTCCAGCAGTGCCAGTAACCTGGGCCCCAGCAATCCGGCCTTGGCGACCCGCATAGTCGAGGATGCCGGCAAACAATCAGTGCCTGGCCAGGGCCCGGTGCCACTGGCCTCGCTGACGACCTCCGGCAGCGGCCTTGATCCCCACTTGCCACCGCAGGCGATTGCCTATCAACTGGCGCGAGTGGCGGCAGCGCGCAATGTGCCGGTGGCGACCTTGCAGCGGTTGCTGGATGAGCACATCGAAAGCCCGTTGGTAGGGCCGCCGGTGGTGAATGTCCTGGCCCTCAACATGGCCCTGGAAAAACTCTGAACCCCTGTGGGAGGGGGCTTGCTCCCGATAGCGGTGGTTGAGTCGAAATATCTGTCGCTGATACACCGCTATCGGGAGCAAGCTCCCTCCCACAGTTGATCTTCATTGACCTGAAAATACCTGCCTGAAGGAACCCGTATGAGCGACTCCGGCCGCGCCGATGCCCTGTTAGCCGATCTGCCCCGGGCTGGCCGTGGCCGGCTCAAAGTCTTCCTCGGCGCCGCGCCCGGCGTGGGCAAGACCTACGCCATGCTCCAGGCGGCCCACACCCAGTTGCGCCAAGGCGTAAGCCTGATTGCCGGTGTGGTCGAAACCCACGGCCGCGCCGAGACCGAAGCCTTGCTCAGCGGCCTGCCGCAACAACCGCTGCTACGCAGCGAGTACCGTGGCGTAATGCTTGAAGAAATGGACCTCGACGGCCTGCTCGCCGCCAAGCCCAAGCTGGTGCTGGTGGATGAGCTGGCCCACAGCAACGCCCCCGGCAGCCGCCATGAAAAGCGCTGGCAAGACATTCAGGAACTGCTCGCCGCCGGCATCAACGTGTTCACTACGGTCAACGTCCAGCACCTGGAAAGCCTCAATGATCAGGTGCGTGGCATCACCGGCGTGCAAGTGCGCGAAACCCTGCCGGACTGGGTGCTGCAAGAGGCCGACGAACTGTTGCTGATCGACCTGCCATCGCGCGAACTGCTCGAACGCCTGCGTGACGGCAAGGTGTATGTGCCCGAACAGGCGCGTGCGGCTATCGATGCGTTTTTCACCCAGACCAACCTAATGGCCCTGCGCGAACTGGCGATGCAAACCGCCGCCGCCCACGTCGACGATGATCTGGCCCAGGGCTATCGCCAACTCGGACAGGCCGCGCCGGCGGTACGTGGGCGTTTGCTGGTGGGCGTGGATGGCGATGCGCAAGCCGAACGCCTGGTGCGTCATGCCAGTCGCGTGGCCCAGCGTCGGCATTTGCCTTGGAGCCTGGTGCACGTCGACAACGGCCGAGCGCGGGATGAGCAATCGCGCCTGCGTCTGCAGAACGCCCAGCAACTGGCGGAGCGGTTGGGCGGCGAAGTGGTGTTACTGCGGGCCGGGGAGGTCGCCAAGACCCTGATCCAGCACGCCGCCGAACGCCGTGCCAGCTTGTTGCTGGTGGGGCAGTCGCGGATGCGCTGGCGCCGGCGCTTGTTCGGTGGTGGCTTGGCGGCGCGGCTGTTGCGCAATGCCCGTGGCCTGGAAATCAATGTCCTCGACAGCGATGACATTCCGGCGGCGCCACGCTTGCCGGATGTGCGCGGGTTAGTGTGGTTCGATTACGCTTTGGCGGTGGTTGCCACGGTGGTTGCTGCGGCCGTGGCTTGGGCCGTGTCCAGTGTGTTGCCGCTGCCGAATATCTCGCTGGTGTTTCTCGCTGCCGTATTGCTGGTGGCGGTGCGCAGCAGCCTGGGGCCGTCGCTGGTGTGCGCGGCGCTGTCGTTCATGACCTACGATTTTCTGTTTATCCCGCCGAACTTTTCTTTCGCCATTCAGCGCGAAGAGGATGTGCTGACCCTGCTGTTCTTCCTGCTGATGGCAGCCCTGACCGGCAACCTCGCCGCGCGCCAGCGCCGCCAGCTGCAGGCGTTGCGCGATACCCAGGAAGAAACCAGCGAGCTGCTCGACCTGTCGCGCAAGCTCACGGCGGCCACCGATCGCCAAGCCGTGATCAGCGCCGCCGCCCACCATCTGCAAGGCTGGCGCGATCTTGACTTGTGTCTGGTCAATCGCGACGGTCAGGGCGGCTGGACGGTCGAGACCGGTGGCCCGCTGACCCTCACCGAAGCCGAACGCGCTGCCGCCGATTGGGCCTGGCAGCATGATCAGCCTGCCGGTATGGGCACCGGCACCTTGCCGTTCGGACGTTGGTGGTGGTGGCCGTTGTCGGGTGAAGAGGGGCCGCTGGGCTTGCTCGGTGTCAGCGCCAAACCGGGCCTGGAGTTGAGCGGGCAACGCCGACGTTTGCTCACTGCCTTGAGCCAGCCACTGGCCCAGGCGCTGGCGCGGGCGCAGTTGGGGCAAGAGTTGGAGTCGGCGCGTCTGCACGGTGAAACCGAACAACTGCGCAGCGCCTTGCTGGCGTCGGTGTCCCACGATTTGCGCACGCCGTTGACCTCCATGCGCGGCAGTATCGATAGCCTGCTGGCCCTCGGCGAAGCCATTCCCATGGAGGATCGTCGCGAATTGCTTGAAGGCACCCGTGATGAGGCCGAGCGCCTGGACCGCTATATCCAGAACCTGCTGGACATGACGCGGCTGGGCCACGGCGCGCTGAAACTGGCGCGCGATTGGGTGTCGCCCGGTGATATCGTCGGCAGTGCCCTCGGGCGTTTGCGCGCGGTGCTGGCGCCATTGCAAGTGAGCACCGAGGTGCCGTCGGAACTGCCCTTGTTGTATGTGCATGCGGCGTTGATCGAACAGGCGTTGGTCAATGTGCTGGAAAACGCCGCCCGATTTTCGCCGCCCCAGGGTCGCTTGCAGTTGCGCGCTGGCGTGCAGGATGAGCAGTTGTTTTTTGCCGTGGCGGATGAAGGGCCGGGGATTCCCGAGGAGGAGCGTGCGAAGATTTTCGACATGTTCTATACCGCTGCCCGCGGTGATCGGGGCGGGCAGGGCACCGGCCTTGGCCTGGCGATCTGCCAGGGCATGGTCGGTGCGCATGGTGGGCATATCAGCGTGGCCGATGGCATTGATGGGCGGGGTACCTGCATCACGTTGTTTCTGCCGCTACAATCTCAACCTGGCTTGGACACTGACCTTTGAATGGCTCCTGAATGGGGTGATTCTTTAACGAATTTTGACGGACACCATGAGCCAGACCGCGACGATTCTCGTCATAGATGACGAACCGCAGATCCGCAAATTCCTGCGCATCAGCCTGGCCTCCCAGGGCTATAAGGTGATCGAGGCCGGCACCGGCAACGAAGGCCTGGCGCAAGCGGCCCTGAACAAACCGGACCTGCTGGTGCTCGACCTGGGGCTGCCCGACATGGACGGCCAGCAGGTGCTGCGCGAGTTTCGCGAGTGGTCGACGGTACCGGTGCTGGTGCTGTCGGTGCGGGCCAGTGAAGGCCAGAAAGTCGAGGCTCTTGACGGTGGCGCCAATGACTACGTGACTAAGCCCTTCGGCATCCAGGAATTCCTCGCTCGGGTGCGTGCGTTGTTGCGTCAGGCACCGGCGGGAGAGGCCCAGGAAGCCGCCTTGAATTTCGGCCCGCTGACGGTGGACCTGGCTTATCGCCGCGTGCTGCTGGACGGTGCCGAAGTGGCGTTGACCCGCAAGGAGTATGCAGTGCTGGCGCAACTGGCCCGGCATCCGGGGCGGGTGATTACCCAGCAGCAATTGCTCAAGGACATCTGGGGCCCGACTCACACCGAAGACAGCCATTACCTGCGTATCGTGGTGGGGCACCTGCGCCAGAAACTCGCGGATGACCCGACGCAGCCACGGTTTATCGTGACCGAGGCGGGGGTGGGGTATCGGCTGCTGAATGCTTGAGTTTTTGTGGGAGGGAGCAAGCCCCCTCCCACATTTTGAGTGTATTCACAGATTAAAATGTGGGGCTTGCCCGCGATGAGGCCATCAGCAACACCCACGCGCTCAACTCTGCTCACTCTCATACCGATCCAACGTATCACTGGCGATCTCCCGCCCCAAGGCGATCAGCTCCGGCGCCTTGTAGAACTCGAAGAACCGGCACACTCGCTTCGGCACGTTGATCAGCACATCTGGCGGGTAGCCTGCGATCTTGTACTGCGCCAATGAGGTTTGCATCACCTCGAAACTCTGGTTGATCAGGTCCAGCAGCGACGCAGGCCCGACGTTATCGATGATGAACGAGCCGGTCGCCGACTTCGGTGCGCCGGCTTTTTCCGGCGCGGCAGCGGGTTGCTGGGATTCGGGTTCAGCCGACTCCAGCCACGGGTTGATCTCTGCTGCCTGGGCCTGCAAGGCTTCCTGTTCGAGCTTCATCAACTGCTCGGCCTGTTTGCGGCGAAATGGCAGGTGCGATCCGAGTGACTTGGCCAGGCTGTTGAAGCGGCTTTTGAACGCCGGCGGGCGCTGGATCACCGGCAACTGATAGTGCTTCTGGTTGGTGGCGTTGAGGTTGACCGCGATGATCAAGTCACAGTGGCTCGACACCACCGGCACAATGGGTAGCGGGTTGAGCAGCCCGCCGTCCACCAGCATCCGGTTGCCTTGCATCACCGGGGTGAACAGGCTTGGGATCGCCGCCGATGCGCGCATGGCCTGGTGCAGGCAGCCTTCCTGAAACCAGATTTCCTGTTGGTTGGTAAGGTCGGTGGCCACAGCGGTGTAGGGGATGCGCAGCTCTTCGATATTGATCTCGCCGACGATTTTGCGAATCTGCCCGAAAACTTTTTCGCCACGAATCGCACCCAGGCGAAAGCTCACATCTACCAGGCGCAATACGTCGAGGTAGTCCAGGCTTTCGATCCAGTTTCGATATTCGTCCAGCTTGCCTGCGGCATAGATACCGCCGACCACCGCGCCCATCGAACAGCCGGCGATACAGGCGATGTCATAGCCGCGTCGTTCGATTTCTTCGATCACCCCGATATGGGCGTAGCCCCTGGCTCCCCCGGAGCCCAGCACTAAGGCAACACGTTTTTTCATGTCCCAGTCCTTCGCAAAACAGGTGCCCACAATGCACCCATCCGGGGGGCGGCTTCAATCTTCGGTTATTTTTAGAGGATAACCTTTGCGCTCGGGTATGCTCTGGCAATAGGTACGACCGATTTCAGGCTAGGGACAAGGCACTTTTCCCTGTGGGCAACGTCTACAGGCTACGAATGATTTTGCTTATTTTGAGGTGTCATCAATGAAAGCCTGGATGTGTGTGCCTGTGATCGTGCTGGCCTTGGCCGGCTGTGCCGGCAAGACGGCCTACCGCGACAGCTGCGGTTCCCAATTGGATGCCGCCTGGAAAGAACTCGATCTGGCCAAGGCTGAAGGTTTTGCTGGCACCGTGAGCTACTCCAAGGCTCTGTCGCTATTGACTGGCGCCAAGACCCAGCAGCAGTTTGAAGCGTTTGAAGGGTGCTCCAACAAAGCCCAGAAGGCGCGGTTCTATATTCGTGAGTCTCGCGCCGGGCGTTGACCTGTAGCGGCGAGTAGGATTATTCATTGGAAAGTGAGGGCAGGATGTCAGCGTTGGTCAATCAGTTAGTCGCCCAGGTCATAGGCCTGGAAGTAGGGTTACTGAGCTGCCAGGCTCGCCTCGCCGCCGTCACTGACGATGAAGCCCTGCATGATTTGCGCACCACCGTGCGGCGCTTGCGCAGCTTGTTGCGGCCTTTGCGCGGGCTGCCCGGTGTGGAACAGCTTGAATTGGCCGCCAGTACGGTTGGCCAATTGACCACGCCGCTGCGTGACCGCGAGGTCCTGGCGGCGTATCTGCATCAGCACGGTTATCACGAGGCGGCTGATCGGCGCCTGCGCCTGCAACCCGAGGCCTATCGCCATGTGGCGCAAAGCCCGGAACTGGCGCACCTGTTACTGATTCTGGATGCATTCCCACGCTTTATTCGCGCCTCCCAGCACCAGAAACTGCTCAAAGGCCTGCGCCCGCGCATCGAGAAACGCCTGGCCAAGCAATGGCAGAAACTCGATGAAGCCCTGAAGGATCCCGAGCATGATCGCCACCGCCTGCGGTTGCTGATCAAGCGCGTGCGTTACGCCGCCGAGGCTTACCCCGAACTGGACAAGCTATCCCCCAACGCCATGTCGCGATTGAAGAAAGCCCAAAGCGCCCTGGGCGACTGGCATGACTGCTGGCAGTGGCTGGCCCAGGCCGGGCAGCAGGCGGATCTGCAACCCTGCGTTGCCATCTGGCAGCGCACCATGCTCAAGGCTCAAGGGCAGGCTGACCGTGTGCTGGACAAACTCAGCGCCGATTGTTTTTAACGCGGTCCGGCTTTTGGCCGGAATGGGCGGTGTGCCGGTCCGTCTCGATGGTTAAGATTCCCCATCGATTTTCTTGATGTGAGGTCGCCATGCGCTTTAGTGATTTGCTCGACGCTGCCCGAAGCAACCCGTTGGACGTCACCATTCCTGCCGAATGGGCTCAGGGCCGAGCCACCTTTGGCGGCCTGGTCGCCGCCCTGCAATATGAGGCCCTGCGCGCGCAGGTGCCGGCGGATCGCCCCTTGCGCTCCCTGGCCATCACCTTTGTCGGCCCGGTCGCGCCGGATGTGCCCGCCAGTTATCAAGTCGAAGTGTTGCGCGAAGGCAAGGCCGTCAGCCAGTTGCTCGGCCGCGTGTTGCAGAACGGCGAAGTGGCGACCCTGGTCCAGGCCAGCTTTGGCGCGTCTCGAGCATCGGAAATTGACGTGGCGAGCGAAGCTCCGCCGGTATTCAAACATTGGGATGAATGTCAGGAGTTGCCCTACATCAAGGGCGTCACCCCTGAATTCATGCGCCATCTGGCGATGCGCTGGAGTGTCGGCGGCCTGCCGTTCACCGGTAACAAATCCCGCGACATGGGCGGTTGGGTACGGTTGCGCGGGGATGTGAAAGAAGAGCCACTGACCGAGGCGCATATCCTCGCCCTGGTCGACGCCTGGCCGCCGGCCCTGCTGCCACACCTGAAAAAGCCTGCGCCAGGCAGCACCCTGACCTGGACCATCGAGTTCATCCAGCCGCTGCAAGACCTGACCACCCTCGATTGGTGCCAATACCACGTCAACATCGAACATGCCCGCGACGGCTACGGCCATGCGGCCGCTGCGCTGTGGAGCCCGACCGGCGAGTTGATCGCCCTCAGCCGCCAGACCGTGGTGGTGTTCGCCTAAGCCCCTTCAGTGGTGGTGACGTTGCCGCCAGGCACGCCACCAGCCACCGCTCAACACAAAGCGCGGGAAGGTCACGAACTGCTCGACAACAAGGCGTTGCACCGCATCTTTACGGTCGCTGAACGGCTCACTGGCCTGGGCTTCCAGGCTGTGGCCGTGACGCTGCAACGCCAGGCCCGCCACGATGCCGACCACACCGATAGCCAAGCTGGCCAGGCTCAGGCTGAACACCCCTGAAACGATCAGCAGGAAACCGACGATAAACAGCGGCACGGCAATCAGGTGCAACGCCAGGTTGGTCGGGTGCTGATGGTTTTGTGGGTAATGACGCCATTGCCAGGCGGGGAGATTGGGGTGACGTTTGCCCATGATCGTGAGTCCTTTGTCCGTTGGAACAACTTGGACAGAGTTTAGGTGGGGTGGGCCGGGTCGGCGAATTGACGTTCGCTATAGCATTCATAGGAACGGTTGCGTAAATCACGTTTTTGATTTTTATAGAGTATTGTCTGCCCAGTCATAGTCTCCTGGTTCGGGGCTATTTATATAAACTGTCGGCCCTTCCATGGAGAGCCACTTGGCTTTGAGTTCAATAGAAGCGTTTTTTGAGTTTGCGGTGAGAAAAAAGTACCCGTTTTCTCGCTTTATATTTATTCTGAAAATCTCCCTGCGCGGGAGGTTTACTATTTTTAAGTTGCTGATTTCGGAACAGCTCAGTGCAATTCTGCACGTGTTATATCCTTTGTTCTTCCATTTTTCAGGCAACACATCAGGGAAGTCTGGTATGTCAAAACCTATTCCAAAAGAGGGTTGGTCATTTTCTATGCCCAGTGAATGAATGTAAGCTTTGCCGATTTCAATTGGTTGGCTAAACACTTTGTTAAAAAATATAGTCCCGTCAAGATCGTTCCAGTGTTTCATTTTTTATCCTTGAATACGTAATGGTCTTTTGTTCCCGGAACGCTGCCGGTTCGCGGTGTATCAAATGGACGCAGATTGAAGTGAGCGCCTTGATTGCCCACTCCGTTTGGAGCGCCGAATTTATGCCCGGCTGAATGGTCTTGTATTAACACCTTGGATCCATCAGCCCTCGTATATTGGTAGACCCTCGTGTGAATAGGTTTTCCCGAGCTATCTAAAATTGCTTTTTCGTTTATATCTGACATTTTCACAATGCTGTATTGTTTCTTTATGCCAGACCTCGGGGCGGTAATTACATCAGGTTGTTGTGCCATCGGTATATTGGCGTCTCTTTTTGCTTCGCGGAACGCTCCTTTACGAGATATATTAGGTACTTCAGGTTCAACAGGTATAGCGCAGGTTGGGTTTTTCTTTACTGAGCCAGTGCAGCTAGCATTTAGTCCAAGGGGATCCACCCAACCCGTAGGATTGGGCACGTACTGGTACGCGTTGATCCCACCCGCCAACTTCACCGGATCCGGCGTCAGGTAACGACCAACATCCGGATTGTAGTAGCGATGGCGGTTGTAGTGCAGGCCGCTTTCCGGATCGAAATACTGACCTTGGAAGCGCAGCGGGTTGT
>NZ_SPKN01000037.1:204605-205282 GCF_023127765.1 Pseudomonas sp. W15Feb34
AGGCGTGGTGAGTTCTTGCGGTGTGCCGAGGTGGTCGAGTTGGTAGTGGTAGGGCTTGGTCTCTTTTGGGCCGAAACCTTCCAGCAGTGTTAATGGGCGGAAGCTGTCGGGCTCATAGATGTAGCTGCGATGGCGTTCTGCGTGGTGCTCGGCAATCAGCTTGTCGCCTTGCCAGAAAAACTCGGTGGTCTCGCCATCCACGGTTTTGCTGACACGTCGCCCAAACGGGTCATAGCGATAACTAGCGGTTTCACCGTTCGGTTTTGTGATGCTTATTAACCGATGCTGGCAGTCGTAGCGGTACTCAGTAACGAGTTGATGGCCCTTGCCGCGCCGTTCGCGGATCAGGTTGCCGAAGGCGTCGTAGTCGTAATGGCGGTCGCCCTGGATCATCAGGCGATTGCCGGCAACGATGTCCGGGCCGGGACGGTCTTGCATCAGCAGGTTGCCCGCCGGGTCGTGGGCGAAGCGTTCCTGGACGTCTTGGGAGTGATCGGCGCGGGTCAGACGATTTAGTGGGTCGTAGCGGTAAAGGTGTTCGCCCTTGCGGGTGTCGAGCAGGCGGGTGAGGTTGCCGGATTTGTCGTAGTCGTACTGGCGCTGGTAAAGGTAATTTTCCTGCTGTGTAACGGCGTGGGCGTGCAGGCGGTTTTGGTCGTCGTAGTGGTAATGGCTGA
>NZ_SPKN01000038.1:0-30112 GCF_023127765.1 Pseudomonas sp. W15Feb34
TGTCGAATTCCGGCCAGCGTGGTTTAACGGGGCGCCTAAGATCAAGATCAAAAGCAGATCAAGATCAATAGCGGCTCGCTTCGCATCGTGGTTACCGTCGGCTGCTACCAATTTGGGTAGACACCTATGGCCGTCGGGGCAAGTCGAATCGTCGCACCGCCCCTCCCGCATTTGAAACGAGACAAGGCCAAAAGTTGGGCAAGTACTCACGCCCAGTGCACGGCCCGCTCACTGGCAAGCTGTTCAACAAACAGCACAATCCGCCGACAGGCTTGCGCCAGACGCTCCTCGCCCAAGGTAAAGGAAAGCCGAACGAAGCCCTGGGCCGGCTCGCCGAAGGCTGCCGCGTCCAGCACCGACACGCCAGCTTCACGAAACAGGCGCCAGGCGAAATCCAGGGACCCCAGGCCCGTATCGCGCACATCCACCAACACAAACATGCCCGCTTGGGGCGCCTGCACGCGGATGCCCGGGCAGGCGCTCAAGGCAGTCACCACCAGGTCGCGTCGGCGTCGGTAAGTCTCACGCATGCCTTGCGTGACTTCGTCATGGGCCAACACCGCAGCTGTCGCCGCCTCCATCACGAAGCCGGGCAAGCCGTACATCATGCTCAACAGCAGGGTTTCAGCGTGCTGCACCATTTGCGCTGGGGCGATGAGCCAACCGATTCGCCAGCCGGTCATGGCATGGGACTTGGACAAGCTGCCGATCACAATGCAGCGCTGCGCCATGCCCGGCAACGCCGCCAGGCTGTGGTATTCACCGTCGAACACCAGGCTTTCATAGACCTCATCCACCACCACCCACAGGTCATGTGCGATCGCCAAGTCCGCAATGGCTTGCAGCTCTTGCCGGTTGAGCACCACGCCAGTGGGGTTGTTCGGATTGGAAAAGAATATCGCCCGGGTGCGCGGCGTGATCGCGGCGGCGAGCAATGGTGGATCCAGTCGAAAGCCGGACTGCGCACTGCAGGGCACCCGCACCAGGGTGGCGCCGCTGGCCTTGAGCGTGGCTTCGTAGGTGACGTACATCGGGTCGAGCACCAGCACTTCGTCGCCGGCCTGCAACAGGCATAGCGAGCTGATGAACAGTGCGTTCTGCGCACCGGGCACGATGATGACGTTGTCAGCCGCCAACGGGCGGGCCAGGGTCTGGCTGTAACGGGTCGCGATCGCCTCGCGCAAGGCCGGGCGCCCGGCGATCTCGGTGTAGTGGGAATCTCCCGCGTGCAAGGCATTGACGGCGGCGTCAGTGATAAAGGCCGGCGTGGCGAAATCCGGGTCGCCGACGCTGAGGATGATGACGTCTTCGCCCTGGCTGGCAGCGTCGAACGCAGCGTGGTGGATGTCCCAGGCGGCGACGCCCTGCCCTGCAATTCGTTCAACGAAGGGAGAAAACCTCATGCCAGAGACTCTGGTGAAAGAATAAAGACGCAAATCCATAAATATGCGCGCGGCAACAATCGGTCAACTTAGTGCATAGCAAACCGTCGTTCAATGGATAAATAGGGCCTTGTCCCCGTGGCTGGCAATCACATTGAACCCCCTCCCGGTCGCTGTTCTCAAACCTGCATAGACCACGGCCCTGGAACACCCACGATGACTTTCATTCTATGGTTGGCCGTATTGGGCGCCGTACTGCTCACCCTCGCCCTCACCTCCTCCTATTTGCGCTGGATGCCGGTGACCACCTCAGCGGTGTGCTTGTTGCTGGGCATCGCCATTGGCCCGCTGGGCGTGGACTTGTTGCACCTGGACGTGAAGGGCTCAGCGCGCTGGATGGAGCACCTGACGGAAGTGGCGGTGCTGTTTTCGCTGTTTGTCAGCGGTTTGAAACTGCGCCTGCCGCTCAAGCACCGCACCTGGCGCATCGCCTTTGGCATGGCCGGGCCGGTGATGCTGCTGACCATCCTCGGCACCTGCCTGTTGCTGCACTACCTGTTCGATTTAACCTGGGGCGTTTCATTGCTGGTGGGAGCGATGCTGGCGCCCACAGATCCGGTGCTGGCCGGCCTGGTGCAGGTCAACAATGCCCAGGACTATGACGCGTTGCGATTCGGCCTGTCCGGCGAAGCAGGGTTGAACGACGGCACTGCGTTTCCTTTTGTGATTTTTGGCCTGCTGTTCATGCAACATGGCGGTTTCGACGGCGACTGGTTCGGCGGCTGGGGGCTGAAGAACCTACTATGGGCGGTACCGGCCGGGCTGTTGATGGGTTACTGGATGGGCCGCGGCATTGGCCGTATCACCCTGCGCCTGCGCTTGATCAATGCCGATAGCACCCTGTCACCGAATGACTACCTCACCCTCGCGCTGATTGCCCTGGCGTATGTGACGGCTGAAGCGGTCGGCGGCTACGGCTTCTTGTCGGTGTTCGCGGCGGGCCTGGGGCTGCGCCAGGCCGAGGTCAAATCCACCGGTTATGCGCAAACGCCGGCCGAGCACCTGGCCCAGCCGGTGGTGGGCCATCTGGAGATCGAGCCCGAGCAGGCGCTGCACGGTGACGTCAGCCAGTTGAAGGACACCCAGATCGCCGCCGGCGTGATGATGGGCGACATGCTGGCTTTCGGCAGCCTCGTGGAGCGCTCGATGGAGGTGCTTCTGGTCAGCGTATTGGGCATCGTGTTGGTCAGCCATTGGGATTGGCGCGCGCTGGCGGTGGCGGCGTTGCTGTTCTGTGTGGTTCGCCCGCTCAGCGTGTTTGCGATGCCTTGGGGCAGCCTGCTGGACCGGCGGCAACGCAGCCTGATCAGTTGGTTTGGTATTCGTGGGATCGGCAGCCTCTACTACCTGTTCTATGCGCTCAACCATGGGCTGATAGGTACCAGCAGCGCCGTGGCGGTGAACCTGACCCTCTCGGTGATCGCGCTGAGCGTGATGGTGCATGGCCTCAGCACCCAGCCCTTGCTGGCGTGGTACGAACGACGCGCCGCGCACAAAAAATGAATCCTGCGCCGCGCTTGGCGTGACGGATAACCGCGTACCGGGCCAGAAGGTTTCAGTGGATCAAGCACAGTAAGAATACCTACTGTTCAAGCTCACCGATCCCTTTGGCCCGCCGCCCGATCAATCCTGACTGTCGGTATTGCCGACGTCGGCCGCTTCATCCAGATCGTTGAGCGGCACTTGCGCATCATCCATCAGCGAACCCGGATCTTCATTGCCGGGGTCGTTGAGTTCTTCGTCGAGTTCTTTTGACATGACCGTCTCCGTTAACCGCCTTGGGTATCGATATCGGCATCGGTTTCAGGCTTGTGCTCGCGCTCAGGCTTGAAGTCTGGACTGTAGTCGTTTTCCCTGGCCTTGGGGTCGCTGGCAGGCGTCGGGTCCTTGGGCGCATCGGCAGCGGTGCCCGGAGCGGGCTCGCCACCATCGATGGCAGGGTCATTGCGGTTGCTGGTTTGGGGATCGTTGGATGTAGACATGGCATACCTCTTCACAGACCGGTGATAAATCTTTACCGCGTAAAGCTAAGGCGCCACGTGCCCCAGTGAAGTTCCGTCCGATTGCTCAGCGCAGTGGATTGTCCACCTGGATATAAAACGCATAGATGCCCAACACCAGCCAGAACACCATGAACAACCACGGCGCGCGCATGGAAAACAGCAACGACTTGCGATAGCCCTTGTGACTGGACTCCATTTCGGAAAACAGCGGCGATTCATCGTAGGCCAGGCCCATCACCGGCTCGCTGCGCAGCAATTCGCTTTGCTTGTAGTGCCAGTGATCAATGATCTGGTAGGCCGCGCGTATGCCAGGCCAGGCGTTGAGCGAGCTGAGAATACCCAGCGCGGCGAGGATCACCGGCACCACCAGCGTGAACAGCTTGCCCCATTCCGGGTTGAGGTTGCCCATGCCGGACACGAAAGCGATCACCAGAAACGATTGCGCAGTGAGGTAAGCGTCGGTGCGGTTGGCCAGGATGCTGGTTTCGTACTGGATCTCGCGCCGGTAGAAGTCGAGGCGATCCTTGGGCGAGCCGAAGATCTTGGCGTTGTGTTCGCTATGGTCGGTCAGGGCCGCTTCCGGCGTGTTTGGGGAGATGATTCGGGGCACAACGATGCTCCACAAAGTGACGGGACTCGTTAGAAGAATCGGACGTGGATGAAGTTCAAGTTTCTTGCGCACCAAGTCAGGGCGCCCTCTGCCCCCTTGTGGTGAGCCCGCTTCTGTGGCGAGCGAGCTTGCTCGCGCTGGGCTGCGCAGCGGCCCCCACAAAAGCGCGAGCGCTGCGCACTCCAGCGCGTGCAAGCTCGCTCGCCACAGGTAATCGCCACCTTGTGTGCGTTCCGGCACATCCCTTGCTTTATCCATTCATCTACCCGTAAACAGGAGCATTCGTTACCCCGCGACCCAGAGCCGACTCCATAAGAAAGTAAGGACCAGGCCTGTTGGCACCCTCAGCCACGGGCTCATAAGAACATGCGTTTTTTAAGCGGCAGTGCCACCCAGGAAATCCTCGGCACTGACAAGGTACTGGAATGGCTCGAACTTTCTTCGATGAAATGAATGACGCAAACGGCGTATGCCGTGCCCACTATCAGGATTTTTCCCGCTGGCTGGCCAACACGCCGCCGGAACTGCTGGCCCAGCGTCGCCGTGAAGCCGACTTGCTGTTCCATCGCGCCGGGATCACCTTCACCCTGTATGGCGACGAGCAAGACACCGAACGCCTGATTCCCTTCGACATCATCCCCCGCAGCATCCCCGCCAGTGAGTGGAGCCTGATCGAGCGCGGCTGTATCCAGCGGGTCAACGCACTGAATATGTTCCTCGCCGACATCTACCACGACCAGCGCATTATCAAGGCCGGGATCATTCCGGCAGAACAGGTGCTGGGCAACGAGGGCTATCAGAAGGCGATGGTCGGCCTGGACCTGCACCGCGACATTTACTCGCACATCTCCGGTGTCGACCTGGTACGCGACGGCGACGGCACCTATTACGTGCTCGAAGACAACCTGCGTACCCCCAGCGGCGTGAGCTACATGCTCGAAGACCGCAAGATGATGATGCGCCTGTTCCCGGAAGTGTTCGCCAAGCAACGCATTGCGCCGGTGGACCACTACCCCAACCTGCTGCTCAAGACCTTGAAAAGCGCCAGCCGCCTCGATAACCCCAATGTGGTGGTATTGACCCCTGGACGCTTCAACAGCGCTTTTTTCGAACACGCGTTCCTGGCGCGGGAAATGGGCGTGGAGCTGGTCGAAGGCGCCGATCTGTTCGTGCACGACCTCAAGGTATTCATGCGCACCACCGATGGCCCCAAGGCGGTGGACGTGATCTACCGGCGCATCGACGACGCCTTCCTTGACCCCGAGGCGTTCAACCCCAAGTCAATGCTCGGCGTACCCGGCCTGGTGGCGGCCTATTGCGCGGGTAATGTGGTGCTCGCCAACGCGATCGGCACCGGGGTGGCCGACGACAAGTCGATCTACCCCTATGTGCCGGCGATGATCCGCTTCTATCTGGACGAGGAGCCGGTGCTGCAAAATGTACCGACCTTCCAGTGCCGCAAGCCCGATGAACTGTCCCATGTGCTGGCCAACCTGGAACAACTGGTGGTCAAGGAAACCCAGGGTTCCGGCGGCTACGGCATGTTGGTGGGCCCCGCCTCCAGCGCAGCCGAGATCGAAGATTTTCGCCAGCGCATCAAGGCGCGTCCCCACGCTTATATCGCCCAACCGACCTTGAGCCTGTCCACCTGCCCGACCTTTGTCGAAAACGGCATCGCGCCCCGGCATATCGACCTGCGCCCCTTCGTGCTCTCGGGCAAGGAAACCCGCCTGGTGCCGGGCGGCTTGACCCGCGTGGCGCTGAAGGAAGGTTCGCTGGTCGTCAACTCGTCGCAAGGCGGCGGAACCAAGGACACCTGGGTGGTGGAGGGCTGAGTATGTTGAGTAGAACCGCTGCTGATCTGTACTGGATGTCGCGCTACCTGGAACGCGCCGAGAACCTGGCGCGCATGTTGGAAGTCAGTTATTCACTGTCGTTGATGCCCCAGGCCGGGCGCAGCGATGGCCTGGATGAGCTGGCAATGTCGTTGCTCAGCAGCGGCACCCTGGACAGCTACCTGGAGCGTCACCAGACCCTGGATGCCGAGCGCATGTTGCACTTCTTCGCCCTGGACGAAGAAAACCCGGCCAGCATCTACAACTGCCTGCGCGCCGCCCGAGGCAATGCCCACGCCGTGCGCGGGCGCATCACCGCCGATATGTGGGAAAACCTCAACGCCACCTGGCTGGAAATGCGCAGCATCGCCGCCGGCGGCCTGGCGCGGCATGGCATCAGCCACTTCTGCGACTGGGTCAAGCAACGCTCGCACCTGTTTCGCGGCGCGACCTCGGGCACCATCATGCGCAATGACGCCTACCGGTTTATTCGCCTGGGCACCTTTGTGGAACGCGCCGACAACACCTTGCGCCTGCTGGATGCGCGCTATGAGATGTTTGGTGAAGAGTCCGAAGAAGTCAGCGACTTGTCGGCTCGCGGTTATTACCAGTGGAGCGCCCTGCTGCGTGCGCTGTCCTCGTTCGAGGCGTACACCGAGTTATACCCCAACGCCCTGAATGCACGCTCGGTCTCGGAGCTACTGCTGTTACGCAGCGATGTGCCGCGCTCGCTGCACGCGTGCATCGAAGAGTTGAGCCATATCCTCGCCGACTTGCCCGGCAGTTACGGACGCACGGCGCAGCGCCTGGCGGCGGAGTTCGAAGCAAGGCTGCGGTATACCGGGATCGATGAGATTCTGGAAGATGGACTGCACGCCCGGTTGACGGACTTTATCGACACCGTGCGCGAGTTGGCGCGGGCGATACACAGTTCTTACCTGGAAGTAATCTAAGCAACACCACCGCTCAAATGTGGGAGGGGGCTTGCTCCCGATAGCGGTGGGTCAGCTACATACTGGCTGGCAGATACGCCGTAATCGGGAGCAAGCCCCCTCCCACATTTGAATCGCCGTAATCTGTCAAGCATTGATCGCCCACCACCTCGGCAGCAACTGTCGAACCCGCGACTCGCCAAAGCGGTCATCGATCAGCATTACCACGCCGCGGTCGTGCTGGCTGCGGATTACCCTCCCCGCCGCTTGCACCACCTTCTGGATGCCGGGATACAGGTAGGTGTAGTCATACCCCGCGCCGAAAACCTCGCCCATGCGTGCCTTGATCTGTTCATTCACCGGGTTGAGTTGCGGCAAGCCCAGGGTGGCAATAAAAGCGCCAATCAAACGCGCCCCCGGTAGGTCGATACCTTCGCCAAACGCGCCGCCCAATACCGCAAAACCGATGCCTTGGCTGTGCTGGGTGAACTGGTCCAGGAACGCCTGGCGCTCGGCCTCGGCCATGCCGCGTGACTGTAGCCACAGTGTAATCTGCGGGTGTCGCTCGGCGAGTAACTGCGCCACTTGCTGCAGGTAATCGAAGCTGGAGAAAAACGCCAGATAGTTGCCCGGCTGCTCGGCAAATTGCCGGGCGATCAATTCCACAATAGGTTCCAGCGACGCCTGGCGGTGCACAAAGCGTGTAGAGATGCGCTCAACGATGCTGACCTGCAATTGCTCGGCCTTGAACGGCGACTCTACGTCGACCCAGGCAGTATCCGCCGGCAACCCGAGTAAATCGGCGTAATAGTGGCGTGGGCTCAGGGTCGCGGAAAACAGCACGCTGCTGCGAGCCGCCGTCAATCGGGGCCGGATGAATTCGGCCGGCACCACATTACGCAGGCACAGGGTCGAGCTACTGCGCTTGCCACTGAACTGGCGCTTGCTGATGTCGAAGATGAAGTGTTCGTTGAATAGCTCGGCCACCTTGGAAAATTGCAGTGCTTCAAAGTAGAAGGCTTGCAGGTCGCCATTGAGGAACTCGGGGTGATCGTTGAAGTAGTCGCCCATGGCGCTGGTGCACAGGCTCAGGGCCTGTAGCAGTTTGTCGGGCCGGGTGGCATAGGCCTGATACGGCGCGACTTGTTCCTTGTGCAACGCGTTCCACTCGCGGTTCAGGCGCTGCAAGGGTTTGTTCAGCGGCTCGGGCGAGGTATCGCGCAAGGTCTTGAGGCTGTATTGGTCGAGGCTGGCGCTGTACATCGAACGGGCGCGTTCCACCAGGTTATGGGCCTCGTCGACCAGCGTCGCAACACGCCATTGGTTCAACTGCGCCAGGCCGAATAACAGGGCGCCGAAGTCGAAAAAATAGTTGTAGTCGGCGACCACCAGGTCGGCCCAGCGCGCCATTTCCTGGCTGAGGTAATACGGGCACACGTCATGGGCCAGCGCCACACTGCGCAGGCTGCGCTGATCGAGCAGGCGAACCCTGGACGCGGCATGGCGGGCGGCGGGCAAGCGGTCGTAAAAACCCTTGGCCAGCGGGCAGGAATCACCATGGCAGGCTTTATCCAGGTGTTCGCACGCCTTGTCCCGTGCAACCAGCTCAAGTACACGCAGCGGCAGATCCGGACTGCTGTCGTACAGCACCTGGGCGGCATCCAGGGCGAGCTTGCGCCCCGGCGTTTTGGCGGTAAGGAAGAACACCTTGTCCAGCTGCTGCGGCGCCAGCGCCTTGAGCATCGGGAAGAGGGTACCGACGGTCTTGCCGATGCCCGTGGGCGCCTGGGCCATCAGGCAACGGCCGGTGCTGACCGCCTTGTAGACCGACTCGGCCAACGTACGCTGCCCGGGACGAAAATCGGCATGGGGAAATGCCAGGGCTTGGGCGGCCTTGTTGCGCTTATCGCGGTGCTGCATTTCCAATTGGGCCCAGTCGAGGAACAACGCACATTGCTGATTGAAAAAGCGCTCAAGCTGCGCCGCCTCGAAACGTTGGTTCAGCAGCGTCTCGCCTTCGCCAACGATATCGAAGTACACCAGCGCCAAGTCGATTTCGCCGAGGCCGAGCTTCTGGCACATCAGCCAGCCATACACCTTGACCTGGGCCCAGTGCAGTTGCCGATGGTTGGCGGGCTGGGCAGAGAGGTCGCCGCGGTAGGTTTTGACTTCTTCAAGGCGGTTGGCGTCGGGGTCGTAGCCGTCCGCCCTGCCCCGCACGTTGAGCTGCTGGTATTGCCCCTCCAGGGCGACTTCATTCTGGTAGTGCGCGCTGCGCCGGGACGCCACCGTACGGTGGCCGACGATACCTTCCTGGGCGCTGGGCGACGGGGTAAAGCGCAGGTCAAGGTCGCCGACCTTGGCCGTGAACTCACACAGCGCCCGTACGGCCACGCTGTAACTCAAGCGGGTTGCTCCGCCCAGCGCACGTAACAGACGGTGACCGGCATCTGGTACTCGCCGCAAAATTGCAGCCAGCGCAGTTGGTTGTCTTGCAGGCGGTCGCCCGGGCCCTTGACCTCGATCATGCGGTAGGTTTTTTGTGCAGGCCAGAACTGGATCAGGTCCGGCATTCCGGTGCGGTTGGCGCGGATATCCAGCAGCAGGCGTGTGAACCAATGGCGCAGGTGCTCGGCGGGCAGGCAGGCCAGGGCTTGCTCCAACAGCTCTTCGCTGAGCAGGCTCCAAAACACGAAAGGTGATTGGATACCCCATTTATCCAGAAAACGTTGGCGGATGGTGGCCTTGTAGCGCTCATCCCCCAGTTGCTCGAAACACGTAGCAAACAACGCCTCGCGGCGTTGATGGAAGTCTTCGCTGTGCAGGTCCGCCGGCCCACGCTGGAACGGATGGAAGAACGCGCCCGGCAGCGGCGCGAAAATCGCTTCCCAGCACAACAGGCCGAACAGCGAGTTGATCAACCCATTCTCGACGTAATGCACCGGTGCCTCGGGCTCGTTCAGGTGCGCCTGGACGCAGTATTCCACCGACATCAGCGGCGCCTGGGCGAGTGCCAGGTCAAGGCGTGCAACCGCTTGCGGCTTGGCCTTGGGCAACGCCGGTTCGCCGAGTTTGCGGCGCAGGCGCGGCAATACACGCAGCAAGTGCTGTTGTTCAGCGGCGCTTTCCGGGGCCTGCTGGGCTGCAGTGGCCAGGGCCAGCGCTCGGGCGTAATCCTCTTGACGCTCAACGACCCGGATCAACCGCGCACGTGCACCGGGATAGGCGCAGGCAAGGTAGATCTGTTCAGCCAGCGCAAGCTCGGCGCAGCGCTCGCAATACTGGCCGATCTGGAACAACAGCTTGGCGCGGCGTTTTTCCAGCCAGGGGTTGTCGGTGCGCAGGCCGGCGATCTGCACCAGCAGCGTGTCCAATGCCTCACCGGCTTCAAACGCTTGCTGGCACTGGTGCAGGAACAGGAACCCCACCACGTCGTCACGCGTGCGTAACCCGCGGGACTCGGCGCAAATCTCGACTTTTTCATAGGTGTAGATGCCCAGGTCTGCCAGCACGAACTCGGACCAGTCCTGGTGCAGGTTGCCAAAGAACATCAAGCGCAGGCGATCACACAACGCCATGACCGTAAGGCTATAGAGCACATCATCCAAGCCCGGGCACCATTGAGCAAAACTGCGCGGCTCGCTGAACTGCGCCGCCAGCGGTTCGAGCCAGGTGGCCTTGTTGCCCTTGGGCTGATCGATCCAGGGCCTGAACGCGCCGAGGATTTCGCCCTTTTGCAGCAAGGCGAACAAGGTGGCAAACGGCAGCGGGCTTTGGTCATCCACCCATCCCAGTTCTCGTAATGGGCCCGCTGCCGCATGGGGGCAGCCGATTTCCACATAATTAAGCTTGGCGCCGCGAAAATGCACACCCTTGCGCATCATCATGCGCACCAATAACGCCTGGGACGCCTGGGGCAACCTGTCAAATTGCTGAATGAAATGCTGTTCGTCCGCATCGAGCAGATCGGCATAGCGTTGCCCCAGCCAGGCCAGGACCTGGCGGAAGTTATGCAGGTAATACAAGGGGTCTTCGAGGGGGTTGGCCATGGCGCAAGGGAGTCAAATACTGGTTATGCATACAGAGTGCCGATGCAAAGCCGTTGTTGCAATCGGTAATAGATAAATGGCGCCTGCAACTTTTTGCAAAAAAACGATCAGATGAGGGAGCTGATCGCGTAACATTTATAGCCCACAGCCAGACGCTGCGGGACTTTTCAGGGTTAAAGGTAAGGGTTATGAACATGAAGAATTTGGGTCTGCCGCTGGTTGCACTCACTTTTCTGGTATTGGCCGGTTGCTCCACGCAAACGGTAGTGACATTGCAAAATGGCACGCAGTATTTGACCAAGGACACGCCCAACGCCAAGACAGCTGACGGCTTCTATGAATTTACCGATATCGCCGGCAAGCGCATTCGCATCAAGGCCGATGATGTAGCCACGGTGCGCAAGGAAAACTAATCTTTCCAGGCGAACCGAGATCAAATGTGGGAGGGGGCTTGCTCCCGATGAAGGTGGGTCAGTAAGCACATCTGTGGCTGTCCCACCTTCATCGGGAGCAAGCCCCCTCCCACAGTTTTTAACCGCATTCCAACTTAAGCGATAACAATCCCCTCCCCCGACAGACTGCTCACGCCCACCAACGTCACCGAATCGGCACCAAAACTAATCACCGTATCCCCGCCAACCACCTTGGTGTGATCGCGATAATCGGTACTGCCCTGCACATCGTTGAACACCAGCTTGTCTGTCGACTGATAGCCAATCACTCGATCATTACCAAACTGCCCACTGAACAAAAACGTGTTATGCCCGCTGCTGTCGCGGATCGTGTCATTACCCTTGCCGCCTTCGATAAAGTCCGCCCCCCTGCCGCCCTTGATCAGGTCGTCGCCGTCGCTGCCGATGATAAAGGTATTGCCCTTGTGCGCCTCGGCGTTGCGGTTCAAGTCCTGCACCCAGGTGTTGGCCCGTGCCGGATCGGACAGGTTGGCGACGATCACTGTGGAGTCACGGGTCATCTGCTCGTAGAAGCCGGACTCGAGGATGCGCGTCATGCCGTCGCCATAACCGGTGGGCAAGTGCGAGACCCAGGTCGGCAGGTTGAGGATGGAAAACGGCAGCACGTTCCACAGTGCGGAAGCGTAGTGGTCGTTGAAGCTGACAATATTGTCGGTGCTCGACTCGTGGGGTTTGTCGTGTACGCCCAGGGACGACAGGTTGAATGAGGAACCGTCCAGCGCCCGGAATACCGGGTCGTTTTCGTAGCCGACGTTAAGCACCTTGTCGCCGGCGCTTTGGGTGGGCGACGCATAGGCCACGTAATTGGAATCGGTGTAGAACCCTGACCATTTGCTCCCACTCAGATCCGCCATGCTGTTGACCGCAAGGCCGCCCAGGCTGTGGCCGCTGACCACCACATCCTTGCCGCTCAGGCCCTGGGCGCTGGCATAGTCAGCGACGTCGCCGAGCAAGTTGCCAAACGCCTCGCCAGCGTAATTTTTTGCATAGTCCTTGGGACCGAATGCAGCAAGCAGGTCACTGATCACATCCCCGATGGAATCGGTGATCAGGCTTTCCCGTGGCCCCGAGGTGCCACGGAAGCCGATGCCGATTTCCAGCAGTTTGCCGGCGTCATCGTATTTGCCCAGCACTTCCACTTGGGCGGTACCGTAGGCAGCCTTTTCGCCAAAGAAGGTGCCACGGGCATCGACCTTGCCGGTATAGCCCAGGGTGCTGGCGCTGATTGGGGTCCAACCGGCCTGTTGCACTGCGTCGAGGGCGGCTTTTTCTGAATCCGGGTTCCACGGGATCCCGGGAATCACGCCTTGGGCGTTGCCGCTGCCAATCAGCGCGCTCACCAGCGTGGCCGGCAGGCCAAGGCCCAAGCCGTTGTTCTGGTAACCCACGGAAAAGCCGTTATCCAGGTTGTGGTAGGAATACATCGTGATCGCCATCGCATCGGCGAACAACGTTTTGGAGCCCTCGGTGCCGAGGTTTTTATAGTCAAAGATACCCATTGGTAGTGCCTCTCTGTTGTTGGATTTGTAGAGAAAGCCAAAACACCTGTTATCCGTTACCTACTGTAGGAGCGAGCTTCTGTGGCGAGGGAGCTTGCTCCCTCGCCACAACCAACTACACCTGACCTTTAGAACGCCCAGTCCAGGCTCAAGCCGACGCCGTGCACCTTCTCTTTGCTGGCCAGCAGGCCGTTGTAGTCAAAGTTCACCCGCGCATCCTTGCTCAACGCCAGGCTGACCCGTGCCCCAACCAGTGCGGCATCCCGCACCATCGGCGCACTTTCGACCGCGAACGACGGGCCACCCGAGGCAAACGCCAGGTGTTGCTCGGAATCGGTGCTGCTCAGGTTGTGCTGCCAGCCCAGAGTGCCGGAGACTTCCAATTGCTGGTGGTCGTTGACGTTGAAGGTCTTCAAGGCGCGCACACCCAAGGTGCTCAACACCAGGTCGCGGCTGTCGTCGCCACTTTTCAGCGCAGCGGCATCGCCCTTCTCTTTGAAGCTGTCCGTGTCCAGGTGCACATAGGCCAGGTTGGCGAACGGCTCCAGGGCCAGCGGTTGCAGGTTGATGCGATACGCCGCTTCGGTGAACACCTGGGTGCTGTGCGCATCGACCTTGGCCTTTTGCTTGCCGGCGACATCGCCGTATTGCAGGTCGCGCTTCACATCGGCGCGGTGCCAGCTGTAGGTCGCCCCACCGCTCAGGCGCCAGGCGCCGATTTCATGCCCGGCATAAGCACCGAAGTGGTAGCTGTCGACCGAGGCGCGGCTATGGGTGTCACTGCCCATGTTCAGCGAGGTATCGCTGTAACCCGCGACCAGGCCAATGCGCGTGGCGTCGTCGAGGGCACCGTCCACCCCGGCAAGCATCCCGCCGATGGAGGTGTTATAGCCAGCGGTGTCGCTGCGGCTGTCGGTCTTGCCCCAGGCGCCCAGGGCCTTGACCCATACGTTGCCACGGCTGTCGATGGCTTGGCTGGTTGCGCCCATCTCGCCATTGCGCAAGCGCTCGCCCACTGCTTCGCGTACATAACGGCTGTCATTGACCAATGCAGTTTGCAGCGCCGGATAGACTTCACCGCTCAGTTGCTGGAACGCGCCCTGGGCCGAAGCGGCCGTCGGTGCCAACAGCAAGCTTTCATACACGCCATTGCCCGCACCCAATTGCTCAGCGGCTGCGGCCACGGCGCGTTGGTTCGGTGTAGCAGCAACACTGGCGAAGCTGTTGGTGCGTGTCACGTCTAACTGCACACCGTTGGCCGCGTAATTCAAGGTGCCGCCGACAAACAGATAGTTGGGCAGTACAGCACCAAAACTGCCGGTGACACCGCCCGCCGCTTGCAGGATGTTGTACTGACGGCCGATCAGGCTTTGGGCCTGGGTTGCACTCAACAGTGTCGGGCTGTTTTCCAGGGCCAGGGTTACGGTGCCGCCATTGAGCGTGGCGGTACCCCCGGCGACGATACGGTCGCTGCTGGCAGGCGATAATTCCACGGCGTAGGTCGAGCCCGGGTTGAAGGTGACATTACCTGCCACGTTCAGGGTGCCAATGGAATTGCCCGGCGCCACGGCGCCGCCGCTATTTGCCGTCAGCGAGCCGATACGCCCCGAGCCACCGATTACGCCGGTCTGGCTGACGATGACATCGGAGGTGACCGAACCGTTGACCGCCAGCAAGCCCTGATTGACCAGGGTCGGGCCGCTGTAGGTGTTGGCGCCGGCCAGCACCAGGGTGCCGATGCCCTGCTTGGTCAAGCCGCCATGGCCTGAAATGTTGTTGCTCCACACATCCAGCCCGCAGTGCACGTCGTTGCAAATGCGCTGGGTCGGTTTGCCCGCGTCCACCACCGCACCGACGCCCGGCAGGTCCGCGACGAACTGCCCGCTGCCATAGGCGCCCTCAATGCGGAACTCGGCAGGAATGTCCTCGGCGGTGATAAACATCCCCGGGCCGTTGACCGCCTTGCCCAGGTTGATCATGCCCCAGCCATACAGCGAGTCGATACCCGGCGCGCCGAGGTCAGTGGCCGTGGTCTTGAGCACCGTGGAGATCTGGTCGCCACTCATGTACTCGAAGCGCTCCATCAGCACCGCTGCTGCACCCGCCACATGGGGGGCGGCCATGGAGGTGCCGTTTTTGTTGGCCCAGTCGGTGGTCAGGTTGTTCAGGTCGGTGCCGTTGATGATCGAGCTGTAGATCTTGGTACCGGGTGCCGACACGCAAAAACTCGCCGCATAGCCGCAACGTGAAGAGAAGGTGCTGATCACATACGGATCAGGGCTGGCGGTGTCCGGGTTCTGCTGCAATGCCGCCACCGACAGCCAGTTCGGCGCAATCTCCGGCACAAAGTACGCCAGGCCGGAAATCGCGTCCGGGTTGTTGCGGTTGTAGTCGTTACCGGCGGCAAAGATGGTCAGCACACCACTGCGGGCCGCGTCGATGGCGCCTTGATAAGCACCACCTGCGATCGTGCCGAGGATCGGCCGGATCGTATTGAACTGCGCCTGGGCTTCATTCACGGTGAAATTGGGGAACGCCGGATCGCGGCCGCCCTTGGCGTACTGGTCACCGATGCCGATACCCCAGCTGTTGTTGATGATGCGTGCACCGCTGGCAACCAACCCGTCCCAGCCGGCCTTGTACACCGCGCCATCGTTGCCGAGGATAATCCCGTCTTCCGGGCCCGGGTCACCGTTTTCGGCGGTGAGGATTTGCGCATTGAACGCCACGCCATGCATCGGCCCGCCATCGCGGTTACCCGCAGCAATGCCGCCGACGTGGGTGCCGTGGTTACCCAGCTTGCCGTTGGAGTCCTTGGACGGCGTGCCGTCGTAGCGGAACGCATCACCGGCTTTCACCGGGATATACGGGTCGGTGTATTGGCGAATGCCCTCGGTGACAATCGTCACCACCTTGTCGGGGCTGGCGAATTCCGGATGCTGGGCGTACACCGGCTGGTCGAAGATCCCCAGCTTGACGCCCTTGCCGGTGTAGCCGGCGGCATACGCGGTGTCGGCATGCACGGCGCCCAAGCCCCAGTCGGCCTTGAACTCGTTGCTGCGCCAACTGGCGGCATCACCCAGCTTGCCGGTTTCCACATAGGGTGCAGCCTGAGCGGTTCCCAGGCTTGCCAGGCAACACAGCAACGCGCCGTATGGCACGCAGCTCAGCGCCTTGAGCGGGTAGCCCGGGCCGGTGTGGATGGCGGTAGTTAACCCTGACTTGCGTTTTTTCACGGTGACCTTCCTTAGTTTTCTTATTGCACGTGTGTAAATCACTTTCTCCAGAACACCGCCGATTCAATGTGGGCGCTGGCTTGCCTGCTCCCACATTTTTTGTTCGCGGTGTCTTCAGAACTGCCAGTTCAGGCTCAAACCCACACCCTGGGTTTTCGCGCGGCCACCCAACTGGCCGTTGTAATCCAGGTTGACCCGCGTCGCGGCATTCAGCGCCAGGCTGGCTTGCAGCCCCACCAAAGCAGCGTCACGCAGCAACGGCGCACTGCGCACGGCGAATGAAGGCCCGCCTGCGACAAACGCCAAGTGCTCTTCGGATTCCACGGCGGTGAGGCTGTGTTGCCAGCCCAACGAACCGGAGAGTTCCAGTTGCTGGTGGTCATTGAGGGCCAGGGTTTTCAATGCCCGTACGCCAAGGGTGCTGAGCACCGCATCGCGGCGGTCACTGCCGCGTTCCAGGGCGGCGGCATCGCCTTTTTCGTGGAACGACTCGCTGTTCAGGTGCACATAGGCCAGGTTGGCGAACGGTTCCAAGGCCACCGCTTGCAGGCGGATGCGGTACGCTGCTTCGGTGAAGACTTGCGCTGTGGTCGCATCCAGCTTGGTTTTTTGCTTGCCGCTGACATCACCCCATTGCAGGTCGCGCTTCACATCCCCGCGATGCCAGCTGTAGGCACCGCCGACACTCAAGCGCCAGTCGCCCAGCTCGCGCCCGGCATACGCGCCGAAGTGGTAGCTGTCGATGGATGCCGATGAGTGCGGGCCGCTGCCCATATTCAAGGAGCTGTCGCTGTAACCGGCGACCACACCCACGCGGGTCTGCTCATCCAGTGCGCCATCCACGCCCGCCAGCAGGCCGCCGATGGAGGTGGTCGAACCGGCCGTTTCGCTGCGGCTGTCACTCTTGCCCCAGGCACCGAGCGCCTTGAACCACAGGTTGCTTTCGCCGCTCACTGGTACGTGGCGCAGGCGCTCGCCCACGGCATTGCGCAGTTGCAGGCTGTCGTTGATCAGCATCGCACCCACGGCGGGGTAGATTTCACCGGACAGTTGCTGCAAACCCTGCTGGGCGGTGGCGACTGACTGCGACTGCAACAGGCTTTCATACACCGGGTTGCTGGCGCCCAATTGTTCGGCAGCCGCCGCCACGTTGCGCTGGTTACGGGTGGCGGCGACGCTGGCAAAACTCGCATCGTTGCGCCCCACGTTCAGTTGCACAGCGTTGGCGGCATAGTCGAGGGTGCCACCGAGGAACAGGTAGTTGGGTAGCACTTGGCCAAACTGGCCCTGGATGCCGCCCGCGGCCTCAAGGATCGAGTATTGCCGGCCAATCAGGCTTTGGACCTGACTTTGACTGAGTAACGTGGGGCTGTTTTCCAGCGCCAAGGTGACGGTGCCGCCGCCCAGGACCGCCTTGCCGCCCGCGACAATACGGTCGCTGCTGGTGGGCGTCAGTTCCACTGCATAGGTCGAGCCCGCGCCGAGGTTCACATCTCCCGCTACCTGCAAGGTGCCCACGGAATTGCCCGGTGCCACGCGGCCGCCGTTGTTTACCGACAACGCGGCGATACGCCCGGAACCGCCAAGGGTGCCGCTGTCATTCACCGTGACCGCCGAGGTCAGCGAACCGTTCACCGCGAGCAGGCCGCCATTGACGATAGTGGCGCCCCGATAGGTGCTGTCACCGCTGAGGACCAGGCTGCCGGCGCCAGATTTGATCAGGCTGCCTTCATACACACGGTTCGCCGCTGCCTGGTCGCGGGCGTTGCCAATGGCGTAGTCGGTCTGGTCCTGCTGGCTGGCGGTGGCGCTCACGCCGTTCTGCCAGCCCTTGTCGATCAGGGTTTGCTGCCAGGCGCTGTGCTCGGCGCGGTCCTCGGCCTGGCGCGCAAGCAAGGCCTGGTCGGAGATACCGTTGCTCCACACATCACCCTGCCCGGCTGCCAGGTTCACATCCATGGCTCCCAGCAATTGCCCCGGGCCGTGCATCGCCCGGCCGAGGTCCGGCACGCCCCAACCGACGATTGCGTTGGGCGCCTGGGTGATCGAACCGTCAAGCTGCGTGGCAGTGGTCAGCAACACCTGCAACGCTTGCTCGTTGGTCATATAGGGATAGCGCTCCATCACCAGCGCCAACGCCCCGGTGGCATGGGGTGCCGACATCGAGGTGCCGGATTTGACCCCATAACCACCGTCGGGAATGGTGCTGTTGATCAGCGCGCCGGGCGTGGAAATGCACCAGTATTTGGCGATACCGCACTTGTTGTATTTCTGGTTATTAGCCTTATCCAGCCCCGACACCGCCAGCCAGTGGCCTTCCAGTTCCGGCTGAAAATACGGCAAGGCCGAGCGCACGCTGGCATTGGCATAGCCGCTGTTGCCGGCGCTGAACACGTTGATCACCCCGGCCTTGGCCACATCCGCCGCGGCGTCCAGCCAGGTGCCACGGTTGTAGTGCTGGGCGTAGGCGGCGTGCAGGTCACCGAGGGTCTGGTAGCTGACATCCTTGGGCTGGCTGCCCCAACTGTTGTTGATGGCGCGCACGCCGGAATCCACCATCGCGGTGTATACCGTCTTGAAGTACTTGGGGTCTGGCGTCGGGCCGAACAGGAAGCTGTCGTTGGCGTTGGTGTTGCCCACATAGACTTGCGCGTTGTACGCCACGCCGTGCATGCCCACGCCGTCGCGGGCGGCGCCCATGGTGCCGGTGACATGAGTACCGTGGGAATCGTTGTTGGGGTTGAGCGCGCCCGTGGTGCTGAACGCGCTGCCGTCGACATAGGTGCCGGTGGCGGTCACCGCATGAAAGCGGTCTTTGGAGGCTTCGGGGTGATTGGCATCGAAGCCCGAGTCCAGCGCGCCGATTTTCACGCCTTGGCCACTGATCCCGGCGGCGTAGGCTTCATCGGCCTTCATACGGCCCAGGCCCCAATCGCTTTGGTATTCGGCCGAACGCCAACTGGCCGGGTTACCCGCTTGGCCGGTCTCGGTGTATTGCGCCTGTGCCGCAACGGACAACAACAGCAATGAACCTGCGGTGAAGGGTTTGAAACGCTGTGAATCAGTGATCATCTGCACACTCCTGATTATTGTTATTCCCCTTATAGGAGCGAACTCCTAAAGGTTTTTATCCGGGCCGAAGGCCTCGTCTACCTTGGCCAGGTCGGTGTCGCGCAAGTTGCCCGCGTAGTAGTGCAATTTGGTCCAGGCCATCAGGTAGTCGTACCGCGCCTGGGCCAGGTCGCGGCGAGTGCTGTAGAGCTGCTGCTCGGCATTCAGCGCATCAAGGTTGACCCGCTCGCCACCAAGGATGCTCTGCTTGGTCGACACCACCAGCGCCTCGGCGGATACCAATGCCTTCTGGTAGGCACGCAGCTTGCTCACGCCCGACAGACATGCACTGAACTGGCGGCGCAGCTCGATCAGGGTTTCGCGGGTCTTGCCTTCCAGCTCGTACTCGGCCTGCTCCATTGCGCGGCTGGCCTGGCGGGTGGAGGCCGAAATACCGCCACCGGCATACAGCGGCATGCTCACTTCGACGCCAATAGTGTTGGTGTCGTAGCGCTGGTTGTAGGTGTTGCCGCTGTCGGACTCCTGTTTGCGCGACGTGGCATACGCGGTGATTCGCGGCAAATGCCCGGCACGGTTGCGTTCCACTTCATAGCGCGCCACTTCCAGCGACTGGCGCTGTGAAGCCAGTACCGGGTTGTTGGTGAGCGCCAGTTCATGCCAGGTGTCGTAATTGGCCGGGGTCAGGGTGAACGCGGCAAAGCTCTGGTTCAGCGGCGCCAGGTCGTTGATGTTGACGCTTTGCACGCCGATCAACGCGCCCAGCTCCCTGAGTGACGCATCCTGCTCATCCAGGGCCTGGATCTCTTCGGCAGTGGCCAGCTCGTAGCGCGACTCGGCTTCAAGGATGTCCGTGCGCGTGCCCTCGCCGGCCTTGAACAAGTGCTCGTTCTGCTGGAATTGCTGCTCGAAGGCCTTTTTCTTTGCCCGGGCGATGTCGATCTGATCCTGGGCAAACAACGCCTGGGTGTAATAGCTCAACACCCGCACCAGCAGCGCCTGGCTCTTGTCGCGAAAGCTTTCATCGGCAAACAGCGCCTGGGCCACGCCCTTGCGGTAGTTGGCATAGGCTTCGTAATCAAACAACGGTTGTTGCAGGCTGAAGGTGGAGCCGTAGCTGTTGTAGTTGCGGTCGTCCCTATAGCTGCCGCCGCGCCCGTCGGGCAGATGCGCCTCGGAGTTGTTGCGGCCCTTGTTGTAGTTGTAGGACAGCCTCGGCAGCAGCCCGGCGCGGCCGATGGTGCGGTTTTCCAGGCCGGCGTCGCGCTCCTTGATCGCGCCGAGGAACACCGGATCGTTGCGCAGCGCCTGCTCGTAAACATCGAACGGGCCCATGGCGGCCTGGGCACTGCCACACACCAGCAATAGCGAAATGAACACTGGCTTCATGCTCATTCCTCAGTCAACGCGGAGCCGGCGCGATCCAGCAGCGGCTTGAACAGGTAATTGAGCAATGACCGCTCGCCGGTACGCACGAACATCTCGGCAGGCATACCGGGCTTGATCACCAAACCGTGGAGTTTTTCCATCGCCGCGTCGCTGACGCTGGTGCGCAGCACGTAATACGGCGCGCCGGTTTTTTCATCGAGCATCTGGTCGGCGGAAATCAGGCTGACTTCGCCCGGCACCCGTGGCGTGCGGCTCTGGTTGAAGGCGGTGAAGAGGATATCGACGGGCAAGTGCGTGCCGACCTTGTCCACCAGATGCACCGGTAGATGCCCTTCCACTTCCAGGCGCGTGCCCTGGGGCACGATTTCCAACAGGGTTTCCCCGGCGCGCACCACGGCGCCTTCGGTGTGCACGCTGAGGTTGACGGCGATGCCATCGGCCGGCGCGTTGATTTCGCTGTGTTGCAGGTTGAACCCCGCAGACGTGAGTTGCTGCTCCAGGGTCAGGCTGCGCAATTGCGCGTCGGCCAATTGGCTGCGCACCTCTTTTTGATACTCCTCGCTGTGCTGCTGCAATTTGAGCCGCGACTCGACAATGCCCTGCTCTATCCGGCCGCTTTCACCGGCGTTTTGCGCCAGGTCCTGCTGCACCTGAGACAACTGGCGCTGGTAGTCCATCAGCCGGTTGCGCGGGATGTAGCCGTTGTCGGCCAAGGGTTGCAGATTGCTCAGTTGCGCGCGCAGGGATTGGGCCTGGGCGGTCAAGTCACTGCGGGCACGGCGCATACCGCTCAACTGGGAGGTAGCGCCTTCGATGCTGGCGCGAATCCCGGCTTGTTCACGGGCGAAGGCGTCGCGGCGGCTGCTGAACAGCTGGCGCTGGCCTTCCAGCACCAACGCCAGGGCTGGATCAGGATTGGCGCTCAGCTCGGTGGGAAAGGTAATGCTCGGCAGATTGTCGCGCTCGCTCTGCCAACGCGCCACACTGGCCCAGGCCATGCGGTACTGCGCTTGCAGGGATTGCACGTCGGCCTGGTTCTGGGTCTGGTCGAGACGAAACAACGGCTGGCCTTGCTTGACCAATTCGCCCTCCTTGACCAGGATGCGGCTGACCACACCGGGGCTGAAGGTTTGCACGGCCTTGCGCTTGCCCGACACCACCACGGTGCCTTGCACCGGGATGCCCTGATCCAACGGTGCCAGGCTGGCCCAGAGGAAAAAACCACCGGCACCGACGACCGTCATCAGCCAGCCCATACGCACGAAGAAGCGGGCATCGCGCTCTTTGAAACGAGGTTCTACCGTAATACTGCTCATGCGCCTGGGTTCCTTGCGGCCGGGTACTGACGACTGAAACTGACACCGGTTTTCTCTTTCGGCGCTTCCTGCTGTTGCCCGGACAACGCCCGCAGCACTTCCTGGCTGGGCCCGAACGCTTGCAGATGGCCTTCGCCGAGCACCAGCAATTTGTCGGCCTGGGCCAATGCCGAGGAGCGATGCGTCACCAGCACGACGCTGCTGCCTTGGGCTTTCATCTGCACGATGGCGCTGGCCAACGCCGCTTCGCCGACCGTATCGAGGTTGGAGTTGGGCTCATCCAGCACGATCAGGCGCGGCCCGCCGTACAGGGCGCGGGCCAGGGCTACACGTTGTTTCTGGCCACCGGACAGGCCGCCGCCGTTGTCGCCCAGCACCGTGTCGTAGCCTTGGGGCAGGCGCAGGATCAGTTCATGCACACCGGCCTGTTGCGCGGCCTTGACCACCAGCTCCGGGTCGGCCTCGCGAAAGCGTGCGATGTTGTCGGCGATGCTGCCGCTGAACAGCTCGATGTCCTGGGGCAAATAGCCGATGTGCGGGCCGAGGTCGTCGCGGTCCCAACGGTGAATGTCCGCGCCGTCCAGCCGCACGGTGCCGGCCAGGGTCGGCCACACGCCCACCAGCACGCGGGCCAGGGTGGACTTGCCGGAGCCCGACGCGCCCAGCACGCCCAGCACTTCACCGGCCGCCAGGTTGAAACTGACTTGATGCAAGGTCGCCATGTGCCGCCCCGGTGGGCCAGCACTGACCTGTTCGAAACTGACCTGACCCTTGGGCGCCGGCAAGGCCATTTGCTCGCCCTCTGGCGGGAATTCACGCAGCAGCCCATCAAGGCGCTGGTAAGCCAGCTTGGCCGAACTCCATTGCTTCCACACCGCGATCAGTTGGTCGATGGGGCTGAGTACGCGGCCCATCAGGATGGAGCCTGCGATCATCATCCCGGCGGTCATCTGGCCCTTGATCACCAGGTAGGCGCCCAGCCCCAATACCAAAGATTGCAGGCACAGGCGCAGGGATTTGCTCAGAGAGGTAATGACCGACCCGGTATCGCTGGCGGTGTTCTGGAAGCCCAGAAACTGCGAATGCACCCCGAACCAGCGTTTGCGCAATGCACCGAGCATACCCATCGCCTGGATCGTCTCGGCGTTGTGCAGGTGGCTGGTGGCCAATTGGGTTGACTGCTGGGAAAACACACCCGCCTCGCCCAATGGTTTTTTGGTCAGGTATTCATTCAGGCAAGCCAGGGCAATCAGCAATGCCGCGCCAGCCGTGGCCAGCACGCCGAGCCACACGTTGAAGAGGAAAATCACGAACAGATAGATCGGGAACCATGGCGCATCAAAGAACGCGAACAACGCAGGCCCGGTGATGAATTGACGCAGCGCGGTCAGGTCGCCCAGTGATTGCCCGGCATGACCCTGGCCGCGTTGCAGGTTGCGTTCGAATGCGGCCTTGTACACGCGCAGATTGAAACGCCGCTCCAACTGGCTGCCAATGCGAATCACGATAAAGCTGCGGATAACTTCAAGCAGGCCAATAAACGCAAAGAAGCCCACGACCATCAGCGTCAACATCACCAGGGTGGTTTCATTCTGGGAGGACAACACACGGTCATACACTTGCAACATGTAAATCGACGGCACCAGCATCAGCAGGTTAATCAATGCCGTGAAACAGCCGACGCTGATCAAAATACTCTTGTATTCACCCAGCGCCCTGAATAAGGGCGCAACCCCTTGGGACTTCGCCATATTGTTTTATCTTCCTGGAGCGCACTGCACGTAATAGTCGCCCTGCCGACGAAGCGCACGGCCAACTGCTAAATCGAGTTATATGCTTATAACTTTTAACTAAGGCATTCGTTTCAGCTCGACAACTTGCCCGGTTTTAGTGCGGGCTTGATATTCGCCTTCTTTCTGGCGATTCAAATGCGTGATCCCTGAGCCTTCGGCGTTAAACAGCCAAATGCCGTCCGGCGTTGGCGACCACGTCTGTGGCTTGTCGCCCAGCAATTGCTCCACACAAGCGATATCGCCTCCCAGGGCATTGGCCTGTTCCAATAAATCCAGCGCGCATACCTGGTCCTGCTGCTTCAATTGCCAATGCCCGGCCAACTGGGCGGAGGTCGGTAATACAAGACTGCTAGCCATTGCGTGGGCTCCTGCCAAAACGAACAACACCTGCGAAGCACAGGCGATCAAATGAGAAAAACGTGGCATATAAAGCTCCATCCTGGAGCGCGGCGCCGAGGCGCCGCGCCGTGCATCAGGCCACGATGTCGCTGACGGCTGCCTGGCCAACGGTGGTGACGAGGAAATCCGCCACGCCGTGCCCGGAGAAGTCCACGGCCAAGGTGCCCAGGTTAGTACCCGAGGCATAGCTCAGCACAGCATCGCCGGCATGGCCGGTGAACGCATTGACGAAGCTCAAGCCCGCCCCCTTGGTGATGCCCGACAGATCGATCTTGTCGGAACCGGAGGTGAAGTCAAAGATCTTGTCCGCAGCCCCTGGCTTGGAATCGGAACTGGCACCGTACACGAAGGTATCGCTGCCGGCCCCGCCCCACAGTTGGTCCGCACCGCCGCCGCCGTAGATGAGGTCGTTGCCGGCCCCGCCCTTGATGGTGTTGGCGACTTGGTTACCAATGATCAGGTCGTTGCCCGAACCGCCGAATGCGTTCTCGATGGTGACGCCCTTGGCGATCGACACGTTGCCGACCAGGCCGCCAACATCGGAGAACGAGGTGGCAGTGAGGTTGATCTTCTGGTTTTGAGTGAAGCCAGAGAAGTCCAGGGTGTCGTTGCCGCCACCGTCCCACACCGAGAACACCAGCTTGTCGGCGTTGGATGTGGCGCTGAGGAAATCACGCCCGGTGTTGGAGTTGAACCCGTAGGTGGTGTCGCCGGCGCGGGTGTTGAGGTTGGCACCATAGAGCTTCTGGATCGCGGCGATGTCGTCGATCAGCGGGCCGGAAGCGTAAGCCTCGACGCCACCTTTGCTGAAGTTCTGGTTGGTGTTGCTCTCGCTCCAGTAACTCATGAGGCTATAGCCACGCGTGTCCTGTCCATAGGTCGCGTCGTTATAGGTCGGGTTGCCGTTCCCGGCGTTGTAGTCGCCAGGGTGAGCCAGGCCCAGGGTGTGGCCGATTTCGTGGGTCAGGGTCTGCCGACCATAGTTGTTCAGGTCCGGAGTCTTGTTCGGCGTGTAGCTGTTGTTGGTCAGGTACCACGAGGTGCCATCGTAGCCCGCACCGGTGCCGGGCAGGTAAGCGAAGGCCGCGGCGCCGTCCTGGCCGCTGCTGTAGTTGCCGAAGGTCATGTGACCGTCACCGCCGGAAGCCTTTTCGGTAAAGGTCACGTTGGCGACATCCGACCAGGATTGCATGGCCAGTGCGGCCTGTGCTTTCTGCTGGGCGTTGAACTGGCTGAACCCTGAGATGCCATGTTTGTTCATGGTGCTCTGGGTAGCCGAGGTGAGGAAGGTGTAGGTCAGATCGATCTTGCCGTTGCCATCAAAGTCCCGATACGCGGCGCCATCCCGCAGCAGCTGGGTCGCTGCCTGGTCCACGGTGTAGGACGGTTTGCCATTGACTGTGAGGTTACCGCCACGGTCATACAAATGGCTGAAGCTATCGATTTGCGAGTAAGCAGTGCTGGCTTGCGCGGCAGATACAATAGCTTTGTCTTTTACTTTTGACATAAACGTACTTCCTTGTTTGCAAGTGCATCAGTCTTTGTTCGATAGGAACCTCGCGGGCGAGGATAGTCCTATCACTCACCTCTTTTGAAGGCGTAAGAAAACTGACACAACTTGAAATCTTTCGTCTACATCTATTTCCACAGCAAAAATGTGACACAGGTTCAACTTGAGGAAGTCCCACGCAGTGTTTACTGGGAACGCTTGCTTTTACCCGCCGAATTCGAGCGCCGCATTATTTAAATATTAAATAGCAGTAAAGCCGCTCCAAGTTGAGCGGCGCACTTGAGTAATGGATCCAATATATTGTCACGGTGTCATTAGCGGCATTAAATAGCCACTACTTGCACTATTAAAGTGCAGTGTCCCCTATTGCCGGGGCACACTCCAGCCACACTTGTGCAATGCTGCCAAGAGGGTCTCGCCGGCCAGGCCAGGCACCTGGACACCCGCCTGTGTGGTCATGTCTTCCCCTGCCAGCATCGCGTTGATGATTGCTTCTTCCACTGCCTCCGCCGCCGCGCTGAACAGTGGAGAAATATGATCGTTATTGACCATATGCAACGCGGTACGCAGCGGCAGGTCCTTGCGCCCGTAGTCCGCCTGCGGCAAATCCTGATTACCGGTGGCAAAGGCCAGAAACAAGTCACCGCTGGAATCCTCGGTGCCGCCACCGGTGCGTGCGATACCGATGGACGCCCGCTGCGCCAGGCGTTGGCACTGATGGGGCAGCAACGGCGCGTCGGTGGCGATAATCACCACGATGGACCCCATGCCGGGCGTGCCCTGCTCGGCAAAGGGCGAAGTGATGTCCATCAAATGTCGGCCCACCGGGTAGCCATCGACCCGCAGCTCCTGGCGCTTGCCATGGTTGGCCTGCACCAATACGCCGACGGTCCAGCCGCCCTGCTCCGCCGACAAGCGCCGGGATGCGCTGCCGATGCCGCCCTTGAACTCATGGCAGATCATCCCGGTGCCGCCGCCCACGGCGCCTTCCTGCACCGGGCCGGTTTCGGCATGGTCGAGTGCCTGGCGCACATGCTCAGGTTGCACATGCTGGCCCCAGATATCGTTGAGCAGGCCGTCATAGGTTTCCATGACCACCGGCATGCACCAGTACACCGCGGGGTCTTGCAGGCGTTCGCGCTCCAGGGCGATCAAGGTGTCACGCACGATCCCGACGCTGTGGGTGTTGGTGATGGCCATCGGCGTGGTCAACAATCCGGCCTCGTTGATCCACTCAAGGCCGGTGGCATCACCATTGCCGTTCAGCACGTGGTACCCGGCAAAACAGGGTTGATGCCGGGCCTCACCGGCGCGTGGCTGGACCACCGTCACGCCGGTACGCACCTGCTTGCCGTCGACACGCGTCTTGAGCGTGGTGTGGCCGACGCGAACCCCGGGAACATCGGTGATGGCATTCAATTCGCCAGGCGTGCCCAGCCCCAGCGTGATACCCAATTGACGTGCGCGCATACCCACTCCTTACAATTTCTGAAAAACCGGACTCGACCGGCCACTGATGCAATACAAAATCACCGACAGCGCCAGCAAGCCGATAATGACCATGATGTCGCGCATCGACGCCTCAAGGATCAAGGTCACTAACAGATACCCCGCGCCGAGCACCGCCAGCACGGCCGGCAACGGCCACAATGGCATGCGATAGGGATGTTCGCGATCACGCAGCAGCACCCGGCTCATCAGCGCGCTCAGCGCCACCACCAGGTACACCAGCATGATCAGCAATACGCTGAACGACGTCAGATCCGCCAGGTTCGAGCTGAAACTCAACAGCGCCGAAGGAATCGCCAGGAACAACGTAGCCAGCCACGGCGAATCCCAGCGCGGATGAATCCGCGTGAACAGCTTGTTGATACTCGGCGTCCACAGTGCATCGCGTCCGCTGCTGAACACCACCCGGCCGATCTGGATGACAATGGCCACAATTGCGTTGAACACCGACAGGAAAATCCCGGCACTGACCAACCGCGACAGGGTTTCATTACCGTGACTGGTCAACAGATAGCCAATGGGGTCGGGGCTGCTGATCATCTCACTCAGGGACGGCGCGCCGATCAAGAGTGCGGTGATTGGCACCAGTTCGATCACCACCACCAACCCCAGGGACCACAGCACCGCCTTGTGTACCCCCTTGCCGCCGCATTTCATGTCTTCGGCCAGCAACACCGCCGGGCCGTAGCCATTGAATGAGAACAGGCCAATACCGACGGCACCGATCACCAGGGCCCAGGGCGCGAGGTGCAACACGCCGTTTTCGACGATCTGCGGCTGGAACAATACGCTGGCCGGCTGCACCGGGTTGCCGAAGCCGATCACCACAATCACCAGCAACGCTGCCACTTCCAACAGCAGGCAGGTGCCGGTAATCCAGGCATTGAGCTTGATATTGAGAATGCCCAGGGCGTAGCTGCACACCACGATCACCAGGGCGACAGTTTGGGAGTCGAAGTTCGTGCCCAAGGCATTATTCAGATAAGTCGCCGCACCAGTCGCCAATACCGGCGGGATAAACAACAACATCACCAGCACTGTCAGGAACGTGGCGTAGCCGGCCATGCCACCAAACACGCGCTTGGCATACACATACTCGCCACCGGCACTGTTATGGGCGCGTCCGAGTTCGGCGTAACAGAAGGCGAACATCAACGCCAGCAGCCCGGCCATCACAAACGCCAGGAACACACCGCTGCCCGCTTGCTGAATGGCGAACGGGGCGATCACAAATACGGAACTGGCCGGCGTCACCGCGGAAACGGTGATAGCCACTACATCAAAGACGCTCAAGGTGGGCTTGAGCACGCCATCGGGCGTGGGGGTAGCGCTCATATCGTTATCCTCTGTCGTTGTTTTTGGTGTGAGGCAGAAACGAAAAATGATGTGTGTGCGGGATATGCTTCCCGTTGAATAGTGACGACGTTATCGGCTGGCGGGCCGGTAGGCCAATTCCCCTATTGGCGTACTCCCCTTGACGGTACCGGCTAAAAGCCGAACCCTTGGCCGATCTTTTGAGGGGAGCCAGTGATATGAGCCTGTTCCGGGAAATCGGCATGCACGCGGGATTGGGGCGCACCCTGTCACAAATCGGCACCGAACGGTTCTGGAAACAATTGGTGCTGTTATTGCACCAATGCCTGCCCTTCGATAACGCCCTGGCGATTTTCTACCCGCTGGACGGCCCGCCCCAGGCCCTTGAGGAGTACGACGCCCAGCCCAGCAGCAAACCGGCGTCGATGCTGGTGTACCTCAACGGTCTGTACCTGCTCGACCCGTTCTACCAGGCGTGCCGCGAGAACTATGCCAGCGGCGTGTACCGCCTGGAGGAAGTGGCGCCGGACCATTTTCGCCAGAGTGAGTACTTCCTCAACTACTTCCACGACAACGTGCTGGAAGACGAAGTGCAGTTGATCCTGCAATTGCCCGGCACGGGCACGCTTTCACTGTCCCTGGGTATGCAGCGACGCTTCAGCTTTGAGGAAACCGGGCTGTTGACCACACTGGCTGCTTGGGTGCTGCCATTGATGCAGCAGCACTGGCAGCAAAGCACTCAGCGAGCACCGGCAATAGACAGTCAGATTCGGGACGCGCTGAGTCATTTCGGCAGTGGTGTACTGTCGGACCGCGAGCTGGAAATCGCTCGCCTGGTGTTGCGGGGTTTTTCCTCCAAGGCCATGGCCGAACGCCTCAATATCTCGCCGGACACGGTCAAAGTGCACCGCAGGCACCTTTACGCCAAGCTCGATATCTCGTCACAGCCCGAGTTGTTTTCACTGTTTATCCAGTCGCTGGGGCATGACCTGGAGAACCCGTAGGCTTAATCCGAATGGAAGAAATTAATATGCTGCGGCAACAGATTTACACCATCAACGCGTACGGAAAAGTTCGGCCCTTCGGCATTGACTTTGATAGTCAATGTACTCACGCCGAACGCGTGGCTCAGTTGCACATCGCCCACCTCCACAGGCGGGCCTGGTTGAATATTGATTGCCGATATAGCGTGGTCCTTTAACATCAGGGACACATCGATCTCATCTTCTTTCGGATTGAAATTCAGGATCGTGTCCGGATCATCGCTGAGAGAGTCGGTGCTTTTTTCATATTTGAATGTATTGGCACCCTGACGCCCCACCAGTTGGTCGCCGCCTGCCCCGCCGACCAGCACTGAAGGCTCGCCGCGCCTGGCCTCCAGGCGTTCGCGCTGGTCTGTGCCACGTAATTCGGACTGGGTCCATGTACCGCCGATGGGAAGGCTTTCTATGGAAGACATATAAGTCACCTGTTGATAATCAGTTATGTGAGAGTGTTACGTGTTGCGGCCGAAATCTCTCACAGTGGCCCCCCTTCTTTCCATTCGGAATAGTTGACAGAAAATGTCTTAATCATGACGCCATTATTTGTTTAACCAGTGGCCGACTAATTATCTGAAAAGTGTCAATTAACGTCCGGTGCGATATAGACCGACCCGTTGCACAACTTGATAGCAGCCAACAGTAACCACGATGCGAAGCGAGCCGCTCTTGATCTTGATCTTGATCTGCTTTT
>NZ_SPKN01000039.1:0-1005 GCF_023127765.1 Pseudomonas sp. W15Feb34
CACCGGATGATGTCTACAAAGGCGATCAAACCGTCACCACCGCTATCAAGGGTGTGACCGGTGGCGAGCATTTCGAGAACCTGGTCCCGGGCACTGCGGCGGTAAACACCACCGTCACCGATACTCCGGGTACCGATAACACCACGACTGTCACACTGACTGCACCAAGTGCTGTCAACGAAGGTGGTCAAATTACGTACACCGCCACGCTTTCCAACAAAGCGGGCACTGACGTCACTTTGAAGTTGGATAACGGCTCGTCGATCACTATCAAGGCCGGCGATACCGTCGGCACTGTGACCGTGCCTGCACCTACCGATGATGTGTTCATCGACAAGAGCACCCAGACGGTCCAGATCACTGACGCTTCTGGCGGCAACTTCGAGAAGTTGGAAGTCGCGGGCAACGGCGCAACCACCACGATCAACGACACCATCGATAAAGTCGATGTAGTACTGACCGCTACTACCACCGTCGGCGAAGGCGGCAATATCGTCTACACCGCCAGCCTTGTGGATAAAAACGGCGCACCGGTGACTAACATCACCAATCCGCTGACTGTCACTTTGGATAACGGCCAGAGTATCACTATTGGTGTGAACCAAAGCAGCGGTTCTATCTCGGTTTTGGCACCGGACGACGTGTATAAGGGCGACCAGATCGTCACTACCGCCATTACTGGTGTCACTGGCGGCGAGCACTTCGAGAACCTGGTCCCGGGCACTACGGCGGTGAACACCACCGTTACGGATACACCGGGTACCGACAACACCACGACTGTTACGCTGACCGCGCCTAGCGCCGTTAACGAAGGCGGCCAGATCACGTACACCGCTACGCTTTCCAATAAAGCGGGTACTGACGTCACTTTGAAGTTGGATAACGGCTCGTCGATCACTATCAAGGCCGGCGATACCGTCGGCACTGTGACCGTGCCTGCACCTACCGATGATGTGTTCATCGACAAGAGCACCCAGACGGTCCAGATCACTGACGCTTCTGGCG
>NZ_SPKN01000040.1:0-54856 GCF_023127765.1 Pseudomonas sp. W15Feb34
CCGCTGTAAAAGCGGAACCAATATCAGCCGTTACCCAAATAACGGATATGTACTCGGTCTGATCCAACATCCTGGTCGGCCCTGAGGCAGCCATCGGGAGCAAGCCCCCTCCCACATGTGGAGCACATGCGGCTCAGAACGCCAGCTTGTACCCCACCGCCATCAACATGACCGCCAGGCACGGGCGTAAGACGCTGTCGGAGATCTTGCCGGTCATATGGCTGCCGAAGTAGATCCCCGGCAACGAGCCCATCAGCAAGAAGCCCAGCAGATGCCAGTCCATATTGCCCATGCTCGCGTGGCCCAGGCCCGCCACCAGGGTCAGGGGCACGGCATGGGCAATTTCGGTGCCCACCAGACGGCGCGTGGCCAGGAACGGATACAGGATAAACAGCGCCACCGTGCCGAGGGCCCCGGCGCCAATGGACGTCAGGGCTACCATGGTGCCGAGGACCGCGCCGGTCAACACGGTCAGGGCGTTCAGGTTGCGCGGGCGCATGTGGTAGTCATCACCGGCATGTCGCTGAGCAAAGGCCAACAGGCTTTTCTTGAACAGGATCGCCAATGCGGTCAGCAACAGCACAAAGCCCAGCGCCTGCTTGATCACCGCATTCATCGCGCTGGGGTCGGTGTGCAGGCTGGCCAGGAACCATAACGTCAAAAGCACCGCCGGCACACTGCCCAAGGTCAGCCAGCCAGTGATGGTCCAGTCGATGTTGCGGTTCTTGCTGTGCACCAGCACACCACCGGACTTGGTGATGGCGGCATACAGCAAGTCAGTCCCCACCGCGGTGGCCGGGTTGATGCCGAACCACAACAGGATCGGCGTCATCAGGGAGCCTCCACCGACACCGGTCATGCCGACGATAAAACCAACGATCAGGCCGGCAACCACGAAACCAATATTACCCACATCCATTACAGCTACCTGCGGCCTTATAAATTTCTGGGCGCAGGATAGCGATTTTTCTTATAACCACTTATATCAATATGATCTGACTTTATGCCTTTTCTGCCAGACGATGGCAGACATAGGGCTGAATCTGATACCGGAACGCTACAGTGTCACGCCCACGCAGCGCTGTGTGTGTGTCGATCAACTCGCACAATGGCTCGGTCGCCGTGGCATTTTGCGCGGCTGGTAGCGCCGCGATGAAGCTTACCGACAGGAAGCGATCCATGATCACTTCCTGGGGTTGCCACATGCTGATACGCAAAACAGCTCATTTCAGTTGCGGAAAAGTACTCACCCGTGAAGGCTTCGCGCCAACGCCCTGTATGAAAACGCGGCGTGTCGCCTCATAGGGCGGGTGCGGGCGCACAGTGTGCGCCCTCTGAAGTTTATTTTCTAACCGGTGCATCCAATCGGGCGTGTCGCGTGTAGTCCTTGCAGTCACCCCGCTGTTTTACTCAAATGGAGCACTACCCATGAACGCTAAAACACTGTTCTGCTTCGCGGCTGCACTCACCGCCGCGCCTGCGGTTTTCGCCCAGACCGGCTTGCCTGAAAGTATCAAGGTGCCCGACGGGCACAAGATTACGATGGAAACCACCGGGGTCGGCGAAATCACCTACGAATGCCGTGACAAAGCCAACGCCGTCGGCCAGACCGAGTGGTTCTTTGTCGGCCCCAAAGCCGTGTTGAATGACCGCAGCGGCAAGCCGGTGGGCAGCTACTTCGGCCCGCCCGCCACCTGGCAAGCCCAGGACGGCTCGAAAATCACCGGTACCCAACTGGCGGTAGCACCTTCAAGTGCAGGCAACCTGCCCTATCAACTGGTCAAGGCCAACCCGGCTGAAGGTAAAGGTGCCATGAGCGGGGTGAGTTACATCCAGCGGGTCGCCCTCAAAGGCGGTGTGGCGCCTAGCAGCGAATGCACGGTGGCGAACAAAGGCCAGCAGGCTGTGGTGAAGTATCAGGCCGACTACATCTTCTGGGCGGCCAACTGAGCAAACTCGGCTACGCTGTCTGTGGCGAGTGCGCTCGCCACAGGACTCAGCCATTTTAAGGATGCAGTGTTTGTTTGATTATCAAGCCTGCCTGGCGGCATGTGCCCGTGGCGACCAACGCGCCTTGCGCCAACTCTATGCCGAGGACAGCAGCCGCTTGCTCGGCGTGGCGTTGCGCATTGTGCGTGACAAAGCCCTGGCCGAAGATGTCGTGCATGACGCGTTTATCAAGGTCTGGCGCGGCGCTGGCAGTTTCGACCCAAGCCGCGGTTCGGCACGGGGCTGGGTGTTCAGCATCACCCGGCACCTGGCGCTCAATGCCGTGCGCAATCACTACCGGGAAGTGGCATTGAGCGATGAACACGAGCAGCTCGCCGCCGCCAATGACAGCTTTGAATTCAGCGCCCGAGAAGGCCAGGTGTACAACTGCCTGGAACAACTCGACCCGACCCGTCGCACGTGCATTCTTCACGCCTATGTCGACGGTTATTCCCACAGCGAAATCGCCCGGAAACTGGACACGCCCCTGGGCACCGTCAAAGCCTGGATCAAACGGAGCCTCGTCGCGCTGCGCGAGTGCATGGCATGAGCAACCCACTGGATGAACTCGCCAGCGAATACGTGCTGGGCACCCTGCCCGCCAACCAACGCGCCGAGGTCGAGCAACGCTTGAAACATGACAGCGAGCTGCGTGCGGCGGTGGATGCCTGGGAGCAGCGTCTGCTCCCACTGACCGCCTTGGCCGAGCCCGTGCCGCCGTCCGCACAGCTGTGGCGGCGCATTGAACACAGCACGGCAAACCAGGATGCCGGCGTGCCTTGGTGGAACCTGCTGTCGCTCTGGCGTGGATTGGCTGGCGCAGGTTTGGTGACCACACTGGTGTTGGCCGCACTGTTGCTGACCCGCCCGCCCGTAGCCGACTCGACGTTTGTGGTGGTGTTGGTTGCGCCACAGAGCCAGACACCCGGCTGGGTGATCCAGGCCAGCCATGACCAACAGATCCAACTGATTCCGCTAGGCGTAATGGAAGTACCGAACGACAAAGCCCTGCAGTTCTGGACCAAAGGCGATGGCTGGCAGGCTCCGGTGTCGTTGGGGCTGGTCAAGCCAGGGCAAACGCTCTCGGTACCGCTGGACAAGCTGCCACCGCTTGCGCCCAACCAGCTGTTCGAGCTGACCCTGGAAGACCCGCGTGGCTCGCCGACCGGTAAACCGACCGGGCCGATCCAGGCCATCGGCCGCGCGGTCAAAGTGCTCTGATCAGCTTGCGCTGGGCAACCACACCCGAAACCGCGCGCCTCCCAGAGGCGAGGCCAGGGCTGTCAAGGTGCCGCCCTGGGCCTCCAGGGCACGTCGGCTGATCGCCAGGCCCAGGCCGAAGCCGCCGGTGGCACGGTCGCGGCTGCGGTCCAGGCGGTAGAACGGTTCGAAGATGCGCTCGCGCTGGTCCATCGGTATGCCGATGCCGTCGTCGTCCACCCAGATTTCGCAGCCGTTGGGACACACCTTGACCCCCACCTGAATGCGTTTGTCGCAATAGCGCGTCGCGTTGCGCAGCAGGTTCTGCAAGGCGCGGGCGGTAAGGCGCGGGTCGAGGCTGAAGCGCTCCACGGTGCAGTCGAGCGCCACGTCGATGACAATCTCGGGGTTTTCCAGCTCGTCGTCGACGCTGCCCAGCACGCTGTCGATAAACTCGTCGAGCGCCACCTCGACCCGTTCGGGCAATTGCGCAGGATTTTGCAGGCGGCTGTAGGACAGCAATTCCAGCACCAGTTCATCCAGCTCGCGAATATGCGCCACCAGGCTTTGCAGACGCTCGCGACTGGCCTGGGGCAAGTCTTCGGAGAGCGCCAGCGCCAGGCCGAAATCCAGGCGGGTGAGCGGTGTGCGCAGTTCATGGGAGACCGCATTGAGCAAGTCGCGCTGCTGGTTCAGCAGGTGCTCGATATCGTCGGCCATGGTGTCGAACACCGTCGCCAGGCTGCCGATGCTGGAGCTGGGCGGAAGGCGCGTGCGCTCTCCAAGGTGGCCCTTGCCCAACAGCGCGGCGGTGCTTTTGAGGCGCTCCAGGTCACGCCAGTGCGGGCGCAGCCACACCAGCAGGCACGCCAGCAGCGCCGCGCCGATCAGCACGTTCATCGACCAGTACAGCAGGTTCATGTCCAGCGGGTCCGGCGGAATGGTCAGCTTGACCGCGAACTGCTGGTTGATCGGCGAGCTGATTTCTTCCATCCAGCCCCACTCGCCCAGGCGGATCACCGACTTGCCTTGCTCCAGCAGTTGTTCTTCCTGCGGCGTATAGCGAGCGTCCTGACGCAGCAACAGTTCAACCTTCAATGGCGCAAAATCGCGACTCAACTGGTCGGTCACCTGGGACCAGTGCTCCACCGGTGCGCGCTGGTATTGCTTGACCATCAGCTTTTGCAGGCCACGGGACTGTTCGATGTTGTAGTCCATGTAGCGGTGTTCGAACAGTTGGATCACCAGCTTGGGAATCAGAAAGATGGCTGCACTGTAGGTGACGATAGTGATCAGGTAGAGGCGTAGCAGTACACGGAACATGGTTCAGCATTCCCACTCGGAGCGGCTGAACAGATAACCCTTGCCCCACACGGTCTTGATCTTGCGCGCCTCGCCGGCGTGGTCGTCGAACTTGCGCCGCAACTTGGAAATGGCCACGTCCACCGAGCGATCGGTACCGTTGAACTCGATGCCGCGAAGGCGTTGCAGGATCTGGTCGCGGCTGAGCACTTCACCGGCGTGGCGCGCCAGTACCACCAGCAGGTTGTATTCGCCGCTGGACAGCTCCACCGCCTGCTCGCGCCAGGTGACGGTGCGTTCCGACAAGTCGATGCACAGGTTGCCCATGATGATCCGGTCGTTGGCCACCTGGGGCTCGGACAGACTGCTACGGCGCAGCAGCGTGCGCACCCGGGCCAGCAGCACGCGCGGCTCGCAGGGTTTGGTCACATAATCGTCGGCCCCCATTTCCAGGCCCAGCACCTGGTCGTGGCTGTCGTCGCGGGCGGTCAGCATCAGGATCGGCAGGCCCGCCGAGTCGGCGCGCAGCAGGCGGCAGACTTGCAGGCCGTCGAGGCCCGGCAACATCAGGTCGAGGATCACCAGGTCCGGCGGGTTGAGACGCGCACGTTCGCGTACGTGGTCGCCGCGGCTGAGCACACTGACGTGATAGCCATTGCGTTCCAGGTAGCTGGCGATCAGCTCGGAGAGTGCGGCGTCGTCTTCGACCAGAAGGATGTTGGGCATAGGGTGTTTCCAGAAAATACACTGATAAGTCGTACACAAATCCCATGTGGGAAGGGGCTTGCTCCCTCCCACATTTGATCTTCATTGTAAGCAAGGTTGTGCAAGGATATACGCCCCCGACGCCACGCGCGCCGTACCTTACACTTCTTCACACACGACCTACACAGCTTCACAGCACCACGGCGCAGGTGACTTTAGGATGCGCCAGTCAATATTGGGATAAGAGCATGTCGAAGAATCTATTTGCGCCGTTTTGCCTGTTGGCCCTCACACTGGCGCTGAGCGCGTGTGGTCAGTCTGCAGACGAGGCGCCGGAAATGCCCCTGGCCAAAGTGCGCATCGAAACCCTGCAGGCCAAGCCCCTGTCCATTACCAGCGAACTGAGCGGGCGTATCGCCGCGCCGCGCATTGCCGAAGTGCGTGCCCGAGTGGCCGGTGTGGTCATGCAGCGTGTGTTCAAGGAAGGTCACGATGTGAAACAGGGCGACGTGCTGTTCCGCATCGACCCGGCGCCCTTCAAGGCTGACCTGGACAGCGCCCAGGCCAACCTGAGCAAGGCCGAAGCCAATGCGTTCCAGGCCCGCCTGCAAGAGCAGCGCTACAGCCAGTTGGTTGAAGGCAATGCCATCAGCGGCCAGGAATACGACAACGCCCGCGCCGCCCTGCGCCAGACCAACGCAGAGGTTGCTGCGCAAAAGGCTGCCGTCGAGCGCGCCAGGCTGAACCTGGGCTATGCCACCGTGACCGCGCCGATTTCCGGGCGCATCGGCCGTGCCCTGGTGACCGAAGGCGCGCTGGTCGGCCAGAACGAAGCCACGCCGCTGGCGATCATCCAGCAACTGGACCCGATCCACGCCGACCTCACCCAGTCCACCCGTGAGTTGAACGACCTGCGCCGCGCCTTTCGTGCCGGCAGCTTGAAGCAGGTCGGCCAGGACCAGGCCAAGGCCACCCTGATCCAGGACGACGGCAGCCTGTACCCGTTGCCGGGCAAACTGCTGTTCGCCGAGATCAGCGTTGACCCGGGCACCGGGCAAATCACGCTGCGCAGCGAGTTCCCCAACCCGGATCTGGACCTGTTACCCGGCAGTTTCGTACGGGTGCGCCTGGAGCAGGCCGTGGACAAGCAAGGCATCAGCGTGCCGCAACGTGCCATCACCCGTGACAGCGCCGGCATCCCGATGGTGTTGCTGCTGGACGCCGAGCAGACCGTCAGCCAGCAGCCGGTGGAATTGGGCGCGGTGATCGAAGATCGCTGGATTGTCAGCAGCGGCCTCAAGCCAGGCGATCGCATTATCGTCGAGGGCCTGCAACATGCACGCCCCGGCGAAAAAGTTGAAGTGGACGACAGCCCGCTCGTAAAGGAATAACCCGTCATGCCGCAGTTCTTTATTGACCGCCCGATTTTCGCCTGGGTGGTGGCCCTGTTTATCCTGCTGGCCGGCTTCCTGGCCATCCCGCAGTTGCCGGTGGCCCAGTACCCCAACGTCGCGCCACCGAAGGTGGAAATCTACGCGGTGTACCCGGGTGCCTCTGCCCAGACCCTGGACGAAAGCGTGGTCAGCCTGATTGAGCAGGAGCTCAACGGCGCTGATCACCTGCTGTATTTCGAATCCCAGAGCAGCCTGGGCTCGGCGACGATCACCGCGACCTTCCAGCCGGGCACCGACCCGGAAATGGCCCAGGTGGATGTGCAGAACCGCCTCAAGGTCGTCGAGCCGCGCCTGCCCCAGGCCGTGACCCAGCAAGGCTTGCAGGTGGAAAAGGTCTCCGCCGGCTTCCTGCTGCTGGTGACCCTGACCTCCAACGACGGCAAGCTCGACGACGTTGCGCTCAGCGACTACCTGGCGCGCAACGTGATGAACGAGCTCAAGCGCCTGGACGGCGTCGGCAAGGCCCAGTTGTATGGCGCCGAGCGGGCGATGCGTATCTGGATCGACCCCCAGAAGCTGATCGGTTTCAACCTCACGCCGGCGGACGTCAACGCTGCAATCAGTGCGCAGAACGCCCAGGTCTCGGCAGGCAGCATTGGTGACTTGCCGGGCACCAACACCCAGGAAATCACTGCGGCGATCCTGGTCAAGGGGCAATTGTCGACCCCGGCGGAGTTCGCCGACATTGTCCTCAAGGCCAACCCCGACGGCTCCACCGTGCGCATCGGCGATGTGGCGCGCGTGGAAGTCGGCAGCCAGGAATACCAGTTCTCCACCCGTCTGAACGGCAAGCCGTCCACCGCCGTCAGCGTGCAGCTGTCGCCGGGCGCCAACGCGCTGAGCACCGCAACCCTGGTGCGGGCGAAGATGGATGAACTGTCGCGCTACTTCCCGGCCAATGTGGAATACAAGATCCCCTACGACACCTCGCCGTTCGTCAAGGTCTCGATCACCAAGGTGGTCTACACCTTGCTTGAGGCCATGGCGCTGGTGTTTGCGGTGATGTTCCTGTTCCTGCAGAACGTGCGCTACACCCTGATCCCCACGCTGGTGGTGCCGATTGCGCTGATGGGCACCTTTGCCACCATGTTGCTGCTGGGCTTCTCGATCAACGTACTGACCATGTTCGGCATGGTGCTGGCCATCGGCATCCTGGTGGACGATGCCATCGTGGTAGTGGAAAACGTCGAACGCATCATGGCCACCGAGGGCTTGTCACCCAAGGACGCGACGAAAAAAGCCATGGGCCAGATCACCGGTGCCATCGTCGGTATCACCCTAGTGCTGGTGGCGGTGTTCCTGCCGATGGCGTTCATGCCCGGTTCTGTGGGGGTGATCTACCAGCAGTTCTCGCTGTCGATGGCCACCTCGATCCTGTTCTCGGCGTTCCTGGCCCTGACCTTGACGCCGGCCCTGTGCGCCACCTTGCTCAAGCCGATTGCCAAGGGCGAGCACCATGCCAAGGGTGGCTTCTTCGGCTGGTTCAACCGACGCTTCGAGCAACTCACCGACCGTTATGAAGGCTGGGTGGCCTATGCCCTCAAGCGCAGCGGCCGCTACCTGCTGATCTACCTGGTATTGCTGGTGGGCATGGGGCTGTTGTTCAGCCGCCTGCCCTCCTCGTTCCTGCCGGTGGAAGATCAGGGCTACACCATCACCGATATCCAGCTGCCGCCGGGTGCCAGCAAGAACCGCACGGTGCAGGTGGCCGAACAGATCGAAGCGCACAACGCAGGCGAGCCTGGGGTGGGCGACACCACCATGATCATGGGCTTCAGTTTCTCCGGTTCCGGACAGAACGCGGCGCTGGCATTTACCACGCTCAAGGACTGGTCGGAACGCGGCAGTGATGATTCGGCAGCGTCGATTGCCGACCGCGCCAACATGGCCTTCAGCGAACTCAAGGATGCGATTGCCTATGCCGTCCTGCCACCGCCGGTAGACGGCCTCGGCACCTCCAGTGGTTTCGAGTTCCGCCTGCAGGACCGTGGCGGCGTTGGCCACGCCGGGTTGATGGCTGCGCGTACCGAACTGCTGGACGCTGCGGCAAAAAGCCCGATCCTGGCCAACGTGCGCGAAAGCGCCCTGGCCGAAGCCCCGCAAGTGCAACTGGAAGTCGACCGCAAGCAAGCCAATGCCTTGGGCGTGTCGTTTGCCGACGTCGGCAATGTGCTCTCCTCGGCGATTGGTTCGGCGTATATCAATGACTTCCCCAACCAGGGCCGTATGCAGCGGGTGGTGGTGCAGGCCGAAGGCGACCAGCGCAGCCAGGTGGCCGACCTGATGAAGATCAACGTGCGCAACAACGCCGGCAAGATGGTGCCGCTGTCGGCCTTTGTCGAAGCCAAGTGGACCCAGGGCCCGACGCAGTTGACCCGCTACAACGGCTACCCAGCCATCGCCATCAGCGGTGAAGCGGCGCCGGGGCACAGCACCGGCGAGGCCATGGAAGAAATCCAGCGCCTGGTCAGCCAGTTGCCCGCCGGGCTGGGCCAGGAATGGACCGGGTTGTCCTTGCAGGAGCGCTTGTCCGGCTCCCAGGCACCGTTGCTGTTGGGCCTGTCCTTGCTGATCGTGTTCCTGTGCCTGGCCGCGCTGTATGAAAGCTGGTCGATCCCGACCTCGGTGTTGCTGGTGGTGCCGCTGGGCGTACTGGGAGCGGTGCTGGCGGTGTCCTTGCGCGGGATGCCCAACGACGTGTTCTTCAAGGTCGGCCTGATCACCATCATCGGCCTGTCGGCGAAAAACGCGATCCTGATCATCGAGTTCGCCAAGGACCTGTATGACCAGGGCGAGGACTTGATCGACGCCACCTTGAAGGCGGCGCGGTTGCGACTGCGACCGATCATCATGACCTCGCTGGCGTTTATCCTCGGCGTGGTGCCGCTGGCAATTGCCACCGGGGCCAGTTCGGCCAGCCAGCAGGCAATTGGTACCGGTGTGATTGGCGGGATGATCACGGCGACCTTGGCGGTGGTGTTTGTGCCGGTGTTCTTTGTGGTGGTGATGAAGCTGGTGCGCAAGCGCCACAAAGCGCAATAATCCCGCCGCACGCGATAAAAAATGTGGGAGGGGGCTTGCTCCCGATTGCAATGTGTCAGCCAGCCTATTTGGCACTGATACACCGCAATCGGGAGCAAGCCCCCTCCCACAGGATCAGGTACAGTCTGCTCAACTATCGCCAGCTGTGACCAACCATGTCCTTCCTCGCCCGCACCCACCCTCGCCTCTCGTCCGCCGCCGTACTGGGCCTTGCCGTGGGCATTCTGGTACCGGCTGACACCCTTGCCAGCAAAATCCTGATCGGCTGGAACGCCGGGGTCTGGACCTACCTGATACTGATGCTGTGGTTGACCATTCGCGCCAAGGCCGAAGACGTCAAGCGCATCGCCGAAATCGAAGACGAGAACGCCGGCCTGGTGCTGTTCATGGTGTGCATTGCCGCCATCGCCAGCCTGGCGACCATCACCTTCGAACTGGTGGGCAGCAAGGACCTGGCTGCTTCCGAGCGCCTGCTGCACTACGGTTTTACCGGGCTGACGGTGATCGGCTCGTGGCTATTGATCGGGGTGATTTTCAGCGTGCACTACGCCAGGCTCTATTACACTTGGCCAGGCAAGGAGCCCGCCCTACGTTTTGCCGAAGGCTTGCTCACGCCCAACTATTGGGACTTCCTGTACTTTTCCTTCACCATCGGCGTAGCGGTACAAACCTCGGATGTGGGCGTCGCCACCCGTGGCCTGCGCAAGGTGGTGCTGGGGCAGTCGTTGATCGGTTTTTTGTTCAACACTGCTATTCTGGGCTTTTCGATCAACATCGCCGCCGGGTTGTTTGGCTAGACTGCACAAACCTTCTAGACGCCCACCCCGGTGTTGCCGCTAATAGCCCTTCACTTTCCGCCTCGGTGTTGTATGCCTGCGCACAATTGGATCGACTTGTCCCAGGACGCCGACACCGGTATCGAGACCCTGCGCGCGCATTTCGAAGGCCATGCGTATGACCCCCATTGGCACGACAGCTACCTGGTGGGCGTCACCGAACAAGGCGTGCAGCAATTCAACTGCCGGCGCATGCGCCATGACAGCGTGCCGGGGCAGGTATTCCTGCTGGAGCCTGGGGAACTCCACGACGGCAATGCCCCGACGGTCGACGGCTTCACTTACCGCATGCTCTACCTTGACCCGCAGTGGCTGGAACGGGAAATCGCCAGTGTCTTCGAGGAAGCACCCGCCCATCATCAGTTGAGTTTCGCCCGCACCTTGGCCAGCGATCCACGCCTGGCCCTGGCCACCAGTCAGGCGTTTGAGAGTTTGCACCACGGCGAACTGCGGATCGTGCGGCAGAGCGCGCTGGACTACTTGCTGGAACGCCTCACCGGCCAGCTCTATTGGCGCATGCGCTACCGCGATGACCCACGTTTGCCGCAGGTGGCGCACAAGGCCCGGGAATACCTGCACGCCCATCTGCATCAGGACGTCGGCATGGATGAACTCGGGCTGGCCTGCGGCGTCGACCGCTTTCGCCTGAGCCGCGCGTTCAAGAGCGCCTTCGGCCTGCCGCCCCACGCGTATCTGGTGCAACTGCGCCTGGCCCGTGCCCGGTATCTATTGGCCAAGGGCGATCAACCGGCAGACGTGGCGATGGCCCTGGGTTTCGCCGATCAAAGTCATTTGGGCCGCTGGTTCATGCGGGCTTATGGGCTGACACCGGCCGCGTACCGCAAACGCTGCACAAATCTTCCAGACCGGTAACGCCCGGGCTTGTGAAGATGGGCGCTCTAAATGAGCTCGCCGGAGTCCCCCGTCATGCTGTCCACGTTCGTGCCTTTCATGCTGTTCGCCTTTGTCGCCTCCATCACCCCCGGCCCGACCAATATCCTGGTGCTGAGCAACAGCGCCCGTTACGGCTTCAAGGCTGCATTGCCCATTATTCTGGGGGCTGGTGTGGGGGCGTCGGGGATTGTGCTGCTGGTGGGTTCCGGTGTGGGCCAGTCGCTGGCGCAGATGCCCAGAGTGCAAACGGCGATGCAGTGGGTCGGCATGGCCTGGCTAAGTTACCTGGCCTGGCAGATCTTCAGCGCACCGCCACATGTCATAGGGGAGCAATCTGCGCACAGGCGACTCGGCCTGTTCGGCTCAGCGTGCTTGCAGCTGATAAACCCCAAGACCTGGATGATGGCACTCGCTGTGGTCAGCGTATTTGCCGGCAACGGTGCAGAGCAGCAAAAACGGGTAATGTCTTTGTCGCTGATATTTTTTTTGATATCGCTGCCTTGCCTCAGCGCCTGGGCAGTCTTGGGGGCAGGCTCTAATCGATGGCTGGCGTCCCCCCATGCGCAGCGACGTTTCAATCAATGCATGGCGTTGTTGCTCATGAGTTCAACCTGGATAAGTACGATCATGTGAGATTCTTCGGTAGGGGATCTAAACAGAGTTAAATTTCCAGACTGTCATTCTTAACAGTAGACACGCCCGTCAATAAGCATCTAATACATCGTACGCCCAAGCAAGCCGGGCGCCAGAGAGCCACACGCAGCAAGATTTGTATACTGTTAGTTTTGACAGTTTACGGCGTCGATGCACTGCTGTTACATGAACAAGGCAGAGCCCCACCGACCTCTGTTACTCGCACAATCATCAGCGATGGAGAAGCGATCATGACCGTACTAGCGCAACCGTTAACCTTGGCGCAACAAAAGGCATTACGTCCCAAACGAATTACTGCGACTGGCCTCTTCGAGGCGAAGGTCGATTTATCCCCCATCGAATTTCAAACCACCACCGTGGTGCACGACTTCGAACAAGCTGTCTATAGAATCAATGGCCGACACGCCGATAACTCAGTGACCATAAAAGAAATATTCATTCAGATACCCGATAACGTTCGGGTAGGCCAGGAGATCGACCTCGCAAAACAAGAGTTCACGAATGTTAAGGTCTGGTATTCAGTAAAGTTACCCCAGGATCATTATACAGTGAGCGCCATTGAGGGTACTTTGATCATTCGGGGACTCGCGGCCGGCGTCATTAAAATCAGAGGTACGCTGCATGCTACAACCGATCATGATGTTAACGGGCATGCGCACGTCCTGGACGTCGACTTCGACCTGACCAGTTGATGTTATTCGCAAAAAAAAGCGCCCGCATCTTTCGATACGGGCGTTGTTGTGTGTTACGTCTTTACCAGGTGTAACGCACCCCTACGTTAGCGCCCCAAGGCTGTTCAACCCGGCCGCCGCTGCTGTGCTCAAGGTCGGCATGCAGCTGCAGGTTCTGCGAGAGCTTCACCGCCATACCCGCCCCGAATTCGGCGCGAGAACCAGAGAGGTCGTTGTTGAACACATTGTTGTTCACCGAGACCTTATTGTTGTTGGCAAACTCATGCACCATCGCTGCGCGCAGATAAGGCTGCACGACACTGCCGGAGTCGAGTTGTATATCCCGCCCGACGGTCGCGCCGGCCTTGGCCATGATCGACCGCGTACGCTCACCCTTGGCTTCCAAGCCATTATCCAGGCTGTAATTGGCACCCTGGATCACCACCGTAGACATTTGCGCGTAAGGTTCGATAAAGAACCCGTCGTCCAGCTTGATGTTACGACCGAACTCAGCCGACAGGCCGCCACCGGTATTGTTGTACTTGCCCTTGGATGAGGTGCCGTCACTCAGGCCCACCTTGGACTCATTCTGGAAGCGGTTAACCTTGGCCACCGCATCGAAATACAGGCCGCTCTCCTCGTCCAGCCAGGTCGCATACGCACCCAGGTAGTAACTCTTCACGTTCCCCGAGGTACCGCGCTTGAGGTTCAGGTCAGAGGTGCTGTGACCGGCCATTACGCCCACCAGCCACTGGCTGTCGGCCAAGGGTGTGTCTGCACCGAGGGTAAAGCCCCGCTGATTCTGGCTGTAGCCAATCCCGGTGCTGTCGGACACTTCGTACTTGTTGCCATAACCGCGTATCCACACGCCCGCCTGTCCAGGCTCGAAACGCAGCTCGCCCATACGCGAACGCAGGGATGTCGCCTCGCCGTACCACACGGTCGGTGCGGTGTTGAACAGCGCCAATACCGAGCGGGTACCGGGGCTGATCACACGGTTGTTCGGGTCGAGGAACCAGTCGGTACCTTCCTTTTTCAGGCCATAGGAATAAGCGCCGACATCAACTACATCGCCCACCAGGGAAAACTGTGCATCACCGCCGCCGGTGTGAACGACGCGGATATCTTGCGGGTTGGTCGGTTCCGCACCGCTGGCTGCGAGCAACAGCTTGTGGTCGCCTTTGGCCTCGCCCTCGACGTTCAAGAAGTCCGTAATGCCACGGGCGAAATCGGTCCCCATGACGAAGGTGCCATTACCCTCAAGGCTGTCTACGTCCAACTGGTAGAACGCATCGGTATCACCGAACTTCACCGTACCGCCGGCGAGGCTCAAGGCGCCCACTTGGCTGTCGCCTGTCAACGCCCAATAAGACTGATCACCGACAGCTAGACTGGTGACATTCTGCAGTTGGCCCGTCAGCCCGGCACGGTTTTGCAAGCTCAAATGCGCCGTGCTGCCGTCCTCGACGATAACGTTGCCACGTAGGTCGCTGTTATCGACATTCATGCTCGCTACGGCGCCGCCGTTGACCTCCAGCAATGAGCCGTTACCGCCGATCAAGGTCGAGCCGTTGCGTATATCGATCTCAACGGCCATGGCCTCGCCGGGAAAACCATTGACGGCAATGGCGGCACCGCTGCGGCCTTCGACGCTGGAGTTATCCAATACCAACTTGCCCGTATTCGCGCTGTTGAGGTCATTGGTGAACACCACGCCGTTCTTGCCACCGATAATCCTGCTTTTTTGGCTGGCAGTTGCCGTTGCACCATCGAGCGACACGCCAAAACTATCGACGCCGGTACCTTCGACCAACGTGTGGTCGTTAAAGTGCAGCTCGCTGTTGCCAGTCGCCACTGCGCCACCGATGTGACCACGGATGGTGCTATTGAATACTTCGGCTACCCCGCCCTTGTCAGAGTCGTGACTCTGGAACGCTTGCAGACCCATGGTGGTATGGCTGGTGATGTTGCTGCCGTTAATAAGCGCATCGCTGTCATCCAGACGCACCGCACCAAACACTGCGTGGCTTGAATCAACGGTGGCGCCGTCGAGGCTCACTAAAGAGCCTTGGGTGGCTCGGATGTCATTGATGCGGCTGCCCGCATTGACAATCAGTGCCGAATCGTTGACCAGGATATGTTGGGCCCGAGCACCATTGACGGTCAGTTCAGATCTGAAATCCAACTGCCAGTCATTATTGAGTTCGTTGCTTTCAATGGTTTTTGACTCACCAATCAGGTGGCCTGCCTGGGCGGTGGAATGCACAGCCGCAAACATCAAAAAAGTAATAGTTGGAACTTTCATCATCTTGCTCAAAGGCTTGAGCTCGAATTCAGTTAACAGTCGCATGTGAGTTCATCCTCTGGGTGGAGCCTTCGAAACGGTTTGGCTCGTTCCCTGGGAATGAAGCCTTACCGGTGCGGCGCAGAGGTTACGCAGCGAACATACCCATGGCTGTAGGATTTATCTTAGATGGATGTAGCGATTGATATTTTAGAGTGTTGGAAAAACATACTTAACAAAGAAGCTGAAGGTCTTTCCGACAAGGAGCAATACATAACTGTCAGACACACAAAAGGGAAGCCGTGCTTCCCTTTTGTATTTAACGTTTTTCATTGAGTTCAAGGTCTTACGATAGTTACCCCATCACAGTATGTCTCAGGGTTGGAAAATACCGTGTACACCTCAGCCAATTCACTGTTACCGGTAGCCCCAGTGTTGACGATCGTTGAGTAGGTCACCTCGCAAGGGCCAAGCACGGACTGGGTCAGGAATGGACGATAAGGGATTTCAACGACAAATCCATTGTCCTTATCCCCTTGGCTCAACGATGGGTGGGTAAAGGTCTGCGTGAATGGACCCGGTGGAAAGCCAAATGCTTCACTGAAGATCGTAACGGTTACCGTCACGCTATTACCTACCTCCAACCTCGGATCGCCTGGAATGAAGAGCTCGGCGTAAAGCGTCGGTGGTGCTCCGGGCGCGCGGGTTCGCAGCGATTGGCAACTCCACTCGTCGTTGGCGTCAAGGTGTAAGAACTCAGCAGGCGGCAGTACGACCCTCACTGCATCGATCACGTCGACCATGGTAACGCCCGACGGGTTTTCATTCGTGGTGCCGGGGCCAATGACCACATAGCTGACGGGCTGCAGCTCATTGCCGTGGCGGGCAACGACCTCCCAAGGAATGGTGAACGTCGCGTCATCTCCGGGCACTGTCGTGCTGAGGGGGAAAGGCCCTACTCGCTCTTTCGTAGCCCCCCACAACAGGACAAACTCGTTATTCGCATGGGGCAGCGCTGCAATGGTCCAGAGCGGGATCACAATGGTGACGGGTTGATTCGCATCGCCAATGCGCAGGGTGTTCAGCTCCGGAGTGGGCCCCCCGCCGAACACCTGCGCCAGGTTCAGCGCTGGGTTTACATCGCCGGGTTCAAGAGTGCCGGGAAGAACAGGCCCCTCCACCGACAGGTCAAGCCGCACCGTTTTATCAGGAGAAGGGAAAAACACGCCATTTCGTTCGATACGGTAGCGCAGGGTCACCGTCTGCGGCCCCAGCGTTGCGGTATATGCGTCTTTAATCGCATCATTCATATTGCTGAAGACCACCGGAAAATCAACCAGCTCAGCGGTTTGCGGCCCAAAGGGCTGTGCTTCCCATTGCATCTCGAACTTGTCCAGGCCAGTGGCGTGGTCAGGATAATCTTCAACGTGGGCTTCAATCCCCTGACGATAATCCTGAATATCGAGAAGATCATCCGTGCTGCCGGCACGTGGTGCCGGCGCCAAGGGCAGGAACGGCTCCAAAGGCTGCGGATCGTCCAACAACGAGACTGTTCGAAAATCATTGAACGAGGGACGGCTGACGTTACCTGCCCGGTCAGTGATGGTGTAGAAAATATAATATAGCCCGCTCAGGATAATCAGGTTCCTGGCCAGGAAAAAAGTGCTTACATCAGGGGATGGCAACATAGGCACACCTGAGCCACTCACCAGATACTCGGGGCGCGGGTCCATCACCGGGCTGAAGTACACGTTAATCATATCCCCCGCTTCGAATCGCCCAGTCTGTGGACCAAAGTCATTCGGGGGGATCTGAATCTCCACGCCGCCTTGATCGATCAGGAAGGCATCGTTAATGACCGTGCCCGGCGGCACATTTGCGAAGACTGGAACAAGCGGCTGCTCGCGTGAAGTCGCTACGGCATAGGGTGCAATGGTATCAACCCGAAAAGCACCCGGGTTGGAGGAGTCAAGGGAGGGGCCTGGTATGCCGGCCTGATTACGGTATTGAGTATTCCTGAGCTCGTAGTAGCCATGTGGAAATTCAGGTACCCGCGCGGGAATAAACCTGCTGATTATCGGAGGAACGGGCGTCTGGTTGATTTGATAAGGCGCCACCAAGGTGGTCCAGGTAGGCGGGCTCACAGTGATATCCCGGATTTCAACGCCCATCCAGTCCGTGCCCCTTGATGCTGTCCCGGTCCGTAACTGAACGTTAATGCCAACACGGGCGACGACCGCCGGGATAAGGCCAGTCGCATCATCCAACGCCTCGTCAATCGTGGGTGCATTGAGAACCAAAGGCGCTGGCGTCGTAGTCGAACCACGTTTTCTACTCATTTCAGTCTCTCCTTGCTGCTTTAGAATAGGCACCGCGCGCACTGGCGGGCCGCAAACGCTCGTTCAGTCACTTGAGTTACGGCCAGGAGACTGAAACCGGGACACACTCTCTTCAGCCGAATGATTCTTCGACCAACTACATTCAGTTCAAAATGTTCTACTAAACCCGCACCCTGGCTCAGGGCTCGGGACCATTGCCGCCTTCCCAGCAGTAAACCGGGTTGGGCGGTGGTGGCGATGTAGGCACCAAACGATCGAACTGCACAAACCTGGAAGCTGAACGGCCAATGGGCGTTCGATTCCTGGACACAAGGTAAAGAGCCTCTCCACCGGCATTTATTTTCAATGGCCGGATTACGCGCTCGACGTCACGAATCCAGAAGTTGTAGCCGGATGCATCCGCCACTGCATCCCAGTAATGCTCAAGGGTTTCCACAACATTCGGATCTGGGTCGTCGTCCGGATATTGGCCATACCCCTGGAACCTCAGCGTGATCAAATCCCCGTGCTGGATGTTCGGGTCTGCCGGGATTGCCACCTCGACTCCGTACCAGATTGGCGGTTGGGTGCTGCAGGTCAAATACCGGTTTGGGTGAAGCAAAGCCTGAGGAAATTCAGGCCGAGTGAACTGGATGGGTGGAAGATCGGTTGCCAACCCGACCCGCGCCAACAATGAAAAGGTCGGGTTCACATTACCGGCGCGATCCTCCAAACGATAAAAACAGAAAAGCCATAGCGCGCCAGGGTAGGCGCGGAACACGTCATTGGGCACGTCCACAAAAATGCGGCCGCTATCACTGGTCAGCGGTGGCGAAACCCAAGTGGGTAGGCCGGTTGGCAGCATATTCATATCCGAAAAGTACATCAGCACCTTGTCCCCGACTTCACGTCCGAGATAGCCCTCGGGGATCTCCATGCGCACCATGGGATTTGCATCCAGATAGGGTTGGGTGATCGGATCGATCGGGAAAATGGCAGGCGCCAGTAACGAGCCGACGCCTGGAGCGTCGCGGTCGATTCTGATCGTCACGGGCGACGAGGTATCGACACTCGGGCTATCTGGCCGGGTGTTATGAATCCGGTAGCGCAGGTCAACGATGGCACTGCTCAGCAGGAACGCCTGAGGAATCGTCATGGGCAGAGGGAAGTCGGCATCCGTCAGTGGGCCACGCAGCTCAACGGGCGGGGTATCAACGGACCTGGCACCTCGGACATGCCATTCGAAAATCACGTACTGAAACCTTCCGGGGCCGGGCAAAACCGCCCAAGGTATCTCAAGCAAGATGCGTAGATCAGTGAAATTGAATCGAGCGGGTAATAATCCATCTGGCAATACGTCGAAGACTGTTGGCGCCTCAAGCACAAGGATGCCTCCTGAGCCCGTAGGCCCATTGGCACTCTGGCCAGTAGTGGAAGTAGTCATTTAAACCTCCCGTCATTCAAGCATTTTCTAAACCGCCCCCTGCTCTCAGCATGCCAATACCAGAGGTTCTGTTGGCGCCATTGAACACCTCCTCTGGCCCAGCCGATACTGTCAAAACTCACAGGTAGGACCACCGCTCGTCGGATCTCCCCGCTGACCAGTGGCTTCACACGACCAAGATTCTCTTGACGAAGACGATGGGCTAGTGTTTTCTGAAACCGGTTTCATCCCGTTACTCATTCCAATAAGAAAGGCTTTGCCGTGACTCCATTTTCCGCCGCCCAGCGCAGCCGCGTGACCATGCTCGACGTCGCCGAGCGAGCACGCGTGTCCAAGGCCAGCGTGTCGCGCTTTATCGGCGATGACCGCGCCCTGCTCTCCGATGCCATCGCCCTGCGTATCGAACACGCCATCGCAGAACTCGGCTACCGCCCCAACCAGATGGCCCGTGGCCTCAAGCGTGGGCGCACGCGCCTGATCGGCATGCTGGTGGCTGATATCCGCAACCCCTACTCCATCGCGGTGATGCACGGCGTCGAAACCGCCTGCCGCCAGCACGGCTACAGCCTGGTGGTGTGCAACACCGACCGCGATGACGAGCAGGAGCGCCAGCACTTGGCGGCGCTGCGCTCGTACAACATCGAAGGGCTGATCGTGAACACCCTGGGCCATCACCTCGACCAATTGCTGGAACTGCAACGGGAAATGCCCCTGGTGTTAGTGGACCGCAAGGTCGAGCCGTTGCACAGTGACTTGGTGGGCCTGGACAACCCGGCGGCGGTGCGTATTGCGGTAGAGCATCTTGAGCAACAGGGTTATCGCGACGTGCTGCTGGTGAGCGAGGCCACCGATGGCACCAGTTCACGTTTGGAGCGTTTGGAGAGTTTCAACACCGAGATTGCCAAACGCCCGGCTTTGACAGGTGCCGTGGTTGAACTGGATGGCGAACTGGAAAAGCGTCTGCAAGCCTTTCTCGCCAAATCCGGCCCCAAGGCACTGTTCTGCGCCAACGGCGTGGCAGCACTGGCCTGCACCCGTGTACTCAAGGCCCTGGGCTGCGACCTGTTCGGCGAGGTGGGCTTGATCGCCCTGGATGACCTGGACTGGTACCCGCTGGTGGGTAATGGGATTACCGCCCTCGCCCAACCGACGCAAGCGATTGGCGCCAGCGCTTTTGACTGTTTGCTCAAGCGCCTGCGCGGCGATACCGCCCCCACGCGCACCCTGGATTTTTTACCGGAGCTGATTATCCGCGGCTCTACCCAATCCCCTGTGGGAGCGGGCTTGCCCGCGAAAGCGATAGGTCAGCCACTTCCAAGCTGACTGACACACCGCTTTCGCGGGCAAGCCCGCTCCCACATTTTTCGTTCTGCGCATGAAAATGAAACCGGTTTCAGAGGTAAACAACAATGCATAAATACCCCGTCTCCATCAGCCTTTCCAGCTACGGCGCCGACCTGGTTCGCCAGCAGGGTCAATTGAGTTTTGTCGCGCTGCTCAGCGCCGCCGGTGCCCAGCGCATTGAATGGCGTGAAGAACTGCTCACCACCGAGCAACCGGCCGAGCTGGCCCTGGCCGCTGCAGAACAAGGCCTGGAATCAGTATTTTCTTCGCCCTTGGAGCTGTGGGTCGCCGGCCGTGCCCAGCCCAATGCCGAGCTGGCCGCCACCCTGGACCTTGCCCAGGCCTTTGGCTCGGGATGGCTGAAGGTCTCGCTCGGTTACTTCACCGATACCAACGATCTGGAAAGCCTGCACGCCCTGCTCAATCGCCACCCGGTCAAGCTGCTGGTGGAAAACGACCAGACCCTGCACGGTGGACGCATTGAACCGATGCAACGGTTTTTCACCGAAGTCGAACGCCTGGGCCTTCCGGTGAAAATGACCTTCGATATCGGTAACTGGCAGTGGCAAGACCAGTCCGCGCTCACTGCTGCGCGGTTGCTGGGCCGGCATGTGGATTACCTGCACTGCAAGGCCGTGGCCCGTCGCGCCGACGGCAAGCTCGTGGCCTTGCCGCCGGGCGCCACCGACCTGCATCTGTGGGAACAACTGCTCAAACACATGACTCAAGGTATTACGCGGGCGGTGGAATTTCCGTTGCAGGGCGATGACCTGGTCGAGGTCACTGCACAACAGGTCGCCACCCTCGCCTGCCTTGGCCAACCCCGCGTGGAGAACGCCCATGTCTGAGATCGATATCCTGTCGTTTGGTGAAACCATGGCGATGTTTGTCGCCGAGCAGACCGGCGATCTGGGCCAGGTCGCGCAGTTTCACAAACGCATTGCCGGCGCCGACAGCAATGTCGCCATCGGCTTGTCGCGCCTGGGGTTCAACGTGGCATGGCTGAGCCGAGTAGGTGACGACTCCCTCGGGCGCTTTGTGGTCGACACGCTGGGCAAGGAAGGCATTGATTGCCGCCATGTGGCCGTCGACCCGTTGCATCCCACCGGGTTTCAGCTCAAGTCGCGCGAAGAGGCCGGCGCTGATCCCCAGGTCGAGTACTTTCGCAAAGGCTCGGCGGCCAGCCATTTGTCCATCGCCGATATCAGCCCTGCGTTGTTGCAAGCCCGCCATCTGCACGCTACCGGGATTCCACCGGCATTGTCCGATGCCACCCGTGAACTCTCCTTCGAACTGATGACGCAGATGCGCAACGCCGGGCGCAGCGTGTCGTTCGACCCGAACCTGCGCCCCTCGCTCTGGGCCAGCCAGGCGCAGATGATCCGCGAAATCAATGCCCTGGCCACTCTGGCGGACTGGGTGTTGCCGGGCCTGGGTGAAGGCCGCCTGCTCACCGGTTTCGAGGATCCTGCGGATATCGCTGCGTTCTACCTCGACCAGGGCGCCGAAGCCGTGGCGATCAAGCTCGGCCCCGAAGGCGCCTATTACCGCACCCACATGGATCAGGGCTTTGTCGCCGCCGTCAAGGTGGAAAAAGTCGTGGACACCGTCGGCGCCGGCGACGGCTTTGCCGTGGGCATGATCAGTGCCCTGCTGGAAAACTCAAGCTTCCCCGAGGCGGTGCAGCGCGCTAACTGGATCGGCAGCCGCGCCGTGCAGAGCCGTGGCGATATGGAGGGTTTGCCGACCCGCGCCGAACTGCCCACTCGATCCGTTGCGTAACCCATTACCTGTTGCCACAACTACAACAAGCTCAGGAGCAACCCCATGGAACCCGTGAAACTCGCCACCCGTCGCTGGTGGTACATCATGCCTATCGTGTTTATCACCTACAGCCTGGCCTACCTGGACCGCGCCAACTACGGCTTCGCCGCCGCGTCCGGCATGGCCGAAGACCTGATGATCACGCCGGGCATGTCTTCGCTGCTCGGTGCGCTGTTTTTCCTTGGCTACTTTTTCTTCCAGGTGCCGGGGGCGATCTACGCGCAAAAGCGCAGCGTCAAGAAACTGATCTTCGTCAGCCTGATCCTCTGGGGCGGCCTGGCGACGCTGACCGGCGTGGTGTCCAACGCCTATATGCTGATCGCCATCCGCTTCATGCTCGGGGTGGTCGAGGCTGCCGTGATGCCGGCCATGCTGGTGTACCTGTGCCATTGGTTCACCCGTGCCGAACGCTCGCGGGCCAATACCTTCCTGATCCTCGGCAACCCGGTGACCATGCTGTGGATGTCGGTGGTGTCGGGCTACCTGGTGCAGCATTTCAGCTGGCGCTGGATGTTCATCATCGAGGGCCTGCCGGCGGTGTTGTGGGCGTTTATCTGGTGGAAGCTGGCCGATGAGCGCCCCAAGGATGCCAAGTGGCTGAGCGACGCCGAAAAGCACAGCCTGGAAACCGCCCTCGCCGCCGAGCAGGTGGGAATCAAGGCCGTGAAGAACTACGCCGAGGCGTTCCGTTCGCCCAAGGTGATCATTCTCGCCCTGCAGTTTTTTTGCTGGAGCATTGGCGTGTACGGCTTCGTGCTGTGGTTGCCATCGATCCTCAAGGCCGGCTTGCAGATGGACATGGTCGAAGCCGGCTGGCTCTCGGCCCTGCCCTACCTGGCAGCGGTGATTGGCATGCTCGTGGTGTCCTGGGGTTCAGACAAGCTGCAAAAACGTAAGCGTTTTGTCTGGCCGCCCCTGCTGATTGCGTCGATTGCCTTCTACGCGTCCTACGTGTTGGGCGCCGAACACTTCTGGTGGTCCTACACCCTGCTGGTGATCGCCGGGGCGTGCATGTATGCACCCTATGGTCCGTTTTTCGCCATTGTCCCGGAAATCCTGCCGGCCAACGTCGCCGGTGGCGCCATGGCACTGATTAACAGCATGGGCGCCCTGGGCTCGTTCGGTGGCTCGTACCTGGTGGGTTACCTCAACAGCAGCACCGGCTCGCCCGGCGCTTCGTACCTGCTGATGAGCGGCGCGCTGCTGCTTTCCGTGGTGCTGACGATTTTCCTCAAGCCCGGCGCCAGTGACCGCTCGCCGGCGCCAACCCTGGAATTGAAGGTAAAAACCTCATGAAAAAGTCTGTCGTGCTGTACAAAAAACTCTCCGCCCCGCTCATGGCTCGCCTGCATGAGCAGGTCGACGTCACGCTGATTGACGCACTGGATGAAACCGGCCTGGCCAAGCTGCGCGATGCCCTGCCCACTGCCCATGGCCTGCTGGGCGCGAGCTTGCGCCTGGATGCCAGGCTGCTCGACCTGGCTCCCGAACTGCAAGCCATTGCCAGCGTTTCGGTGGGCGTCGACAACTACGACATCGACTACCTGACCCAACGTGGCATCCTGCTCAGTAACACCCCGGACGTACTCACCGAAACCACCGCCGACACCGGCTTTGCGCTGGTCCTGGCCACCGCCCGGCGTGTGGTCGAGCTGGCTGACATGGTGCGTGCCGGCCAGTGGAACAAGAACATCGGCCCGGCGCATTTCGGTAGCGATGTGCATGGCAAGACCCTGGGTATTATCGGCATGGGCCGCATTGGTGAAGCGCTGGCCCAGCGTGGGCATTTTGGTTTTGGCATGCCGGTGATCTACCACAGCCATTCGCCCAAGCCAGCAGTGGAGACGCGTTTTGGCGCGCAGTATCGAAGCTTGCAGGACTTGCTCAAAGAAGCGGATTTTGTTTGCCTGACGTTGCCGCTGACGGCTGAAACCGAGAAGTTGATTGGCGCGCAAGAGTTCGCGTTGATGGGGGCGGAGACGATCTTCATCAATATCTCACGGGGCAAAGTAGTGGACGAAGCGGCACTGGTCGAGGCTCTGCAGCAGCGCACTATCCGCGCGGCGGGGTTGGATGTATTCGAGAAAGAACCGCTGGATCACACATCACCGCTGCTGCGCTTGAACAACGTGGTGGCGACGCCGCATATCGGCTCAGCCACCCATGAAACGCGCGAGGCGATGGCCAAGTGTGCGGTGGATAATCTGCTGCAGGCGTTGTCGGGCGAGCGACCGCAAAACCTGGTGAACCCTGGGGCCTGGAAGCAATAACCCCTGGAACAACACTGTCCGATGTGGGAGGGGGCTTGCCCCCAATGGCAGTACATCAGCCACAGATGAGTTGACTGACAGACTGCTATCGGGAGCAAGCCCCCTCCCACATTTTGATGTGGTCGGCCTATACAGCGACTTCATGAATATTCTTTTACACTTCTGACGACCGACACTTTCTGGCATCCTGCGCCTCCATTTTCCGACCCGAGCCTTCATTTTGTCTGACGCTCAAGCCCCCCGCCCGCGCTATAAATCCGACCTGATCTACGGCCTGGAAGACCGCCCGCACTTCACCGCTGCGATTTTTGCCGCCTTGCAGCATGTGCTGGCGAGCTTTGTCGGCATCATTACCCCGACCCTGATCGTCGGCGGCGTACTTGGCCTGGAAAGCGAAGTGCCGTACCTGGTGAGCATGGCGCTATTCGTCTCGGGGCTCGGCACCTTTGTGCAGGCACGCACGTTCGGGCCAGTGGGTTCGGGCCTGTTGTGCCTGCAAGGCACCAGCTTTTCGTTTATCAGCGTGATTCTCAGTGCGGGCTTTATGGTTAAGGCCCGGGGCGGCGGCACCGATGAAATCCTGTCGACGATCTTTGGCATCTGCTTTTTCGCCGCGTTTATCGAAGTAGTGCTGAGCCAGTTCATCGGCAAACTGCGCAAGCTGATCACCCCGGTTGTGACTGGCACCATCATTACCTTGATGGGCCTGTCACTGATCAAGGTGGCAGTCACCGATATGGCCGGCGGCTATGGCGCGGGCGACCTGGGCGCCGCCAGCAATATGGGCCTGGCGGCGCTGGTGCTGCTGACCATCGTGGTGCTCAACCGCTTCAACAACCCGTTCCTGCGTCTGGGTTCGATCGTGATCGGCCTGACGCTGGGCTTCGTGGTGGCGTGGTTGCTGGGCCGTGTGGATATGGCCGCCCTGCCCCAGGTGCCGTTGATCAGCGTGCCGGTACCGTTCAAGTACGGTTTCTCGTTCGACTGGGTGGCGTTTATCCCGGTGGCGGTGATCTTCCTGATTTCGCCTCTGGAAGCGGCTGGAGACCTGACAGCCAATTCGATGATCTCCCAGCAACCGGTCAAGGGCCCGCTGTATATCAAGCGCATCAAATCCGGCCTGCTGGCCGATGGCCTCAACTCGGCGATGGCCGCTACCTTCAACAGCCTGCCGATGGTGACGTTCGCCCAGAACAACGGCGTGATCCAGCTGACCGGCGTGGCCAGCCGCTACGTGGCGTACTTTATCGCCGGGCTGCTGGTGCTGCTGGGGTTGTTCCCGATGATCGGCGCGGTGCTGCAACTGATGCCCAAACCAGTACTTGGCGGCGCGACACTGATCATGTTCGGCACCGTGGCCGTGGCCGGGATCAAGATCCTCGCCGAAGCCGGCCTGCACCGGCGCAATGTGCTGATCGTGGCGATTTCCCTGGGGATGGGCCTGGGCGTCGCCGCAGTGCCGGAAGTGCTGCGCGATTTGCCCAAGGCGCTGCACAACATCTTCGAATCGCCGATCACTGTGGGCGCGTTCTGTGCAATCCTGCTGAACATTTTCCTGCCCGAAGAGTTCATAGAGCTGGAAGAAGATGAATTCGATCCGGAGTCCTCTACCCTCAAGGTCATGCAGGACCCGGACGTCACGAAACAGTAGGAGCACTTTTATATGCGCAAGCTCATGGTTCTTTCGTTGTTGTTGCTGAGCTTGAGCGCCTGCGCGCTGTTCCCCAATCGCGACCCGGTGAATATTAACGTGGTGGGCATCGAGCCCCTGCAAAGCCAGGATCTGGAAGTGCGCTTTGCCGTGAAGCTGCGGGTGCAGAACCCCAATGAAACGGCAATCGACTACAACGGCGTGGCGCTGGATCTGGAAGTCAATGGCCGACCGTTGGCGTCCGGGGTAAGTGACCAGGCCGGCAGCATCCCACGTTTTTCCGAGACGGTGCTGATGGTCCCTGTGAGTGTTTCGGCGTTCTCGGTGTTGCGCCAGACCCTGGGCCTGAGCCAGACCCAAAGCCTGAATAACCTGCCCTATGTGCTGCGCGGCAAACTGGCGGGCGGATTGTTCGGCACCATGCGCTTTGTAGAGCGTGGCACTCTGGATTTGCCCAGTACCGCCACCTGGTGATGCGCGAGTGATCTGATCCAAATCTGCGAAATGCAAGCTCGCGCCTACAAAAGCCTTGGGTTGACCCGGTTCAATCAGTGATGTAGCGCACGCCTGACTTGGCGCGCTCGTCCACCACCAATTCAAAAATATCCGGCCGAGCGTAATGCCCCACTACGTCGTAGTCGTAGCGTGCCCGCACCAGATCATCTGTATCGATCTGCGCCGTCAACAAACCCGCCTCCCCCAGCAACGGCCCCGCCAAAATATCGCCCATGGGACCGACGATCACGCTGCCACCGGCAATCAACGGGCGCTCCGCCGGCCAGTTGGCAACCTCCACACCCAAGGCCTGCGGTGATGCCTGCACCTGGCAGGCGCTGACCACAAAGCAACGGCCTTCATGGGCAATATGGCGCATGCTCACCTGCCACATCTCGCGCTCGTCCACTGTGGGCGCACACCACACCTGCACGCCCTTGGCATACATCGCCGTGCGCAACAGCGGCATCATGTTCTCCCAGCACACCGCCCCGCCGATACGCCCGACAGCCGCGTCAATCACCGGCAAGGTTGAGCCGTCGCCCTTGCCCCAGATCAGCCGCTCAGTGCCGGTCGGCATGAGTTTGCGGTGCTTGGCGACCAAACCGCTCGACGGTTCGAAATACAGCACGGTGCAATACAGCGTGCTGCCACTGCGCTCGATCACGCCGAGCACCAGGCTCGCACCGGTACGCGCCGATAACCCGGCCAGCGCCTTGGTCTCCACGCCCGGCACGTCGATGGCATTGGCAAAGTACCGCGCAAAGGCTTCACGGCCTTCGGGCAGGCGATAGCCCAATTGCGTGCCGAAGCTTTCGCCCTTGGGATATCCCCCCAGCAACGCCTCAGGCATCACCACCAACTGCGCGCCACTGCGCTGTATTTCATCTTCATAGGCCAGGATCTGCGCCAGGGTTTGCGCTTTGCCGCCAGGCAAGGAGCCGATTTGCAGGGCTGCGACGATCGATACGGGCATGTGCTCACTCCGGTAATAAGGGTTGCCCATTCTCCGGCCAGACTCGATCATGAATAAAGCCCACCTCAGTGCTAAATGATATGAGCCAAATGAATATCGCCCAGGTTGACCTGAACCTGCTGAAAACCTTCGAAGCCCTGCACGACGAGTCCAGCGCCAGCCGTGCTGCATTGCGCCTGGGCGTTACGCAATCGGCAATCAGCGCCGGTTTGCGGCGTTTACGCGAACTATATGGCGACCCACTTTTCGTACGCACCGGTCGCGGCCTGGCGCCCACCCTGCGGGCCAATCAGTTGAAACCGGTGATCAGCGAGGCATTGGACCGCTGCCGACAAAGCCTGGCGATGATCCACCCGGATAACCCGCATTATCAGGGGCGATCGGTGGTGTTAGGTCTGTCAGACGATTTCGAAATCGCCTACGGCCGGCAGCTGATGGGCGCCATTGCACAGCGCCTGCCGAAACTGCGGGTGATCTTTCGCCAGACCCACAGCCAGATCGTTGCGGCTGCCCTGCTCGACCGCAACCTGGACCTGGCCATTACCGCCGGCGGGTTTGCCGAGCGCAGGCTGAGTCGGCAAGTGCTGGGCGAAGGTGACTACCGTTGCCTGGTTGACCCAGGTAGCCTGGCGCCCGATCAGCAAGGTATCGAGCTTGCAGAATTCATCGCACGCGACCATGTGCTGGTGTCGTCAGGCGGGTTTATCGGTATTACCGATGAAGGGTTGGCGGCGCAGGGCTTGAGCCGCCAGGTATGTGCGTCCACCAGCCACTTTGCGGCGCTGCCGTACCTGCTCAAAGGCAGCGCGGCGGTGGCGACGATCCCCGGTCATGCGGCCCAAGCGATTGCGCAGATGACCGGCTTGCGTGTGCTGCCCTGCCCGCTGGCGCTGCCGCACTACCCGGTGGAGTTGGGCTGGCGTACCCAGGCCCAGCTTGATCCGCTGTTGCTCAAGGTTCGCGAGGCGATCGTGGCGTGCTTTATTTCGCCGCTGCCATCAGCTTGTTGACTTCACTGCGCACCATGTTGGAAAACTCCGGCGGCGACATGCCGTCAAGTTCGGCGCGCACCCACTCGGCCCATTTTCCCTTGCGCTTGGCGCGCTCGCCGAACAAACGGGCCGCTTCGCCCTTGGCTTTGCCCAGGTTGGTTTGCCAAAGGTCGTAGAGGCGCGACTTTTCGTCTTCCAGCTCGGCGCGTTCGGCGAGGGTCTTGTTGGCGAGATTGAAGCTCATGTTGAATTACCTGCTGCACAAATGACTGACATCTTACACTGTAGGCCCAAAGGGCCTGATCACCATTGTGCCGCAAATGGACGGCTCGCAAAATAACTGCAACTTTTGCCGCTGCCCGATACTCCATTGTTCACTGTCACATTCACTTGCAAGGAGTCACACATGGCCCGCAAAACCGCCGCCCAAGCCGTCGAAGAACAAATCAAGGATCAAGCCTTCAGCGAACTGACCGCGCTGATCGAAGAATCGGACAAACTGCTCAAAAGCAGCGCATCCCTGGTAGGCGAGGAAGGTGAAACCCTGCGCGAGCAGGTTGCCATCAAACTCAAGCAAGCCCTGGATTCGGTGTCCAGCGTCCGTGAGCGCAGCAAGCCAGTCGTGGACGCCACCGAGACCTACATCGGCGGTCATCCATGGCAGACCGTGGCCATTTCCGCAGGCTTTGGCCTGGTGGTGGGTCTGCTGCTGGGTCGCCGTAACTGATCAGCACGGGCTGCGCCCACGGCGCAGCCTGTTTCACCCCGCCGCCAGTTCTCGCAGTTGCCGAAGGTCCTGCGCGTCAAGCTCTATGCCTGCTTCCTGCGACTCCGCCCGTGTGCGATGGCGCCGATCCCCCGGTAATCGCCGTAACCCCGCCGCATGCATCTGCCGCACCAGTTCCTGGCTGCGCTCGGCAAAGCTTTGCCCGGCGGTTTTGCGCGGATCGATCACTATCAGTAATTGGCCGGTCCAGGGCGTACGCGCTCCCGGATGATCGGCCCAATTGAATTCGAACGAAAAATTGCCGCCTGTCAGTGCCGCCGCCAGCAACTCGACCATCATCGACAACGCCGACCCCTTATGCCCACCAAATGGCAACAGCGCGCCCCCCTCCAGAATGGCTTTCGGGTCCTGGGTCGGCTGGCCCAGGCTATCGACGCCCATGCCTGGTGGGAGCCGTTCGCCTTTGCGCGCGGCGATCTGCACGTCGCCATGGGCGATGGCGCTGGTGGCCAGGTCGAACACAATCGGCGCGCCATCGGCCCGCGGCGCAGCAAACGCGATGGGGTTGGTGCCGAACAACGGGCGATCAGCGCCATGGGGCACCACGCAGGTCATGCTGTTGACCACACTGAGTGCAACCAGCCCTTCTTCGGCGAAAGGTTCGACGTCCGGCCACAAGGCCGCAAAGTGATGGGAATTGTGGATAGCCAGTAACGCAATGCCGGCGCTGCGGGCCTTGCTCACCAGTAACGCACGCGCGGCCGCCAGAGCGGGTTGGGCGAACCCATTGGCGGCGTCGACCCGTACGAAGCCTGACGCAACGTCGGTCACGATCGGCACGGCGGCGCCATTGACCCAACCGCTGGCCAGGGTCGAGAGGTAACCCGGGATACGAAAAATACCGTGGCTATGAGCGCCATCACGTTCAGCGCTGGCGCAATTGTGCGCAAGGATCGCCGCCACTTCTGGCGAGGTGCCGTGCCTGACGAAAATCTGTTGGAGCACCCCCACCAACTCAGTGAAGCTGATGAAGGCCGTGACAACTGTCGGAGACTGCGCAGACATTTGAAGCTCCATTTTTATGATTGGAAGGGGCAACGAATGGACATCCAGGCCGTCGATTAAACACCACCTGCAGCGCTCACTGTCAACTTACAACGAGACTCAATAGTTACCCCCGCCAGTCATCGGTGCCTGCCTACCCTGTGTCTTCCTATTCACGCTGGAGACAGGCGATGACCCGTGTCACACCGCCCTATTTTTTCGACGAGTTCCTGCTACCCGTCAATCGCTCGACATTGAGCGAGCGCGAACGCGCCCTGGGGTTCACCGTCAAGGATCTGGAATGGCTGCACGGCGTGTATTACGCCAGCGACGCCAGCCGTCAGGATACCCGCCTGCAAAGCCCGCCCATGCGTGTAGAAAGGCTAATGATCAATGTGTCGGGGCAGGTTGCGATCCCACTGGCCGGCGCGTTTGTGATGAGTTCCACGCCCGACGGTGCCAAGGCTCTGCTGTACACGCCTTATGGCGGTATCCAGGTGTTTGACAGCCATGCCTCGCTGCTTGCCGAGGTCAGTCAGGCGTCGGCTGATTCGGTACAGCGCGTGGAGTTGCTGAGTTTTCTGTCGATTGCACAGCGCAACAGTCTGCCGGCGGATAGCGCTCTGACACTGACCACTTCGCCGGTCCTGGGTGCGGTCATGCAAGACCAGGAACAAACCCTGCAGGCCTGCCAACAGGCCAACGTGCAAGCAATGCTTGAGCACTTGCAGAAGACCCCGACCTTGTCCGCCATGCTCGACACATTGCTCGGCATCATGGCGCACCCTCATTTCCCCGGCCTGGATCAGCGGCAAACGCAAGTGAACTGCTTTCTCCAAAGCCCGACGGATGCCGATCGACGCTGGATCGACTCCCTGTCGTTACGTGATGCGTTATTGCAGTTCTATGTCAAACATGCCTGGCCCTTGGGGCAAACTCGCGAATTCATCAACCCCAAGCACGTCACCAGCCACTTCACCCAGCCCCAGTTGCAACAAGACCGCGAGTATTGGGACACGCTCATCGAACAAACCTCCGGTACGCTGTCCAAATTGCTCGAGAGCCTGCTACAGACCTACTGGAACGAAGACATCGACAGCGGCACCTCGCGCCTTGACCTGTTCGCGCAAATCCTGGCTGACAAGTTCCGCCTCGATGTGCTGCTCAAGCGCCAGAACGGCATCCTCAGTACTGACGAAAGCCATATGCTCCAGGCCCTGTTCCTCAGCGACCAGGGCGCTCGCAGCACCTACGCCGCCAAACTGAGCGTGGAAAAAGTGCGCATCTACGCGCCCTACCAGCACTACGTGGAACTGGCCAGTACCCTGATGCTGCATGACAGCCATGCCTACCTTTACACCCAATCCCGTGGCTTGCAGGTACTTAAGGATCTGGATGATCTCAAAGACACGCTATTGACCATGCTCACCGCCGCCGGGCACGAAGATGAACTGCTCAATTTCCTGTCTCTGGACGAGCGCAACACCTTTATCGGCCTGGACCAGATCAACGTTGCCGCACACCCCGTCACCGGGCACGTGTTCACCGACATGATCGAAGACATCGCCGCCAAGCAGACCAGTAATATGAACCATGCCCTGAGCCTCTATCGCAGCAGCGCCGGCCAGGTGGCCCTGGAAGCATTGCTCGATTACGCCCTGGACATCCGCACCATGCTCGACAGTCGCCTGGCCGACCTGGACACCGATGGGCGCTGGACGATACATCCCGTCAGCAGCGGCAATGGCCGCCCCTCCACGGTGCAAGCCGAGCGCGCCAAGCTGCACCTGCAACGCCTGCGCGCTGCCCAAGAAGGATTGCAGATCGAGCGCCTTAAGCACCCGACACTACGCAGCATGGCCACCCTGGCCCTGAACACAGAACTGCAAACCCAACGACTGGACCTCAAGGCCGACGAGATTTATGTCAACACTTACGCGTCCCGCGCCGAGCAGCGTGAGGAGCGCGCGCCTGTGTCTTCGCTGAGCATGGTTGAACATTTCATCGAGCGCCTCGGCCAGAAGAGCAAGCCGCTCCCAGTGTCTTCCAGAACTGGGTTTTACGCAGAACGCAACCAGGGTGTCGCCCTGAAGCTCAATAACATGCCCCTCAAAACCTTCAACAACATGATCGAACGGGTCTTGAACGTGTTTGCCGGCCACGAGATGCGTGAACTCCCGCGCCTGTTCCTGAACAATATCCGCGATAAACACGCGCACTCGATGCTGTTGGGCTTGCGCAGCGAGGCTGAACTGCGACTGCTGGGTAAAACGCTGACGCACCGCAGCAACGCCATTCTTGATGCGGTCCTGCGAACTGACAGCCTGGCGCGCCTGACCCGACATGGGATCAACGGGTTTCTGCCGGATGCTTATGCGCTGGCATTGCACAAGGGTACGTCCGACGCGCTGCTGCCGCTGGCCAATCTGTTTGTACTGACCGAACGTGGCGGCCTTGACCCCAAGAATTCGGGCCAGGCGATCCTATGGACGCCTCGGCGTGGTCATGAGGTTTTTGCGTCGGTCTCGGCCCTGCGCGAGGCGCTCACCCAGCGCCTGGCGCATCCGATCAAACGACTGTCGCTACTGGAGAATCTGTCATTGTCCCAGCGCGTGCCTCATCAGGCGTATCGCCTGGCTGCGCTGCAACGTATTGACGATAACCTGCTGGACAATCGCCTGAAAACCTACGGCGATTACGTCATGGACTCGGTAGACCGACTGCTGGCCATGGACTTGCCGGCGCGCGCCGTGCAGGACCGCCTGGATGAGATCCTGCAGATCCCGGCGCCCACCAACCTTGCACGAGCCAAGGCGCTGGCCGATGCCATGGTCACCCAGCAGGCCCTGCCCGTGTGGCTGGCAATGGCGCCCGCCAAGGAGCAGATCTACCATGCAGAACTGCTTGAGCAATACCACAACAGCGCCCCGGAAGAGGAAGACTACCTGCAGGGCGTCCTGTCCCTGCGCGAGCACACCTTTGGCGCCCTGAGCAAGCTGCTCCAGGCACGCTTCCCCGAACACACAATCAGCCCCGATGACGTGCTGATTCCCGTGCACCAGGCCCTCGACATCCATGACTACAGCCTGACCGATTTTGCCTTGCGCCATTTGCCGGACCTGAACAACCAGACTATCGGCCCGCGATCGCGCACCGCCACACCGCTGCCGGACACCCTGGATGCCAATGCGCTGGTTCAACTGGTGCGGCAACTGGACTTGAAATCGGTGTACCAAAAGCGATTGCAAACCGAGATGGACACCCGCACGGAAGCTGCACGCAAACGGCGGCGCCTGTTCTGTCGGCAACTGCCATGGCAGGTGTTGCAATACGCCCACGAGCAACATCTGCAAGAACGCCTGTCAAACAAGGCCTTGGGCTTGGTCCAGCAGGTGTTCGACATGCCTGACGGCCTGGCACGTGCGGCGTTGAAGGACGTATCGACGCTGATCCGGCCCGTTGAGCTGGTGGCGACTGCAGGCGCTACTGCCGCCAAGGTATTGGGCATGTACCTGATCAGCCCTGGAAGCAAAGAGGCCGGTCCGGTAGTGCTCTATGCGCCCTACAGTGAAAACCACGTGCTCAAGCAATATGACAACGAGCAAGCGCTGCTGGATGAAGTGGAGCGACCAGGGGAACTGCAGGACTGGGTCATCCAGCACCTGGAAGATCCGCACCGGGCCGTTTACCGCAGCCTGCTGCAAAACAACCTTCATCGCTCTTCGGATATGAGCCTGGCCTCATCTGCCGTGACCGGCAACCTGCTGCACTATTTATTCAGTGAGAACACGCTGATCCTGCTAAAAATGCTCGCCTGCCAGTTCGAAAAAGGCTCCAAGCTGCTTTGGGATAAAGTGGTGGGCGTGTTCGGCAAGGGCATACCCACGGCAGTGCACTTCATGGCGGGCAAACTCGCCTATCCACTTGTGGTCTGGCGCAGCTACCAGTTAGTCAAGCGCTCGGCTGAAGCGCTGCAACTGCACCAGTGGAAAGCCGCGATGAAGGACTTCAGCCTGGCCGTGGTGCAAATGGCCGCCCTGTACAGCGAGCTTGATGGCAGCGAAACCCCACCGCCTGATGACACTGACCTGGTCGACCTGCCGGAAGGCGGCCTGCCCACCGCCACTGCCCCGGGCCTGCGGGACGTCACCGCCACTTCGCGAACGCGGTTGCAGCGCTTGGAGGGCTACGACATCGCCCTGGAGGACCTTGAGCTGGACACCTCCACCCATGTCTACAAGGATAAGGCGAGCGCCAAGAGTTACGTGCCGCTGGCAGGCAAGGTGTATCCGGTGAAGAAAACCAAGGAGCACTGGCGCCTGGACAACGACGATCAGCAGGGCCCCTACGTCGGTCGCAATGCTGATGGCAAATGGGTAATGGACCTGAGCATACACAAGCCCCGCTTCGGCCAGGCCTGGACGCGGCAAAAAGTGCGACGAGCCGAAAGGCGCGACATCAATATTGAAGCGCAGGGCATAAGGGCGATCGCTGCAGTGTCAAGCTGGAAAGCCCAAGTCATCGACGAAGCCTTGAACGTATCGACTTACTACGCCGTCAACTGCAAGCGCAACATCCATCACTTTGCAGAGCTGCTCAAGCCTGATAGCCGGGTAGGCCTGTTTTTGTGCGACCTGTTCGGCACTCTCAATCTGAACCCGGCCCAAGTGAAGAAAATCGAGGACATCATCGATGGAATACTGGATGAGCTAAGCGACCCCACCTTGATCGGGCCTGACTCAATGCGCTTTGTCAGCGGGGAAAGCGTGAAAGCCCCCACCACTGATTACGCGATGGTGCTTCTCGGTGACAGCGAGCGCAAAGTGTACCTGTTCGAAAGGTTCTTCCATCCAAACCTGGCTGAATACGCCACCATACTGAGTGAACCTTTCGACATGTTCGCCCATGCCAGAGCCTCTACCCTGATCCATGAGCTGACGCATCTGCGGTTCAAGACAGAGGACATTGCCTACCTGCGGAGCCTGGAGCCATTCCGAGACCTGATCGATACGGCAAAGCCGGGTGCTCAGGCGGTGAAGACGCGCCAAGATGATTTGCAAACGAGCGGGCTGTCGACGTTGACGCCGGCAACTATGCTATTCAAGGCATGGGATGACATATCCAATACCTGGGAGGATTACGGCTTTTCCACCGCCACCAGCTTCCTCAAACGCAGAGTCCTGAATATCACGGGTGCCAAGACCCTGAATGAGGCCCGAGAAGTTTTCATGAGCAATGTCGACAAGCGTATTGACGTCATTCTATCCAACGCCGACTCAGTCAGTTACCTGATTACACATCTGGGGAGAATGCTGGATGAGGGGGCCTGAGCAGGCCCCCAACACGTGAATCAATCTTTCTGGTCGCGCAGGACATTGCCCGAGGCGCCGTCGATTCGTGCTTCATACACCACGCCGTCGGATTTACGGCCTTTGACTTCCCAGTAGCCGTCGTTATCGGCTTCGGCGGCGTAGACCTCGACATACCCAGCCTTGGTCTTCGCCACTTCAATAGCTTTTTCAATCGGAATCCAGCCCGCACCCGGCTTGTCTGCCAGCGCAGCGCCGGCGCTCAACAGCGCGGTGGTTGCACACAGGGCGGCTAAGGTTTTCTTCAACATTTTCGTACTCCTTGGTGGATGACAGTGTGTTTCCTGATTTTTTAGGCGCGTTTAAACAAGAATAAGTTCCAATTGATATGCAATCGCCATGATGCTGTTCTCGCCGTAAGGCTCGGGGGGGTAGAATGTGGGAAATCAGGATGAATAAATGAGCGAAAAGTCCCTTTCAGAAGCCGAATACGACGCCATCACCGACGCCGCTGCGCATTGGTGTATGCGTGTGCATGCCAGCGACTGCACGGCGGCTGAACGTCAGGCCTTCGAACATTGGCACGATGCCCACCCGCTGCACGCCTTCGAGTATGCCGCGATGTTGGAAATCTGGGACGTGGCCGATCATTTGCCCCGCAATGCGCCTGCACCGCTTGTGGTGCCGCTCAAGCCTCGTAAACGCTGGCGCTCTTATGCGGTGGCAGCCGCTATCTGCCTTGCTGCTCTGCCGCTGGCCGCCTTCACGGGCTGGGAAGCCGGTTGGTTGCCAAGCTCATACGAGCGGTTTGACGCCACCAACGGGCTGCGCAAAGTTACCCTCGGTGACGGCAGTGAGGTGGAGTTGAACCTGGGCACCGAGCTGGTCTACAGCCACTACAAGGATCGTCGCCAGGTGAAGTTGGCCAAGGGCGAAGCGTTTTTCAACGTCACCCACGACAGCGAGCACCCGTTTATCGTGCAGGCTGGCGAAGGCCAGGTTCGGGTGACGGGCACCCAGTTCAATGTGTGGAAGTATGAAGACCAGGTGCGGGTAATGTTGCTGGAAGGCTCGGTGCAGATCACCAGCGACGCGGTGCATGGCAGCGTGCCGTTGACTCCGGGGATGCAGGCCAGCTACCACCGCGGCGACGCCACGCCGCAAGTCGCCGCGATCAAACCCAATGACCCTGCGCTTGCCTGGCGTACGGGCAAGCTGGTGCTTGATAACCTTGCATTGGCCGATGCGTTACCGCTGATCAACCGATACCTGAACAAGCCAGTGATGCTGGCGGATGCTGGCACCGGGAGCATTCGCATTGGTGGCATCTATAACCTCAGCGAGGTCAACAACCTCATCCCTTCCCTGCCCAAGGTCCTGCCGGTCTACCTGACCCGCAACCAGGATGGCAATCCCGTACTCAACTCCATCCCGGGTAAAACGCCCAAGGGTTGAGGCGCGTTTTTTTTACTTCAGTGTCCACTTTTGAAACACCTCGGTACGCTGAATCGCCCAGCGGCTGCGGATTCATGCATCTGTCATCGAGACTGTTTCATCGCTGACACAGTTGAAGAGTGTGGCCGGGCATATCGCGCCGCCCAGCGACTGTTTCATGCTTGAAACACTGCTATCGGCGATGCGCGCAGAAAAATCGCAACCTATTGAGTTTCAAACGTAAACGAAAAGCGGCACGGGTTCTGCTCTTTCCCTGATAACGCTGTTTAGGGTCAGCGTTCAGAAAAAGGACTGCCGCCGTGATCACACTCACACACGCCTCGATAACCGTACTGCTGATCAGCTGCGTGCTCAGCGCCGGCATCAGCCATGCGGGCGATGGCGTTATCGTGACAGGGCGAACCGTGCAGGGTCACATGTACGGACGCACCTCCCTCCCCGATCCATACCCCACCACTGCCAACGCCAACCCCAGCAAAGAAATCATCAGTGCCACCTCCGGCGAACTCAGTGATCGGGACATTGGCGGCATCCGCAGCGGTTCTGGCCTTGCGCGCTCCATCCAGCCCAACGGCAACCTGTCTGGCCTGGGCGCCACGCAAAACAGCCTGTCGACCCAGGGCGCCGGTGCAGCCGCCGGCCATGGCGCGGGCAGCAGCATGGCTGGACAGATCAATGGTTCGATCCAGCGCGGCATGGCGCCCTTGAACAATCTGGGCAACATGCTGGGGGGCAAATGATGAAGCGCATCCTGTTGACCATCGCCCTGCTGGGCAGCGCCTCGGCAATGGCCGACAACACCGCCGTTATCAACAACAGCGGCCAACAGTACGAAGGTGTGCTGTCGATCAACCAGGCCGCCGGCAACCAGCAACAGATGTCCAACAGCCGCGCAATCGCGCTCGATGGCCAGGCCACCAATGTGAATATCCAGCGGCTCGACGGCAACGTCGACCCGTCCTTGAGTGCCAAGGTGGCGATTCAGGGCGCTTCATTTATCAATGGCAACGGCGTGCTGGGCGTTAACCAGTCGGCCGGGGCCAATAACCAATCAATCAACGCGGTGCGGATCAGCCTCAACCCTGGCCCGCAAAGCATCGATGACAGCGTCCTGTTGCAACAGAACACGACGCAGTTGACCGACTCAGGGCTCACCCCCACCACTGGCAGCCGCCAGGTCGCGACCAGCGACCAGGCCTTCACCGGCAGCCGAGGAGTGATTCAGGTGAACCAGAGTGCCGGGGTGGGGAACCGAGTGGCTAACACCCTGGGCATCACTATCAAGTAACCGCTTGGTAGACGTTAGTTAGACCGTACCAACACTTAACCCAACTAATTAGAAGCAAGGAGAAACACCATGAAACCTCAAATGGCTCTGAAACCTCTGGTTTTCGCTCTCGCCGCACTCATGGCAGCAGCTGCTCAAGCGGGTGGCTGGCACCCAGCGCCTCAGCCAACGGGCGTAATTGCTGCTGTCGTCACGGATGTACAAAACAGCGCAGGCAATAAATTCAACGACACCAAAACCGAAAACAACGCGTCTGCCGATGACTCCGTCAATGGCAACAGCGGTAACGTCGGCGTCAACGTGCAGTCTGGCAGTGGCAACCAGGCCGACAACTCTGCCGCCATCTCCAGCGCCAAAGGCGATGCAGCGACCGTGTTCGGCGTGGTCGACGTGAATCAAAACAGCGGGCTGAACAGCTTCATCAACAAAGGCACGCAAAACAACTCCTCCCTGGATAATGCTGTTAACGGTAACTCCGGCAACGTCGGTTACAACGGCCAGTCCGGTCAAGGCAACCAAGGTAAAAACAACCTGGCTATCGTGACCGCTGACGGGAAAAATATCGCGGCGGCAGCCAATACCGAACAAAACTCGCTTGCCAACAACTTCCTCAACACCGCCGCCAGCAGCCACGGCTATGGTGGCAAAGCTCAATACGTGTCGAACAATTCCAGCCTCGACAACTCGGTCAACCGCAACTCCGGCAACGTAGGCGTCAACCTGCAATCCGGTGCGGGCAACCAGGGCAGCAACAGCCTGTCGATCGGCCAGGGTTGCACTGTGTGCAGCAGCGGCGTGCGCTTCTGATCCAACGGGGCCTTGGCAACAAGGCCCTTTCTATTTCAGTGTCCAACAGGTCATTCGATCATGCGTATCGCGACCCTCACCCTCTTGATGTTGCTCACCGGCACGACCTGGGCAGGCACCATGGCGATTTCCGCCATGCCCGGCGGTGCGGTGATCTTCAAGAAGGTCGAGAGCATCCGTGAGCGCCGGTTCGCCAACCTGGTGGAACAGAAAACCGATTTCAGCTGCGGTGCCGCGGCACTCGCGACCATCCTGCGCCAGGCCTATTGGCTGGACGTCGACGAAGACCACATCATCAAAGGGATGCTGGTAACCGCCGACCAGGACCTGGTGCGCACCCAAGGCTTTTCCATGCTGGATATGAAGCGCTACCTCGAAAGCATCGGTATGCGTGCCCGCGGCTACAAAATCGCACCCGATACCCTGGTGACGGTGAAGATTCCCGTGGTGGTGCTGCTGGAGATCCGTGGCTACAAGCACTTCGTGGTGATGCAGCGGGCCGACAAGGACTGGGTGTATATCGGCGATCCCGTGCTGGGGCACAAGCGCTATTCCCGTGACGACTTCGTCAAAGGCTGGAATGGCATTGTGTTTGCCGTGCTGGGTGAAGGTTACGACAAGGCCAACGTCTTGCTTGACCCGCCCACTCCGCTGACGGCCAAGAACCAGTTGAACGAGTTCCGGCCCGTGGGCGATGCCGAGTTGATGGATTTCGGTTTTATCCAGAGCGACTTCTTCTAGAAGCGCAATAAGGGGCAGGACGCCCCAGGAGCAGCAGATGAGCACTTTCCGTTGGCTGACGGTCTTGTGTCTGGCAGCCTCTATACCCGCCTATGCTTCATCGGCTTTCAAACCGATCGAACTCAATGATGCGCAGATGGCCGACTTGCGTGGCCGTTACGTAATGCCGGGGCGCATCATCAGCTTCGGCATTGTCATGAGCAGCACCTGGACCAACGCCGTCGGTGACCGCATTACCGGCACGGCCAACATGCAGATCGACAAGACCACCGTTACTCCGCAATTCTATGTGCAAACCACCGGCTCCACGGGTAACGGCAGCCTGCCAAACACCGGAACCGGGAATGTGGTCGGTGGCGCCGGCCTCGGCAGCGGCCAGGGCGTAACCCAAAGCGTGCGCACCGCAGGCGATGGCAACACCGCCTACAACGATGTGGGCATCAGCATCGAGAATGGCGTCGCCCCCGCCAGTAACCTGCAAACGGGGCAAGTGCTGATGGCCGGCGGCACCGTGACCGGCGACAGCGCGGCGGGCCGCGTCAGCGTTTCGGCCAACAACGGCGGCGTACAGATGGCGATCCAGGCCAACCACAACCAGGGCAACAGCCTGCAGCAGATCGGCGGCGGCAATGTGCTGCAGGGTACGGTGCTGACCGGCAACAGCAACCTTGTCAGAAACATCACCCAACTCAACGTCGTGATGAACAATAACGGTTTGAACAATGGCGCGTTGAACTGCAATTTGGATCAACTCAAAGGCCTACGCACGCTCGGTTATTGAACTACGCTGACCCTCGACACTTTCGCATTAGAACAGGACGGCTTATTTCATGCATCGATCGTTATCGCTACGCGCGGTGATTTGTTTAAGTACGCTCTTGCCCGCATCCGTGCTGTATGCCGCGCCAGACGCCGATATCGAAACCCTGAAAAAGGAACTGCTGGAACTCAAGCAACGCTATGACGTGCAGCAAAAAGCCTTGGCCGTGCTGGAGCAACGCGTGCGTCAGGTAGAGGATCAACCCGCAGCGCCCGCCCCCAAGCGCTTGGCCAAATCACCTGCCGACTTCAAGCAAGGCGCTAACGCTGTCGCCGCCACGGGTACCGGTGCAGCCGCAGCGTCAGGTGGTGCAGGCGGTGGCGGCAGCTCCTACGGCCAATCCCTCAAGGACGACTCGGCCCCTGCGCAAAGTGTGAGCAACCTGTACAACGAGGCCAGCGGCTTTTTCGGCAATGGCAAGTTCAGCGTGGAAACCGGCATCACCTATGCCCGTTACGATGCACGCCAATTGACCCTCAATGGCTTCCTGGCGCTGGACTCGATCTTTCTGGGCAATATCAACCTGGACCGGATCAAGTCCGACAGTTGGACCCTGGACCTTACCGGGCGCTACAACGTCGACAACCGCTGGCAGTTCGATCTGAACGTCCCCGTGGTGTACCGCGATTCGACCTACCAGTCCGGCGGCGCCGGCAACGATGCCACCGCCACCTCGGAAGCCTCGGTGACCCGCGACCCTACCATCGGTGACGTCAACTTTGGCGTGGCCTACAAGTTCCTCGACGAAACGCCGACCTTGCCGGATGCGGTAGTGTCTGTGCGCGTCAAGGCGCCCACGGGTAAAGAGCCGTTCGGCATCAAGCTGGTCAGGCAACCCAATAACGACAACCTCTACTTGCCGGAAAGCCTGCCTACGGGCAACGGGGTCTGGTCGGTTACACCGGGCATTTCCCTGGTCAAGACCTTCGACCCGGCGGTGCTGTTCGGTTCGCTGTCGTATACCCACAACTTCGAAGACTCGTTCGATGACATCAGCAGTGAAGTCAACCAGAAGGTGGGGGGCAAAGTACGCCTGGGCGACAGCTTCCAGTTCGGTGTCGGTGTGGCGTTCGCCTTGAACGAGAAGATGAGCATGTCGTTCTCGGTTTCCGATCTGGTGCAGCGCAAGAGCAAGCTCAAGCCGGACGGCGGCGACTGGCAATCGGTGGTGTCCAGCGATGCCAACGCGGGTTATTTCAACGTAGGCATGACGATTGCCGCCTCGGATAACCTGACCATTGTGCCGAACCTGGCGATCGGGATGACCGATGATGCGCCGGACTTTACGTTCAGCCTGAAATTCCCGTACTACTTCTGACCGCGAAAAAGTGGGAGGGGCAAGCCCGCGAAGACGTCGGCCCAGCAAACATTGATGTTGGTTGATCCACCGCTATCGGGGCATAGGTATCTACACAACTTTGCAGTCGCCAATGGCAACCACGATGCGAAGCGAGCCGTTCTTGATCTTGATCTGCTTTTGATCTTAGGAGCCCCGTCAAACCACGCTGGCCGGAATTCGACAGGGATTTGGGGGGTAAACCGGCAGGGATGCCGGTTTAGCCGCCCCGCGCCATGGATGGCGCGTGGCGGCGCCCCCCCCAAATCCATGGCGGATTACGGGCACACCGAGCCTAAGCGAGGTGCCGAGTGGTGGGGCAAGAGCCTTTTGGTTACTTTTGGGCTCTTCTTTTCAAAAGTGACCCGCTGTAAGAGCGGAACCAGTAGCAGCCGTTACCCAAATAACGGATATGTACTCGGTCTAATCCAACATCCCGGCCGGTCCTGAGGCCGCCATCGGGAGCAAGCTCCCTCCCACAGGGGATCTGCGCTTAAGTGACCGGCATTACCCTCCACAACCCGCCTTAGCGGATCTGGTGCTTGTGCAGCAGCCGGTAGAACGTCGGCCGGGAAATCCCCAGCACACGGGCTGCAACACTGAAATTATCGCTGTGCCGATTGAGCACATCGCACAACGCCTGGCGTTCGGCGCGGTGCTTGTAGTCTTCCAGTGTCGCCATCGGCGGCGAAAGTACCTGCTGGCCTTGCAGCCCCAGGTCCACGGCTTCGATCTGGCGCCCTTCGGCCAGCACCAGACCGCGGCGCACACGGTTGGCCAGCTCACGCACATTGCCCGGCCACGGGTGTTGCCCCATCGCCACCAATGCCTCTTCGCTGAAGCTGCGCGGGCGTCGGCCGGTTTCCTGGCTGTAGAAACGCGAAAAATGATTGGCCAGCATCGCCACGTCACCATGGCGCTCGCGCAATGGGGCCGTGACTACTTGCAAGACATTGAGGCGGTAATACAGGTCTTCGCGAAAGGCGCCCTTCTCCACCGCGGCTTCAAGATCCACATGGGTGGCTGCCAGCACCCGCACATCCACCGAAATGGGTTGGCTGCCGCCGACGCGCTCGATATGTTTTTCCTGAAGAAAGCGCAACAGGTTGGCTTGCAGCTCCATCGGCAAATCGCCGATTTCATCCAGAAACAACGTGCCACCGTGGGCCGCCTCAATCCGTCCGACCTTGCGCTGATGTGCGCCGGTAAAGGCGCCCTTTTCATGGCCGAACAGTTCCGACTGGATCAGATGTTCAGGGATCGCCCCACAGTTAATCGCCACAAACGGCTTGGCGTGGCGCTGGGATTGTCGATGAAGGGTCTTGGCGACCAGCTCTTTGCCGGTGCCGCTGTCGCCACGAATCAGTACCGGCGATTCGGTGGGCGCCAACTTCGACAACAGTTTGCGCAGTTCACGAATCGGGCGGCTGTCGCCTAACAACTCGTGGGCTTCATCTACCGGCACGACACCCTTGCCCCGCAGTCGCGCCATGCCAAACGCACGCCCAATGGTCACCTGGACCCGAGCCACATCGAACGGCAAGGTATGAAAATCGAAGAACCATTCGCAGACAAAGTCTGCGACATTCTGCAAACGCAGGACTTCAGGACTGAGCACGGCGATCCACTCGGTACCGCTGCGGCCAATCAACTCCTTGACCGCCTCTGGGCGTTCCAGATGACAGGGCTGCAAGCGGAGCAGGCCCACATCGCAAGAACGATCCCCCACCGCCTGCAATGCACAGCTGTCAACTTCCCAGCCGGCAGTGCGCAAGCCGGGTAGTAGCCTGTGACAGTCATCACAGGGCTCGACTACCAGCAAGCGGCGTTGAACAGGTGTCACAATCATGACGATTCCTTGGCGCCAAGATTATTAAAGTTATTTAGAAACAAGGATTTGGGGCGCCTGGCGCTAACCCTAGCAAGATCTTGACGCTCACCTTGTACTATTTCGCTATAAGTGCGGGCAAAAAGCCATGTGTGTTTAATCGGGGGCAAAAAGTTTGCTGCTGCCGAAACTTTCAATCAGCTTTCAAAACAGCCGCTTACATGACGTTAGTCAGGGAAAGTTAAAATTTCTTGCTCTAGCATGTGACCCGCACCCCACCATCGTGCATCAGTACAAGTAACCCACCGCACGGTCAGCCCAACCGCCGGTACTCACTTGAATGGGCATACAGAGAGAAGACCCAAATGAACGCTCCGCTGCGCATCAACGAAGCTCTTTTGATTGCAGACCGTGCCTTCCAACCCTTTCAGTGCGTGGCCTGGCACGATGGCAATGGCGCCCTCAGCCTCAGCGTCATCGACCGTACCAACACCCGTATCGGCAGAAAACAGCTGTCGTCGACTGCCTATACCGACCCGGCTCAACTTGAAGACCTGTTGTTGCAGGCTCGCGCCGAGCTCGACAAAGATGGCTACCAGTTACAGTCCTGGGCAATGCCGAAGTAATTCAATGCGGCAACTTCCAGCCAACGTCAAACATCGGCTGGAAGTTGTGCAATAACACTTCAAGTACTTAGCATGCCGCGAGAATAAACCGCTCGAATGCCTCGGCAGCCCCGTCCTCGACGTTGCTGCCGGTCACCACATTGGCCTGGCGCTTGACGGTTTCTTCAGCCTGACCCATGGCAATCGACAACCCAGCCACGTGAAACATCGCCGGATCGTTGCCGCCGTCGCCGATGGCGGCGGTCTGGTTCAGCGGCACGCCAAGGTGCTCGGCCAGGGTTTTCAAGGCTTCGCCTTTGTTAGCCAGCATTGCGGTCACGTCCAGATACACCGGCTGCGAACGCGATACCTGAGCCAAACCTTGTACCTTGGGCTGCAACTGCGCTTCCAACTCCACCAGCAACTGCGTGTTGTTACTGGCCGCGACAATCTTGTCGACCCGGTCCAGGTAGGGCTCGAAACTCTCCACGACCACCGGGCCATAGCCCAAGCCATCAGCTTCGCGCTGCATCATTGGCCCTGGCGGGTCGCGGCGCAGCCAATCGCCGTCGGCAAACACCCACACCTCCACGTCCGGCTCGGCAGAAAACAGCGCCAGGGTGACCAGTGCCGCGTCTGCCGGCAAATGGTGAGCCACCAGGATGCTGCCATCCGGGTTGACCAGCGTGCCGCCGTTGAAACCGGCCACCGGCACATCGATGCCAAACGTCTCGATCAAATGCAGCATGGCCTTGGGCGGACGCCCGCTGGCGAGGCTGAACAGCACCCCGGCTTCACGCATCGCACCAATTGCATCGGCGGTACGCTGGCTGAGGCTGTGGTCGGGGTGCAACAGCGTCCCGTCTACATCACTGAGGACAAAGCGGATGGGATGAATCGTTACGTCACTCATCCGAGGCTGTGCCAGGTGCGACCGTCACGAGCGAGTAACGCATCCGCTGCCACCGGGCCATCTTCACCAGCCTTGTAGGCCTGGATACCGTCGTCTTCCTTCCATGCATCCAGGAACGGCTGCACGGCGCGCCAACCGTTCTCGATGTTGTCGGCACGCTGGAACAACGTCTGATCGCCGGTCAAACAGTCGTAGATCAGGGTTTCGTAACCTGTCGAGGGCTGCATCTCGAAGAAGTCCTTGTAGTCAAAACCCAACTCGATATTGGCCATCTCCAGAGTCGGCCCAGGCTTCTTGGCCAGCAGGTCGAACCACATGCCTTCGTTCGGCTGGATCTGGATTTTCAAGTAAGTGGGCTTGAGCTCATCGACTTCGGTATCGCGAAATTGCGCATAAGGCGCCTGCTTGAAGCAGATCACGATCTCGGTGTCGCGGATGCTCATGCGCTTGCCGGTTCGCAAGTAAAACGGCACACCGACCCAACGCCAGTTATCGATCATCACTTTGAGCGCAACGAAGGTCTCGGTGCTGCTGTCGGGTGCGACGTTGGCTTCTTCGCGATAACCGGGCAATGGCTTGCCGGCGATTTCGCCGGCGGTGTACTGGCCGCGCACGGAATTGGCCCGCGCATCTTCCAGCGACCAGGGGCGAATTGCACCGACCACCTTGGCTTTCTCCCCCCGCACCGCATCGGCGCCGAAGGCTGCCGGCGGCTCCATGGCGACCATCGCCAGTAGCTGGAACAGATGGTTGGGCACCATGTCGCGCAGTGTGCCGGTTTTTTCGAAAAAGTTACCTCGGGTTTCAACGCCGACGGTTTCAGCCGCGGTGATTTGCACGTGATCGATGTAATGGTTGTTCCAGAACGCTTCGAACAGCACGTTGGAGAAGCGGCTGACCAGAATATTCTGCACCGTCTCCTTGCCCAGGTAATGGTCGATGCGGTAGATCTGCTTCTCGCTCATCACCTTGAGCAGGCACGCGTTCAGCGCCTCGGCGGTGGCCAGGTCGGAGCCGAACGGCTTCTCGATAACCACACGCCGAAAGCCATCGTCCGTTTCATTCAACAAACCGGCACTGCCCAGGCGCTGCACCACTTCACTGAAGAAGCGCGGCGCAGTGGCGAGGTAGAACACGGCGTTGCCGGTGCCGCTGTCGGCGATCTTCTGCGCAATATCCGCGTAGGTGCCGTCGTCGAGGAAGTCGCCCTCGACATAGCTGATGCCCTTGGCCAGTTGCGCCCACAGCGCAGGGTCCAGGGCATGTTCAGCATTGCCCCGGACCTTGCTGGCGGCTTCGGTGCGAATGAAATCCTCAAGCTTCTTGGCGAAGTCTGCGTCGCTGATGGCGTTGTGATCAACGCCGACAATACGCAGGCCATCGCCCAGCAACCCGTCGCGGCTCAGGTTGTACAGCGCCGGCATGAGCAGGCGCTTGACCAGGTCGCCATGGGCGCCAAACAGAAACAACGTGGTAGGTGGAGCAGGTTCGGCCTTGGGTTTCTTGCCGTTGGCGGTCATTTTTTGGAGGTCTCCACATGGCCGCCAAAGCCAAAGCGCATGGCAGACAGCATTTTGTCGCCGTAGGTGCTCTGCTGGCGGGAGCGGAAACGCGCAAACAGCGACGTCGACAGCACCGGTACCGGCACCGCTTGTTCCATGGCCGCTTCGATGGTCCAACGGCCTTCGCCGCTGTCCGCTACCGAACCGGAGTAACCATCGAGTTTCGGGTCGGTGGCCAGGGCGTCGGCGGTCAAGTCCAGCAGCCACGACGACACCACGCTGCCACGGCGCCAGACTTCGGCGATATCGGCAACGTTGAGGTCAAAGCGCTGATCCTTCGGCAGGTTTTCCGAGTTCTTGGTCTTGAGGATGTCAAAACCTTCGGCGAACGCCTGCATCATTCCGTATTCAATGCCGTTGTGGATCATCTTGACGAAGTGACCGGAACCCGCCGGGCCTGCATGGATATAACCGTGCTCGGCGCGTGGGTCGGCTGCGGCCGAACGGTCCTTGGTGCGCGGGATATTGCCAAGGCCAGGGGCCAGGCTCTTGAAGATCGGGTCCAGGCGCTGCACGGTCTCGACGTCGCCGCCGATCATCATGCAATAGCCACGCTCCAGGCCCCAGACGCCGCCGGAAGTGCCGACGTCAACGTAGTGCAGGCCCTTTTCAGCCAGGGCCTTGCCGCGACGTACATCATCCTTGTAGTTGGTATTGCCGCCGTCGATGATCACATCGCCGTCTTCGAGCAGCTCGCTCAAGGCATTGATGGTGTCTTCGGTGGGGGCGCCCGCCGGCAACATTACCCAGACCGCACGGGGCTTTTGCAGGCCAGCCACCAGGGTATTCAAGTCGGCGACGCCAGTGGCGCCCTCCTCGCTCAAGGCTTTGACGAAGGCTTCGTTACGGTCGTATACAACGGTGGTATGCCCATTGAGCATCAGGCGCCGCGCAATGTTACCGCCCATGCGGCCTAGTCCGATAATCCCCAGTTGCATGTGCTGATGCTCCTAACTTCTAAAAAATGTGTGACATAGTTTATAGCGCAATGAGGCTAATGAGGGTTAGTCCAGAGCGGATCCGTGTAGTTTCATGACAAAAAAGTTGCCATCGTTTCACCATCACCGCCTGAAAAGTCACACGACCGCCAAAAATAAAAAAGTTCCCTTGCTGCAAAAAAGAATTCAAACTTGCTTCCGACTGTTGCCCAAACCCTGTTTGAGCAGCGCGATCTACCGGCTATTTGCGAGGTAAGCAATGAGCACAGCACAGATGACCCGCCCGCCACAGACCCTCTACGTCAGCATCCGTCGCGATGAATTGCGCCAGTTGAAGGACGAGCGCGATCAGTTGCAACAGGAAGTCCTGCGTCTGCGTTCACACCTTCAAGCCCAGCTCGAGCTGCCATCCCAGGCCAAGCCGGCGCTCTGCTGAACGCACCTGGTCAGTTTGTAAGGCAATACCTACGGAAAACTCACAAAGTTTTCACACACTTATCCTGATACTCCCGCCCGCGATGCCGCTCACGTTCTGAGCGGCCCGATGTCGCGCGACTCTGCGCGACGATCATTGACTGATGGGGCGCTGGATGGCGATGTTCAAACGCAGCACGACGACTGCGAAAGGCTTTGATTGGGCCGGCCTTGGTTGGCTATTCCTGTTTTTCTGGTATTTCTCGGGTATTACCCAGCTTCTTATCCAACTGACCGGCACGTCCGGCTTCAGTGGTTTCCGCCAGGCATTCTTCATGAGTGCACTGTGGCTGGCGCCGATGTTGCTGTTCCCGCGCAAGACACGCCTGCTTGCCGCCTTGATCGGTGTGGTGTTGTGGGCCTGCTCCATGGCCAGCCTGGGTTACTTCTTCATTTACCAGCAGGAGTTCTCCCAGAGCGTCATCTTCATCATGTTCGAGTCGAACATCTCCGAAGCGGGCGAATACGCGACCCAATATTTTGCCTGGTGGATCGTGTTGGCGTTCATAGCCCACACCGCCTTCGCTATCTTCCTCTGGACGCGCCTGCGCCCGGTGTACCTGCCTCGCGGCCAGTCGATCGTGGCGGCCATCGCCATTGTCCTGGCGGTTGTGGGCTACCCGCTGGTCAAGCAAATCGCCACCAGCGAAACCATGGAATTGGCCATTGATCGTTTCGAAACCCGTATCGAGCCTGCCGTGCCTTGGCAGATGATCGTCGCCTACCGTCGCTACACCGAACAGCTGGACAATATGCAGGGCATGCTCAACAGCGCCAGCCAGATCCCGCCATTGAAGAACCTCAAGGACAGCATGGCCGGCCAGCCGTCCACGCTGGTACTGGTAATCGGCGAGTCCACCAACCGCCAGCGCATGAGCCTGTACGGTTATCCGCGCAACACCACGCCGGAACTGGACAAGCTGCGCGACCAACTGGCCGTGTTCGATAACGTCATCACCCCTCGCCCCTATACCATTGAAGCGCTGCAACAGGTGCTGACCTTTGCCGATGAAGAAAACCCGGACCTGTACCTCAAGACGCCGTCGATTGTCAGCGTGATGAAACAGGCCGGCTACAAGACCTTCTGGATCACCAACCAGCAGACCATGACCAAGCGCAACACCATGCTCACGACCTTTTCCGAACAGGCCGACGAGCAGGTGTACCTGAACAACAACCGTAACCAGAACGCCCGCCAGTACGACGGCGATGTGCTGGCACCGTTTTCCAAGGCCCTGGCCGATACCGCCGAGCGCAAGTTCATCGTGGTGCACCTGCTGGGTACTCACATGAGCTACCAGTACCGTTACCCGCCGACGTTCGACAAGTTCACCGACCGCCAGGGCGTGCCGACCGGTGTCAGCGACGCGCAGTTGCCGACTTACAACAGCTATGACAACGCAGTGCTGTACAACGACTTCGTGGTCTCCAGCCTGATCAAGGACTACGCCAAGACCGACCCCAACGGCTTTTTGCTGTACCTCTCGGACCACGGCGAAGATGTGTTCGACTCCGCCGGCCACGACACCCTGGGCCGCAACGAAGGCAAGCCGACTGCACCGATGTACACCATCCCGTTCATGGCCTACGCCTCACCGAAGTGGCGCGAAAGCCACGACTGGAGTTTCGCCGGCGACCTGCAACGGCCTTACAGCAGTTCGCAGTTGATCCACACCTGGGCCGACATGGCAGGCTTGAGTTTTGACGAACTGGACCACAGCAAGAGCCTGGTCAGCGACAGCTTCAAGCCTCGGCCCTTGTTGATCGGCAACCCTTACGAAACCAAGCAGAAGGCCCTGATCGACTTCAGCCTGATCAAGCCGAAGAAGGCCAATGGCGCCGAAGTGGTGGCGAAGTAATCAGGGGCCCTGCAACACAAAGATAACAATCATTCTCGTTTAAGCCTAAAGTTCCACACCTCCTTTCGTCTTTGAACCATGCCCTCCCACCCCGGGAGGGTTAAAAGACGACAAGGAGTCTGCCGCAATGTTCGCGCCTTTTACCCGTTCCATGACCATTACCTTCGGGCTGTTCAGTCTTGCGCTGAGCCCGGATCTGCTGGCTGAAATCGACCCCGGACAAGCCTCCAGCAAAGCCCTGGAGCTGGGCGCGACCACTATCAGCGCCGACGGCCTTGGGTCCACCACCGAGCACACCGGTGCCTACACCACCGGTTCGATGAATACCGCCACCCGCCTGAACCTTTCCATCAAGGAAACCCCGCAATCGATCTCGGTGATCACACGCCAGCAGATGGATGACTTCAACCTCAACACCTTGACCGAAGTGCTGCGCCAGACCACCGGCATCAACGTTCAACATAACGATTCGGACCGTGTCTACTACTCCTCCCGCGGTTACGGCATCAACAACTTCCAGGTTGATGGGATGCTCAACACATTCGGCTACATGAAGTCCGACGCCGACACCATCATCTACGACCGTATCGAAGTGGTACGCGGCGCCACGGGCCTGACCACAGGCGCGGGCGACCCATCGGCCACCGTCAACATGGTGCGCAAGCGCCCTACTGCCCAATGGCAGGCACAGACCGGTGTGAGTGGCGCCAGCCATGACAACTACTACAGCTACATCGACGTAGGTGGGCCTTTGGCGTTCGACGGTAAGCTGCGCGGGCGTAGCGTCCTGGCCTACCGTGACAGCAAATCCTTTCGCGATAACTATGGGCTGCAGCGCGCAGTTGGCTACGGCATTCTCGAAGGTGACCTTTCAGACGATACGGTGCTGGCTGTAGGTTTTGATTACCAGGACAAACAGGTACAAGGCACCTCCTGGGGCACTGTGCCCTACTGGAACAGCCAGGGCGGCAAGGCAAGGTTGCCTCGCTCCACCAATATGGCGGCGCACTGGAGCTCCTGGCCGCTGACTGACAAGACCACCTTCGCCAACCTCGACCATCGGCTCGGCGGCGACTGGCATTTGAAGGCTGCCTATACCCATCGCCAAAGTGACACCGACGGCAAGGTCTACTACGGCGGCACCGGTTTTCCCAATGCGGACCGCAGCGGCATGACGGCCTGGGCCAGTCATATGCGCGGTACGTCGCGGATGGAAGCCATCGACTTCAACCTGGCCGGCAGCTACACCCTGCTGGGCCGCGAACACGGGTTGATGATGGGCTATGGCGAGGCCGCCCAACGGGACGTCTCGCCCTTTATGCGTAACGACCTGCCTGCCAGCTACTACCCCATCGAGGATTGGAAGCACATGGGCGATATCGGCAAGTTCGCCGACACGGTCACCGACCTCAAGGGCGAACACAGCAAAAAACAGCAGAAAGCCGGCTACCTCGCCACTCGACTGAGCCTTACAGACCGCTTGCACGCCGTGCTGGGTAGCCGCTACGGCAGCTGGGAGCTGGAAAGCGCCACGCCTGAATACAACGACAATGATCAACTGACGGCTGCCGGCAAAACACGCCAGACCCACAACGACATGTGGACGCCCTACGCCGGGCTGCTCTATGACATCACCCCGCAGTACACCGTTTACGCAAGCTACACCGATATCTTCAAGCCGCAAGACAGGCGTGACATCAACAAGAAGTACCTGGAACCGGTGGTGGGCAGCAATTATGAGGTGGGGCTCAAGGGCAGCCTGCTCAATGAACGTCTGAACCTGGCGGCCGCCTATTTCTGGAGCACCCAGGACAACGTTGCAGAGCGCGATGACTCGGTCCCTCCCAACCCCGTCACTGGCGAGGAGTACTACAAGTCTGGCGGCAAGGGTAACAAGGTCAACGGCTTCGAATTGGAAGCCGCAGGCGAAATCCGGCCAGACTGGAACCTGACCGCCGGCTACACCTACACCCACTCGCTTAATGGCTCAGACAAACGTACCAATACCGGCCAGCCCTTGAACCTGTTGAAGGTCTCCAGCGCCTATCGCCTGCCGGGCGCATGGCGCAACCTCACCGTCGGTGGCGCGGTGAACTGGCAAAGCGAAATCTACGATTTCGGTAACCGGCCCACAGGGGCACGCAATAGCGAAGGTCGGCCGATAACCACGCGGGCGAAGATCACGCAACAGGGTTACACCGTGGTCAACCTGATGTCACGCTACCAGTTCGACGAACAGGTTTCCGCCTCGGTTAACGTTAACAATCTATTTGATAAAAAATATTACGAACGTGTCGGCTTTTATAATGGTGTGTATTGGGGGGACCCGCGATCTATCACGCTTGCATTGGACTGGAAGCTGTAGTCGCTCCCTGCGAAGTTAACAAAATCGTTAACTTCGCAGTGCCTGTCAGTTAATTCCCACTTAATAAGATAGCGCCATAGTCGCTCCATGATTCTGATCAAGGAACGGCCAGACACCTATCACTCTTAATGGGAATACCGCGATGAAAATCTCGACGTTGATGCTTGCCAGCCTGATGACCCTGACCTCCGCCGCTGCCTTCGCAGAGGGCGGTTCAGAGCGTTCGAAGGAGTTCTACGACAACTTCAGCTTCATTCAACAGCAAACTCACGGCACAGCAGAGCAACGAATGGCCTCTGCCGACGGGAAGACGTTGAAAGTCGATACCGTCAGCCAGGAACAACCGAACAGTTGATTTAATGCTTAGTTAATCCGTAATACCCTGCGCCATCCCGCTCCGTTGGCAAAGGTTTATTGGGCGCCATCTAATGGCGCCTTTTTTTCGCCAGTCATTTATGACAGCGACTTGCTCCAAAACAACATATGGCCATACTTCGGATCAAATACTGAATCATCGAACCCGAACTTGCGATACGCCGATTGCGCCAGTTCATTGCCCTCAAGCACTTCCAGAGTAATCTTGCAGCAGCCCCTCTGGCGGGCGATTTCTTCGACCTTCTGCAGCATTTTCTGGCTCAAGCCCAAGCCACGAAACTGTTCCCTCACCATCACATCGTGAACGTTGACCAGCGGGCGGCAAGCAAACGTCGAGAAGCCCTCAAAACAATTGACCAACCCTGCCGGTTCGCCACCGACAAATGCCAGCACGCTGAACGCATGAGGACGCTTGGCCAGTTCAGCCGGCAGTTGCTGCAACAGATCGGCTGACAAGGCGTGGCCGCCGCCCATCGGGTCTTGCGCATAGTGGTTGAGCAGCAAGCCGATGGCGTTGGCGTGCACCTCGTTGGTATAGCTGGCTTGCAGCACCAGGATGTCTGGGGTGTCCATTTCCTTCCTCGATAACGACAACCAGGGATTCGTTCCCCTTTGAGAGCCTCGATTGTAAGCGTGGAGTCGGCAGTAGATGAAGGAGATTAACTACAAATATCTGACAGAAATTGCGAAGGTTGCTCGCATCAAATCGCGCAAAAGCCCCTGGAGTGGGGATTTTTCCTAGACAGCAAAGCGCTGCAGTTGCATCTCTTGCAAGCGGCTCAGGGTGCGACGAAATGGAAACTCCAGGTAGCCTTCGGTGTACAGGCACTCCAAGGGCACCCGGGCCTCGATAAAGAGTGGCACCTTGCGGTCGTAGCATTCGTCCACCAAGGCGATAAAGCGCCGCACGCTGTCATCATGAACCGACAGTTGCGGCAATTGGCGGTCCCCGGCCATCACACGCTCGGCGCCGTCCTCGGTGCCACGGGCAATCCGCCCCGGGCGCTGTTGGGCGCTGAGGTTCGGGACCTCACCCAGGAGGATGGCCTCGAAGCGATCGCACAGCAGCATGAAGTCCATCGCGGCCAGGGGTTGCTCGCACAGTTCGGCGTAACGACACCAGAGCACCGTATCACTGGCCTGCACCGCCACAATGGAGCGGTACCCCACGCTCACCGCCCCGCTGCTTACGGCCTGGCCTTGGCTCAATTGCTTGAACACCGCAGCCAGTGCATTCGGTTGATTCACCCAATAGCGTTGCTGCCCCACCCCCGGATGCAGGCGATGATCTTCGCCACCGTCCACCGCCACCACTTGCATATGCTGCTGGAGCGCGTCGATGCCCGGCAGAAAACGCTCGCGATTGAAGCCATCGGCATACAACTGATCAGGCGGCTGGTTGGAGGTGCACACCATTACCACGCCTTGCTCGAACATCACCTGGAACAGCCGCCCGAGGATGATCGCGTCGCCGATATCATTGACAAACAGTTCATCGAAGCACAGCACGCGCACTTCCTGGCTCAGCTCCTGAGCCAGCGCCCGCAAAGGATCCTGGGTTCCGGTGAGCTGGAACAAGCGCTGATGCACCCACCCCATGAAGTGATGAAAATGCTGACGCCGCGCGGGCACACGCAGGCTTTGGTGGAACTGGTCCATCAGCCAGGTCTTGCCACGCCCCACCGGCCCCCACAGATAGACCCCGGCAACTGGCGAATGGCCTTGATGCAACCCCTCGTGACAGGTTTGCAAAGCCTGCACCGCCCGACGCTGGGCGTCGTCGGAGACGAAGCCTTGCTGGGCGATAGCGTGCTGGTAGGCAATGAGGGGCGAGTCGAACGTCATGTCAGATGCTGCTCTGCGGACTAAATATGAGAGGGGGCACGCCCCGTTGAGCCTGGTTTGTAGTCACCAACCGTAACCACGATGCGAAGCGAGCCGCTCTTGATCTTGATCTGCTTTTGATCTCAGGCGCCCCGTCAAACCACGCTGGCCGAAATTCGACAGGGATTGGGGGGGTAAACCGGCAGGGATGCCGGTTTAGCCGCCCCGCGCCATGGATGGC
>NZ_SPKN01000041.1:0-17630 GCF_023127765.1 Pseudomonas sp. W15Feb34
AACATTTTCATCGCCTGAACCACCGCTTTCGCAGCCTCGCTGAAGCTCGACAACTCCCACAGGGGATTGGTGGTGTTGGGTTGATCTCGGTTGGCAGGGCTATCGCGACAAACACAATTCTCGGCAGCAATGGCAGGCTCTTCAGGCTTGCAACATCAACATGTCTTCAAAGAACCCACCCACTGGCTCAGTGGGATGGCACAACTGGATCTCCAGCACCCAGGCCATTTCGCTCGGTGGGATCTCCAGGTCAGCCAACTCCTTGCTTTCGAACAAGGCATGGGGGAAATCCGCAAGGCGATGCCCCGCCAGATTGCGTGCCAGCCTCCAGCCTTTCGACACGGCGCTCTGTTCGGCGAAGTCGTAGAGCTCGCGCCCGGTCAGCCCACGCAGCCACGCTTGGCGGGTCTCATCGAACACCTCATGCAACGCAGTCCTGCACGCCAGATGCAGCGGCAACTCACCGAAGATGAACGTGTCGCCGTAGTCGCCTTCATAGCCGTCCCATACCGGCCCCAGGTCGACCACGACGATATCGCTGGCGCGCAGTTTGCGCTGACGATCAACACCTTCGCGGGAGGGCCGGATGGTGTCGGGGCCAAAGCGAATGTAAGTCGGGTGCCAGGTGTGCGAGGCGCCCATGGCCGTGAGTTGCTGGGCGGCCATCTCGAGGGCTTCGCTGGTGGTCATGCCGACCGTCAACCGGCTGGCGATGGCCGCCAGGGCGCGTATGGATTTTTCTCGCGCCGCCAACATCCCGTCCAGGGAATAGCGCGGGCCGACTTTTTCCCAGATCGGGTCGAACGACAGCAATACCGCTTGCGCGCTTGACCGACCACTGCCGACAAACGCCTCTGCGACAAACCGATGGCTCGGCAACCCCGCCTCAACGCAATGGGCACGCACCTGGCTAAGCATGGGGCCGTTACCACACGCATAGACCTGGGCCGCCTCCCAATGATGCCCGTGGCTCAATGCAACCTCCTGCACCCGCCCCTCGGATGATCGCACCGAATGCCAGCGAAAACGGGGGTGCTCGAGCATCGATTCATCCAGAAAGGCGCCGTCATAAAAGTCGGTTGACTGCGCGCCGCCCCAATACAACGTCACCTCGACATTGCGTTTGAGCGCGGTCAACAGGATCGGCTTGATGCCCGCGTAACCGGTACCCGTGGCAAACAGCACGACGGGCGCTGCGTCATCGTCCTGCCAGGTGCAGGCGCCAAACGGTCCTTCCAATTGCATCCGCGCCCCCACGGCCAAGCCATCCAGTACGCCCTCGGAAAAGTACCCGCCGCGCACCCGACGAATCTGGAAGACCAAACGCCCCTCGTCCTCTGTTGGCAGGTTGGCAACCGAGAAGCAACGCGTGTCGCCGTCTGCCAGGTGGAACTTGAGGTATTGGCCAGCTCGCACCTTCAACGGTGTATCGGGCTTGAGCATCAACTCAATGACATCAGGCCCGAGCGCGCGCTTGCCAATAACCTGAGCGCCAACGACCAACGCAGGTGTGTCCAGGGACCAGCCGGGAATCTCCAGGCGCATGTCGGTGCAGGCATGGCTCTGGCAAAGCAACATTTCATTGGCGGCCAGGGGGTAACACGGCGCCGGCGCATCCGGCGCCAGGCGCTTGGCCCGGTACTCACCTGCGGCGACCACCACCTTGCAGGAGCCGCACGCGCCGCGGCGGCACGAGAACGGCACGGCCAGGCCGCTGGCAAGCATGGCGTCGAGCAACAGTTCGTCGCCGGTCTCAAAAGTTTTTCCCGAGGGAGACAGTTCAATGACATGGCGTGTGTTCATAAAGACCTCGGGGTAAGTGAGGCCTGGATTGTTACGCTAGACTAGGACCATTAAAACCTCCAGTTTTGGATACTTCAGATGGTCCAGTTGCGTAAATGGCGCCCCCTGCTCAAGCTTGACGACGACACCCGCCAGGCGTCCTATCGCAAGATTGCCGAAGGCTTGGTCACCGCGATTGTCGAAGGGCGCCTGCCGCCTGGGACGTTGCTGCCGGGCACACGGGAAATGGCACAAATGCTCGACGTCAACCGCAAGACGGTGATCCTGGCCTATGAAGAAGCGATGACCAAAGGCTGGCTGATCAGCGAGCCGCGCCGCGGCACATTCGTCAATGCGCAACTGGCGCCAAAGCCCCCGCCCTGTGCGGCGCAACCGTCTTTCGCCCCACTGCTGCTGGACCAGCCGGTGGTACCGTATTTCAACCATAACGCCCAGGTGGTCGCGCTTCAGCATCGGCACAGTGCGCTGTTCTTCGACAATGGCACCAGCGACCACCGCTTGCTGCCCCAGGCCGTGTTGCATCGCTACTATCGCCATGCGCTGCGTAACAGCTTCGCCTCCAACACGGTGCGTTACGGCAGTGAGGGCACCGGCTATCAGTTGCGCTGCGCCCTGGCCGAGATGCTGCGCAATAACCGCGGGCTGACAGTGACTGCCGAAAATATTTGCCTGACCCAGGGCACGCAGATGTCCCTGTACCTGAGCGCCAGCCTGCTGATCAAGCCTGGCGACGTGGTACTGGTGGAGCGTTTGAGCTACCCGCCGGCGTGGGAAATTTTCCGCAAGCTCGGCGCGCAGTTGGTCACGGTCGACATCGACGATGAAGGTTGCCGCACCGACCAGGTCGAGCGCTTATGCCGCGAGCACACGGTGCGCCTGATCTACCTCACGCCCCACCACCAATTTCCCACCACCGTGAGCCTGCATGCCGCACGTCGACAACACTTACTGGCATTGGCCGCGCAACATGACTTTTGCGTGATCGAAGAAGACTACGACCACGAATATCACTTCAGCGGCCGCCCTTACCTGCCGCTGGCCAGTGACCGCGGCCAGCGCCATGTGATCTATATCGGCTCGTTATCCAAGGTGCTGGGCTCGACGTTTCGTTGCAGTTACATCGTGGCCCCCACGCAAGTGATTGAAGCCCTGCAGCGCAATGCCGCACTGATGCTGGGCGATGCCGATGCGGTCGCACAGACCATGCTGGCGGACTTGATCAATCACGGTGAGTTGAAAAAACACCTGCGCCGCGTTTCGAAGGAATACAGGGCGCGCCGCACCGTGCTGCGCGACTGCCTGGACCAGGCATTCGGTGAGCGCATACAGATACGCGAGCCCGAAGGTGGCTTGGCGCTCTGGGTTCGTTTCGAGGATAGCCTGGACGTGGATCGCTTGGTGCACACCGCCTTGGAGCATGGGCTGGTGGTACGCAGCGGTCGTCAGTTTTCACCCAGCGACCAAGCGGAAAACGCACTGCGCCTGGGCTTTGCCTCCCTGGACAGGGATGAGATCCATCACGCAACACAACGGCTGGCGCAGGCTATGAAAGCGATGGATAGGCGCTGAACGCGTGATGGCCCGGTGCAACGGCTCCTTTCCCGCTTACCTAGCCGTTCGGTCAGTTACCGCGCCGCCCCCTTTAACGTACCCTGGCCTCTGAACCTGTCGGAGCACTCGGGATGTCGCTGATCAATGCTGTCGAACGCGCCTGCACACGCCTGGCTCCCACCGGCTGGCGTGATCTGTTGCTGCACCATGGCTTGGACATAACCTCGACAACCCTGCGCGATGAACTCGCCAAACCCCTGCTCATCGATCGTACCCAGCCCGGCTTTGAGGACTTTTCGGCCGATGGCGTACGTGGCGTCGAGCCTGGGCACCCGGCCGCCAGCCTGCTGTTTCATGCATTCGCCTCGCCGAATGTGAACCTCGGAATCAACGGCAGTGCACTCACAGCCTTCCCTACCCCTGCTGAAACCGAACACATCCTTAATTATGTCTACGGTGCCAATCCTCCCAGCATGGAGGTTTTGCGGCTGGCCGCCGGTGATGCAGAGCTGGCGATTGCCGTGTTTGCCTATGAATACCGCCCCTGCCCCGAGACCGTGCATGGGCGCCAGGCCGACCTGTGCTTTTCCCGCACCGGAATCGCCCGGGTCGGTACGGCGCCAGCGCTGTATGACCCGCAACGCAGGGGCTTTTTGCCCTTTGTCGAGGACCAGCCCAATCAAATGCGCGTTATCCCGGCGCGCTACGGCGCGTTCATAGCGGCACGGCATGTGGGTCAGCCCGAGCGGTTCGGCCCGATGAATGCTCAATCCATCGACCATGATCTTGAGTTCTGGGTGCCCTTGCATAAGGTATTCGATGGCGATGAGTGCGTGGCGGGTATGGACCTGAGCGTTCAGTTGGTCAATCACCAGGTCAATGAAAAGATCGGTCAAATCCACAGACGCTTTCGCAATACCGGTTGGCAAGAGCCTGACATTCTCAACGCACCGTTCGTCATTACCGAGGGGTTATGTCATTGGGCGGATATCGATGGCTTTGCACCAGGCTTGCTGGTGCCCAACGCCAAGGAGCGGCTGGTGCAGCTGACTCACTACCAAGGTCGACCGTTGTCCTTCATGATGCCCCCGGGCACCGGCGGCCTGGTGCATGGGCGCCATCATGTGCGTGACGACGGCTCGATTGAAGACCTGAATCAACGTGAGGATGTCGATGCCATCGTCAAGGCCGGAGGCTACCGAGCCTTACACTATCAGGACGCAATGGCCGATGGCTGGGTGCGCGCACTCTGTCCAGCACTGGAACTGCAGAGCATCGCCGCCTATTCGATTATCGGAGCACCGGATTTTTACCCGTTGTGTGGACAACGGGAACTCAAGCAATGGTCCAGCGACCCGCAGGTTTTTCCTTGTCCTACCCCACCCTGTCCGCAGGTATGGCACACGCGAGTCAACCCACTGTCCGATGTGCGGTTTTTCATCAATCAATCGCTCAGGGGCGGTTATTTTTCCGCTGAAGACCGCGGCGCCACTGCGATCGTCTCGCACCCCCAAACGTCCACGACTCCAAGCCCCGGACATCCGGCGGCCTATGCCCAGCGACAATCCTGCCTGCCGGATTTCGCCAGCGGCGTCTTCGGGCCTGGCTGGGAAGTCGGCCGTGGTTTGGTAGATGCCCCATTCACCAATATGCTGTGTGGCTATCAGTTAGCCAGCCCGTTCACGGAAGATGCACGCATCTGTGCTGCGCTGGGTTCGTACTGGCCAGGGGTGGCGCCTGATTCAACCCGTACGTTCGAACCACGCAATGTCTCTGCTACGGTCATCCCGCTGACTGACAACGAAATCGGCCTGCTAGACCAGCCTGCCTGGGATGGGCGTAGCGGCCCCTCACTGATCGAACTGGAGGGGCGCACGCTGGTTCAATACCAGGCTTATGAATACGGCGACTACACCCAGGCCGCGCTGGATGGCCGGATCTCACTGGCCGCGACCGGGCAGACCAGCACCAGGCAGTACCATCAGCGTGTCCTGGGCATGCGCCGCGCCTATCAAGCAGTCGGTGCGGGCTCAGACAGCGAGCAACGAAAACGCTGGCCGCTGCTGTCGTTTTTTCAGGTGCAATTACCGGACGAAGCTTTCGAAGTCGCACAGCAAGAGGCCGGTTTGCGACTGGAAGGCGAGGTGGCGTACTACAGGCTTTACAAACACGGCGCGATCAGCACCCCAGCGCATGACTTCAAACTTCGTCATGTGGAAATAGAGCAAGAGATCGAACTGTATATGAGCCAGGACGCGCTGCTTATCCGCCGGGACGGGGAGCTCTGGCGACACCTCGATGAGTCACTTTGACGTCGTTGTTGTCGGCGGCGGCCCGGCTGGCTGCGCTGCAGCAATCCACTGCGCACAGCGAGGGCTACGGGTAGTCCTGCTGGAGAAGACCAGTTTTCCCAGACACCGGCCAGGAGAAACACTGCACCCTGGCGTTGAGCCGCTGCTGCGCCAACTGGGGATCCCCCCCCAGAACTGCCACCGCCACACGGGCCATTGGGTTCACTGGGATGGCCCGCCTCGTTTCCAGGCATTCAGCGCAAGTGGCGACGAGCAATGGAGGGGCTTCCAGATTCCGCGAGCGTTACTCGACCAGCAATTACTTGAACAGGCACGCAATCTGGGCGTGCAGATCGTTCATCTCAGACATCCGAGCCGGGTATTGCTGGAGCAAGGTCGTGTTCAAGGCGTCCAGGCGCAAGCAGCACAATGGACCGGGCAATTTGTAGTAGATGCCACTGGGCATCACGCCTGGCTGCAACGCCAATTGAAAATACCCTTGCGCCGTTTTTCACCGCGGTTGGTCGCACGTTACGGCTACTGCGAAGACAGCAACCTGCCGGATGAAAAACTCGGGCTGTTTGCCCACTCAGACGGCTGGCACTGGATTGCCCGTATCAGCCCAACCTGCCTGCACTGGACCCAACTGGCGTTTGCACAAGACGTGCCGCACCGCCTGATACCCAAGGCATTGGAGCCACTGAGGATGATCGGCCGGATTCGCGGAGCAGATGTCTCGTGGCGACTGTGCCGCACGACAGCCGGGAGCGGTTATTTTCTAGTCGGTGACGCCGCTGCGACGCTGGACCCGTGCGCCTCTCACGGCGTGGTCAAGGCATTGATATCCGGCATGCAGGCGGCCTCGGCGATTATCGATTGTCGGTCCTGGCCGGCTGGCGAAATGACAGTGCAAGCGGCTTATCAGGCTTGGGTAAAAAAAACCGTCGAGCGAGACGTGCTCGCCCTACGTCGCTTCTATCGAGCCCACCCTTATCCACCTGGCTGGCTATGAGACGACCAACGAGCCCCAGCGCCGTAGCCAGTGCAATATGCCTTACATGGATATCCTGCGATCAAGCTTTGCTTTGCATAGGCGCTGCGCAGGGCGTTATCCACGATGCCTGCGCAACAAAGGCCAGTTGGACGCGAGTGCTCCGGGCTCATAGTCTCGCCCCCTGACCCGTACCAGGTCGGGGAATTCAAGCAACAATGCGCGATTCCCCCTGCCGATGTGCTCCATCACCGCCAGGGTGATGTTTTCTCGCACCATGCCCGTCGAGACGTAATACATGGCCCAGGCTTGTTCCGGCGTGCAGAGGCCGATCTGCTCTTCAATCTCTTTGTACGCTTTGTAGTCGTCTGACTCCAAATAACACTGATCACCGCCTTGGCGCATGCTGTTGCCCTCCCCGGCCCCTGGGTCAACCGCCCAATAGGCCTACACTCACGTACCGCTCTTGACCTTGGTCCAGACCCGGGTACGAATACGCTCCGCCTTCAACGGCAACGGCTCAAGCGGAACCAGCGTGGCCATGGTCTTTTTATCGGGATAAATCCACGGGTTATCGCGCAACTTCTGCTCGACGAACTGCGTGGCATCTTTATTGGCGTTGGGATAGAGCATGTAGTTGGAAGTCTTGGCAATCACCTGGGGGCGCAGCATGTAATTAATGAACTCCAGCGCAGCCTTGGGGTGCCGAGCGTCTTTGAGCAGTACCCAGTTTTCAGACCAGACCAATGCGCCTTCTCGAGGCAGGCTGTAGGCAATCTTGCGTCCGCTGTTGGATTTTTCATTGATCGCCTGCGCAGCCAGCGCACCATTGGCCCAGCCTACAACTGCGCAAATATTGCCGTCAGCCAAATCGGTGTCGATTCGCGAGGAATCGAAATAGAGCACGTAGGGACGGATTTTCAGCAGCAGGGCCTGGGCCTTCTGGTAATCCTCAGGGTTGGTACTGTTGCTGGGCAGCCCCAGGTAGTGCAAGGCGATCGAAATGATTTCGCTGGGCGAGTCGAGCATGGCCACGCCACAGGCCTTGAGCTTGCTGATATTTTCTTCTTTGAAGATCAGATCCCAGCTGTCCACCGGGGCGTTATCACCCAGGGCGGCCTTGACCTTGTCCACATCGTAGCCAATGCCGGTGGTGCCCCAGACGTAGGGTACGGCGTAGCGATTACCAGGGTCATTGACCGCCAGCAGAGACAGGATATCGGGATCGATATGCGACAGATTACTCAGTTGCGAGCGGTCCAGCTCTTGCAACACCCCCGCCTTGATCAGGCCGGGCAGCACATTGGAAGTAGCCACGACCAGGTCATAACCGGTGCGCCCGGCCATGACTTTGCTCTGCATGGTTTCGGCGCTGTCGAAGGCATCCATATGCAGCTTGATGCCGCTTTCCTGCTGGAACTCCTTCGGGGTTTGCGGCTCGAGAAACCCGAACCAGTTATACAGATACACCGAAGATTGCGCGGCGCTGGCCGGCGTGCTGATGGCGGCGCCAAGCAGCGAGGCTAAAAAAATAGCTCGCAAGTGTGATCGACTCATATGACTATCCCTGTTACCCGAAGCGCCTTCATGGCTATCGTAAGCTCGGGGTGAATATACCGGGCGTTGTCGAATAGTAAATACCTACAAGTACTTAGCTCCGGCCTGCAAATCCCTAACCCTAAAGGGGTAGAACATGTCGCTTGACCTTCACAACCTGGCTTGGCACCGATCGGTTGGCAAACTGATCATGCAGCTTGATCGACCAGAGTTCTGGAGCTCATTGATTCGCGTATTGAATGAATATGTGCAGATAGACAACTGGGTTGTGCTGGTTTTCAGCGATCACGCCGTGCGGGTGATCAGCCTGCCGGAGGTGGCGGACAGCGAAGAAGTGGATGCCTTTATTCATCGGTATGTGAAAGGTCTTTACCTGCTGGACCCGTTTTATATCGCTAATCGGGAAAACCCGCAGAGCGGGTTCTTCCATCTGCTCGATATTGCGCCGGAACACTTTCTTGAAACCGAGTACTACCAGCAATATTTCGCGCAATACATCTCGGTCGATGAGGCGCAGTACAACGTGCAACTCGATGCCGACAGAACCTTGTGCATGTCGTTTGGCAGTAACGTGCGCTTCACCCAGGCGCAAGTCACGCTACTGGACATGATCAAGCCGTGGGTGACGGCAATGATGCATCAACGCATGTGCTTTGAAATTGACCCACAAAAGAACATCGCCGAACCGGCCCCATGGACTGAGGTGCTGACCCAGTTGGGCACACAAATAACAGCACGCGAGAAAGACGTGCTGAAGTTGCTGCTCAGCGGTTTTTCCAACAAGGAAATCGCCGGGAAGCTGGCGCTGTCGACTGAAACCATCAAAGTTCACCGCCGCAACCTCTACAGCAAGCTCAATATCAAATCGCAGTCCGAACTGTTTGCCCGATTTTTTATGCCAAGGCCGCAAGCCCATGCGGCCGTTTGAACGCGGCAAAACCGTATCTGGCCAAATTCAGCACAAACAAAAACGCCGATCATTTCTGATCGGCGTTTTCGTTGAATATGGAGCGGGAAACGAGACTCGAACTCGCGACCCCGACCTTGGCAAGGTCGTGCTCTACCAACTGAGCTATTCCCGCAAATGGCGTCCCCTAGGGGACTCGAACCCCTGTTACCGCCGTGAAAGGGCGGTGTCCTAGGCCACTAGACGAAGGGGACACGCTACTGAAACACATGGTGTGTATTTCAGTGCCCAGAGGCCTCGTCCGAAGACTTGGTCCTGGTTTCACTCAATGCCGCCCGAGGGCCACACTGCTTGTAAATTGGAGCGGGAAACGAGACTCGAACTCGCGACCCCGACCTTGGCAAGGTCGTGCTCTACCAACTGAGCTATTCCCGCAAATGGCGTCCCCTAGGGGACTCGAACCCCTGTTACCGCCGTGAAAGGGCGGTGTCCTAGGCCACTAGACGAAGGGGACACACGTACAACATTCACTCCCTACCGCGTTTCGCTGTGTGCTTTACGCTGTAAGTGGCGCGCATTCTATGGATGGATTGAAAGGTCGTCAACCCCCAAGGATAAATTTATTTAAATCAATGACTTCGCCATGGTTTGCCGGCCCGTGCGGGCATTGTCGCCGCTGGAGCCTTGGCGCCTATATTCTGGCGTTCAACAAGGCGTTATAGTCTGCCTGGGCAAATGATGGCAATGTGCACCCATTCGGAAGCGCTTACCTATATAGAAGAAACTACCCGGGCAACTGGTCGATCGGTCCTATCCGCCGGGTGCCCCAGTCACTACACTCCACAGCAAACCCTATAAAGAGGTCACACCGGTGACACCACTCATGATCACCCTGCTGGTAATAGCCGGGATCGTAATACTGATCGCCATTGGCTACATGAACCACGTGGTGGAAAACAACAAGCTGGAAAAGAAGCGTACCGAGATCGAGCTTAACGATCGGCTGCGTCGCTGCGGTGAAATCACCGAGACTTTCCCCGGCCAACTGATGACCCCGGCGCTCAAACTGTTGCTGGCTCGCCTGGAACTGAACGTCAACCAGCGCCTGTTGAACCTCAATAAGTCCAGCGCGCCAATCAAGGCACGTATCAGCGAGCTGAATGCGTTGATCGCCCAGGGCGAATCGATTCCGGTGGCCAACCCACCTGCGCCGATCCAGACCGAAGCCAAGGCCAAGGACGTGCGCTTTTTGCTCGAAGCCCTGCACGGCCAAGTCACCCGCGCAGCCCAGGACGGTTTCCTGCCAACCAATGAAGCCAAGCACTGGATCAAGGAAATCCGTCATATCCTGGTACTGCTGCATATCGAGTTCTTCAACAACCTCGGCCAACATGCCCTGCTGCAAGGCCAGCCCGGCCAGGCGCGCCTGGCGTTCGAACGCGGCGTGCAGTACTTGCGCAAACAACCGGAACCGGTGCTCTACAGCGCACAGTTGCAACTGCTGGAGTCACAACTGGCCCGCGCCAACTCCACGGTGCTGACCAACAGCCAACCGGCAGAAGACGAAGTCAACGAGCTGACCGAAGGTTTGAAGGTCGTCGATGCCGACGCCGAGTGGAAAAAGAAAGCTATCTACGACTGACAGCCCAGTCAATAACGTGGGAGGGGTGTCAGTTGGATGGCACCCTCACACCATATGCCATCACTTTGCATCTATCCCCCCGCCCCCGACTAGCGTAAAAAAGTGCCCCTCACTCCGTGAAGTTAGAGGCCTGCTATGCCTGTTGCCGTGATTGATGGACAACCGCTGCATTACCTCGACCAGGGCAGCGGCCCGGTCGTATTGCTTGGTTCAAGTTACCTGTGGGCTCGCGACATGTGGACGCCGCAGATTGAAGCGCTGTCCCAGCAATACCGTGTAATAGTCCCCGAGCTGTGGGGCCATGGCGAGTCGGGCCCGATGCCCACGCAAACCCGGTCCCTGGATGATCTGGCTCGCCAGGCCCTGGCGCTGCTGGATCACCTGGACGTCGAGCAGATCAACCTGGTGGGCCTGTCGGTCGGTGGCATGTGGGGCGCGCGCCTGGCACTACTGGCGCCCGAGCGCATCAACAGCGTGGTGCTGATGGACACCTACCTCGGCGCCGAACCTGAAGCGACTCGCCAGTATTATTTCTCGCTGTTCAAGATGATCGAAGACGCCGGCGCCATCCCCGAGCCGCTACTGGATGTGATCGCACCGATCTTCTTTCGCCCGAACATCGACCGTGAATCGGCGCTGTATCAGGACTTTCGCAAATCCCTGCAGGGATTCCCCCGCGAACGCCTGCTCGATAGCATCGTACCGCTGGGCCGCCTGATCTTCAGCCGTGAAGATATCCTGGAGCAATTGCCGCGTCTGGACGCCGACACCACCCTGATATTGTGCGGCGAGCAAGACACCCCCCGCCCACCTGCCGAATCCGAGGAAATGGCCGGACTGATTGGTTGCGACCTGATCCTGATCCCCGAGGCCGGGCATATCTCAAGCCGCGAAAACCCGGACTTCGTCAACGAAGCACTGCTGACCTTCCTCGCCAACAACGCCTGACCCCCTTCGCCTTGCTCGCCGCACCCCAGCGGCGATCACAGGCGGAAATGCCCCACCATCCCCTGGAGTTCCACGCCCAACTGCGCCAGCTGGACGCTTGATGCTGCATTGCCTTGCATACTCAGCGCCGAATGATCGGCACTTGCCCGAATACTGGTGACGCTGCGGTTGATCTCTTCGGCCACCGAGCTTTGCTCCTCGGCGGCGGCGGCGATCTGTTGGTTCATTTGCTGGATCAGTGACACGGCGGCCGCAATGCTGCCCAAGGCACTTTCGGTTTGCAGGGCATCACCGACCGCCAGTTTCACCAGTTCGCCACTTTGCTGGATCTGCTGCACCGACGACTGCGCCGCACTGCGCAAGGTGCTGACCAGCCGTTCGATCTCCTCGGTCGATTGCTGGGTGCGCTTGGCCAGGGCCCGTACCTCGTCGGCCACCACGGCAAAGCCACGCCCCTGCTCACCGGCACGCGCCGCTTCGATGGCGGCGTTCAAGGCCAGCAGATTAGTCTGCTCGGCCACGCTATTGATCACGCTCAGCACGGCGCCAATGTTCTGGATCTCTGCGCTGAGGCTTTCGATACTCGCGCTGGCACTGTTGCTTGACGTGGCCAGCAATTCGATACGCTGCAAGCTCATGCGCACCACCTGCTGGCCGCTGTCGACCTTGGCATCCGCCGTCTGTGCAGCTTGCGCCGCTTGCTCGGCATTGCGCGCCACATCGTGCACCGTGGCGGTCATCTGGTTCATCGCCGTGGCAACCTGTTCGGTTTCTTCCTTCTGACTGTTGACCTCGTGGTTGGTCTGTTCGGTAACGCTGGACAGCGAATGCGCGGAACTGGCCAATTGTTCAATGCCGGCCTGCAACCCGCTGACCATCTGGCTCAAACCGCTGCTCATCTGCTGCATGGCTTGCATCAATTGGCCAATTTCATCGCGGCGGCTGACCTCCATGCGCCCGCTCAGGTCACCCGAGGCAATCTGCTGGGCCACGGCGATCACGCTGCGCAACGGCGCAACGATCAAACGGGTAATCAGCCAAGCAGCAATCAAGCCCACCAGCAACGCCAAGGCCGAGGAAGCGATGATCAGCAGCGTGCTGCGCTGCAACTGCGCCTGCATGGACTGATCTTCAGCGGCGTACGCCTGATTGACCTGGCTGACCACTTGCTCGGCGCGATCATGCAGTTGCGTATAGACCAGCTTTTCCTGGGCCAGCAGCCCGATGTACTCGCCGAGCTTTTCACTGAATGACGCGATATGCCCGCTGACTTCGTTGAGTACGGTCTGGTAGCCCGCGTCCTTGACGCTGGCTTTCAACTTCTCGACCTCGGCCAGGGCCTGGTCGGCCTGCTCGATCTTGCCCTGTGCGCCGTCGTCTGTTTCAGCCTTGCGGCTCTGATCCAGGCGCACTCGCGCTTCGTTCATGGCTTGCAGCATCAGGCGCGACACCTGGCTGACCTGCCCCGCCTGCTCGATAAACTCGGCGCCCTCCTTGCCCTGGCTTTCCTTGAGGCCATAAGCGCCGTCGTCGGCGAGGCCGGCTTGCAACACGTCCAGGTTATTGGCCACGCTGGACACCGACCAACTGGCCATTTCCAGCGCCAGATCCTTGGCCTGGGTCAAGTCGACGAACTCGTCAAACGCCTTGCGATAGGCAATCAAAGCTTGCTCGACATCACTCATCACTCGCTCGTTGACGGCGGACCGGGCCTTGAGGCTGATGGCCTGGGCCAGCAATGCGTCAACACTGCCATGCAGGGCGTCAACAGCCTTGGGGTCGGCGTGCAGCGCGTAGTTCTGCTCGATCACGCGCACCTTGAGCAGCTCGCTATTGAGCGAAGACATCTGTTTGAGGCCATCAAAGCGCTGACCGACGGTGTGCAGGGCCCCTACACCGATCGCCGCTACCAGGGCCGTCAGAAGGAGTACCAAGGTAAAACCCAAGCCCAGTTTTTTTGCCATGCCAAGGTTGGCGAATCGTCGTTGCACGCCCCAAATCATTGCACTTGATCCTCTTGCAATGGCAGATGCCATAAGCCAGGTTTACAAGCAGTGAGAGTGGCAACCCCAGGGCACTGAGCACAAGCCGCTGGCGCCGCAATAATGGCAAAAAGCTACACGCCCGTCGTTTTCAGAATGGTCGAGGTCGATCTGGTCGGCCCCATGGCACGGAACAACGCCAGTGCGCGCTGATCCCCTGCATAGGCCACATTGATGCGTAGCCAGTCGCTACGCTCCCCGGTGGGGCTGAACAGCGCGCCGGGCGACAGCAGCACGCCGAGCCGCCGTGCACAGGCCTGCAGCCGCGATGGGTCCGGGATGCCCGGTCGCGCCCACAGGAACATGCCCCCTGCGGGAACGGCAAAGACCTGCCACTCTTCATCCTCCAGCACCTGTAAAGTCGCAGCCATCTGCGCATTCAGGTGCTTGCGCAGGCGCTGCACCCACTTACGGTAAGTGCCGTTGCTCAACAAGGTTGCCACCATGGCTTCGGCAAAGCGCGAGGTGCCGAGCCCCGTCAGGGTCTTGAGGTGAGCCAATTGCGCAATGAGCGTGGCACTGGCGCAGAGGTAACCCACGCGCAGGGCGCTGCTCAGGGTCTTGGAAAAACTCGACACATAGATCACCCGGTCATTGTGGTCCAGCGCCGACAAGCGCGTGCAACTGGCATGTTGCAGGTCGCCGTAGACATCCTCTTCGATGATCAGGAAATCCCGCTCTCGCGCCAGTTCCAACAACCGCTGCGCCACCGAACGGCACAGGCTGGTGCCGGTGGGATTGTGATAAAGGCTATTGATGAACAGGCACTTGGGCCGATGGGTTTGCAGCAATATCTCCAAGGCTGGGATATCCGGGCCGCCACGGGCGCGCGGAACCTCCAGCAGCGTGACACCCTGCAACGCCAACTGGCGATAGAGGTTGCCATACCCGGGTGTTTCCACCACAACCTCATCACCAGCCTTGAGCAAGGTACGTATCAGCAAGTCCTGGGCATGGCTGACGCCATGGGTGGTGAGAATACAGTCCAGGCGGGTGGCTATGTGAATCTGGGTCAGACGCTTGAGCAGTTGTTCGCGCAGCACCGGCAGCCCCAAGGGCGTACTGTAATTGAACAAGGCCCCGGTATCGGTACGACTGAGTTCGCGGATCGCATAGCTGATGTCATCGCTTTCGCGCCAGGCGTCCGGCAGCCAGCCGCATCCCAGCTTCAGCTCGCCCAGCGGGCTATCGGTAAAAGCGCCCCACAGTTGCTCCGCGCCTTCGTACCAGTGGCGTTCCTGGTCAGTGGCGGGTTGCGCCACCACAAAACCCGAGCCGTGCTTCGGAGCCAACAGGCCCTGGGCCACCAACCGCTCGAACGCCTCGATCACGCTGGACTGGCTCAGCAGGTTGTCGAGGGCCAGTTGCCGAATGGACGGCAAGCGCGTTCCAGGGCTCACTCCTTCCTTGCGAATCCAATGGGCCACCGCGCTGACGATTTGCTGAACAACCGGTACCAGGGCTTGTCGATCGATCCCTAAATCCATGAGCCACTCACTTCAACTGTTTGTTAACCCAAAACAGTTAAGCACAGAAGCCCGCCAAAACTTGCTGCCAAGTTTTATTAAAGTATTGATTTTATTGGATTATTTACCTACTGATACATATTCGAACACGGCCCACTGCCCCCTATGGAAACGCCCCACAGCACCTCGCCCTATTTTCGAATGCCGTGCGACTTGCCGTCCTAGATCGCCGTCGCGCCGCCATCCACCGCCAGGGACTGGCCGGTGGTAAAGGCGGCACCATCACTGCACAGGTACAATACGGCGCTGGCGACTTCCTCAACCTTGCCGATGCGCCCGACCGGATGCATGGCCGCCGCGAATTCGGCTTTGCGCGGGTCGGCCTCGTAGGCGCGGCGAAACATGTCGGTATCGATCACGGCAGGGCAGACCGCGTTCACGCGGATCTTCTTTTTCGCATACTCAATGGCTGCCGACTTGGTCAGGCCGATCACTGCGTGTTTGGACGCCGCATAGATGCTCATCTTCGGCGCCGCCCCCAGCCCGGCCACCGATGCCGTGTTGACGATTGCTCCGCCGCCCTGGGCCAACAACAGCGGCAACTGATACTTCATGCACAACCAGACGCCTTTGACGTTAACCCCCATGATGGCATCGAACTCATCCAGGCTGCCGTCGGCCAGCTTGCCTTTCTCGATCTCAATCCCGGCGTTGTTGAAGGCATAGTCCAGTCGTCCATAGATGGCGACCGTCTGCGCCATCAATTGCTGTACGTCCGTTTCGAGCGTGACGTTGCAACGCACAAACACCCCTTCGCCGCCGGCCTGGCGGATCAGCGCAACAGTCCCCTCGCCCCCCGCCACGTCGAGGTCGGCAACGACCACCTTCAAGCCTTCGGCCGCGAACGCCAGCGCAGTGGCGCGACCAATACCCGCGGCGGCGCCGGTTACCAGGGCGACCTGGCCAGAAAATGTCATGCTCATGGGAACTGTCCTATGGGAGTGGTAACGGTGGCGCGAGTCTAGCCAACACAGGGATCAGCGCGTCAGCACTATCAGACGGCGGGTTAGCGCTGCATGAATCGCAGTGATAAGTCTACCGGGATGGTTATCAGCGATGCCTATCGACGGGCATTCGCCTCCCGCAGACAACCTTGCCCTGGCGTCACTGAAGGGCTATCACTCATGATTCATTTCCAAAGAGTCCTTGCCATGACCGCCCAGACCAACCGCCAATTCCTGCTCGCCAAACGCCCGGTCGGTGCGGCCACGCGAGAGACCTTCACCTACCAGGAAGTGCCGGTGGGCACGCCTGCCGACGGCCAGGTCCTGGTACGCAATGAATACCTGTCCCTCGACCCGGCCATGCGTGGCTGGATGAATGAGGGCAAGTCCTACATCCCGCCGGTCGGCATCGGCGAAGTGATGCGGGCGCTGGGCGTCGGCAAGGTGATTGCCTCGAACCATCCGAACTTCGCGGTGGGGGACTACGTGAATGGCGCCCTGGGCGTGCAGGATTACTTCCTCGGCGAGCCCCGTGGTTTCTACAAGGTCGACCCCAAGCTTGCGCCCCTGCCCCGTTACCTGTCTGCCCTGGGCATGACCGGCATGACGGCTTACTTCGCCCTGCTGGAGACCGGTGCGCCGAAAGCCGGTGACACCGTGGTCATTTCCGGCGCCGCGGGTGCCGTGGGCAGCATCGCCGGGCAGATCGCCAAGATCAAAGGCTGCCGCGTGGTGGGGATTGCCGGCGGTGCCGACAAGTGCAAGTTCCTGCTCGATGAGCTGGGCTTTGACGCCGCCATCGACTACAAAAGCGAAGACGTACCTGCCGCCCTCAAACGCGAGTGCCCCAAAGGCGTGGACGTGTATTTCGATAACGTCGGCGGCGATATTCTCGACGCCGTGCTCAGCCGCCTGGCACTCAAAGCCCGCGTGGTGATTTGCGGCGCGATCAGCCAATACAACAACAAGGAAGCCGTCAAAGGTCCGGCCAACTACTTGTCGTTGCTGGTCAACCGTGCGCGCATGGAAGGGTTTGTGGTGATGGACCACGCGGCGAACTTCGCGGCGGCCGGGCAGGAAATGGCCGGCTGGATGGCCCAGGGCAAGCTCAAGAGCAAGGAAGATATTGTCGAGGGGCTGGAGACCTTCCCGGAAACGCTGATGAAGCTGTTCAGCGGCGAGAACTTCGGGAAGTTGATACTAAAAGTCAGCTGACACACGGCAGATCTAAATGTGGGAGGGGGCTTGCCCTAGGCTTTTGTAGGAGTGAGCTTGCTCGCTCCTACAGAGGGCGATGTACGCTTGACTGACTGGCATTAGGGCTTGCCCACGATGACCATGCTGACTCGCTGCTTGCTCTTGCTCTTGCTCTGCTTTTGATCTTAGGCGCCCCGTTAAACCACGCTGGCCGGAATTCGACAGGGATTT